>JAYVRZ010000184.1:0-12794 GCA_043775965.1 Sphingomonas sp.
TCACGTCGACCTGCAGGAGAACGGCGCTGCGCCGGTCGCGCCGTCAGCCATTCGTGCCGAAACCAAGACCGTGGTCGATAACGGCTTCGTCGATGTATCGGAGCCGCGCGCGCTGAACCTCGACGAGATGCCGGGCATCGTCGACGATTTCCGTCGGGGCGCGGCCAACGCGATTGCGGCCGGCTTCGATGGCGTCGAGGTGCACGGCGCCAATGGCTATCTGCTCGACCAGTTCGCCAAGGACGGCGCGAACCACCGCACCGACGCCTATGGCGGCACAATCGAGAACCGTGCGCGCCTGATGATCGAGGTCACCGAAGCGGTCGCCAACGAGGTCGGGCGGGAGCGTACCGGCATCCGCCTGTCGCCCGTCTCGCCCGCCAACGGCATCGCGACCAGCGATCCGCAACCGCTTTTCGAGCATATCGTCGAGAAGCTCGACGCACTGGGTATCGCCTACATCCACGTCGTCGAGGGGGCGACCGGCGGGCCGCGCGACGCAGCGCCGTTCGACTACGACGCGCTCCGCACCCGTTTCCGCGGCGCATACATCGCCAATAACGGCTTCGACCAGACGCTGGCCGAAACCCATCTGGCGAACGGCAAGGCCGATCTGATCGCGTTCGGCCGTCCCTTCATCGCCAATCCCGATCTGGTCGAGCGGATGAAGGCCGGTGTTCCGCTCGCGCAGGTCGATCCGCAGACGCTCTACGGTGGTGGCACCAAGGGCTATACCGATTATCCCGTCGCGGCGGTCACGAAGGAGAGCGTATCATGAAGGCATACCAGCTCGAACGGTACGGCAAAGGGCAACGGCTGAATCTGGTCGACCTGCCCGATCCCGTACCTGCATCTAGCGAGGTGCTGGTGGAGATCCATGCGACCGCGATCAACCAGCTCGACGGCAAGATCCGCGACGGCGCCTTCAAGCCGATCCTGCCCTACAAGCCGCCATTCGTCCTCGGGCATGATCTCGCCGGCATCGTCACTGCGGTCGGTGCAGACGTGCGCCGCTTCAAGGTCGGCGATGCGGTCTACGCCCGCCCGCGCGATGGGCGGATCGGGACCTTTGCCGAGCGCATCGTGGTCAACGAAGCCGATCTGGCCGCGAAGCCCGCCAGCCTGTCGATGGCGGAAGCCGCGTCCATCCCGCTCGTCGGTTTGACCGCATGGCAGGTATTGGTCGAGCGCGCGGGCCTGAAGCGCGGCCAGAAGATCCTGATTCATGCGGGCTCGGGCGGCGTCGGCACGATTGCGATCCAGCTTGCCAAGCATCTCGGCGCGACCGTCGCGACCACGGCAAGTGCCGCCAATGCCGATCTGGTCAGGCGCCTCGGCGCAGACGTCGTCATCGACTACAAGACGCAGGACTTTTCGGAACTGCTGTCCGGGTACGACGTCGTCCTCAACAGCCTCGACGGGGAGACGCTCGAAAAGTCGCTCAAGGTCTTGAAGCCGGGCGGCAAGCTGATCTCGATATCGGGACCGCCAGATCCGGCATTCGCCACGGCGCAAGGACTGAACCTGGTCATACGGCTCGTCCTGCCGCTGATGAGTGCGGGGATCCGGCGCAAGGCGAAGCGCCAAGGCGTCGCCTATTCGTTCCTGTTCATGCACGCCGATGGCGGGCAGTTGAGCAAGCTCGGCGCGCTGATCGAGCAGGGTTCGATCCAGGCCGTCGTCGATCGCACGTTCCCGTTCGAAAGCCTGAATGAGGCGGTGGACTATGTCGATTCCGGCCGCGCCAAGGGCAAGGTCGTCGTGACGCTACGCTTGTGACAGGGGCATCGACCCGCGTCCTGCTTATGCTCCCGACCCGGCAACAATGGACCGTATCATGACCGAGACGCAATCGGCCCGTTATGACTGGGCGACCGTCGCCACCCGAACGGTGGCGGCTGCGGGGACCCGCTTCGCCTATCGACAGCTGGGCAGGGGATGCGGCGTTCCCCTCGTCCTGCTCAACCATTGGGGCGCCAACCTCGACAATTTCGATCCGTCGATCGTCGAGGCGCTGGCCGCAGGGCGACCGGTATTCACGTTCGACTACCGCGGCGTCGGCGCATCGGGCGGCGATGCGCCGCTCACGGTCTCGGCCATGGCGGACGACATGCTCGCGGCGATCCACGCGCTCAGGCTTGATACGATCGACCTGATGAGCTTTTCGCTAGGCGGTTTCGTCGCGCAGGACATGATCCTGAAGCGCCCCGAGCGTGTTCGCAGGCTGATCCTAACCGGTACCGGGCCGGCGGGCGGCACCGGCATCGAGAAAGTCGGCTCGGTATCCTGGCCGCTGATCATCAAGGGCGTGCTGACGTTTCGCGATCCGAAGACGTTCCTGTTCTTCACCGCGAGCAAGCCCAGCCGTCGCGCGGCACAGGCGTTTCTTGCACGCCTGAAAACCCGCAAGACCGACCGCGATGTGGCCGTGACGCCTAGAGTCTTTTTGCGCCAGTTGAAGGCGATCACGGCCTGGGGAACGCAGTCCCGACAGGATCTGGGAGTCATCCGCCAGCCGGTACTCGTCGCCAATGGAGACCATGATATCATGGTCCCCAGTGAGAACTCTCGCGATCTCGCGCACCGCATTCCGGGTGCCGAACTCGTCCTCTACCCAGACGCCGGCCACGGCGGCATCTTCCAATATCACGAACTGTTCGCCGATCGGGCGATCACGTTCCTCGACGCCTGAGCTTTATCGCGAACGTCGCAGAAGAATTTGCGCAACCAACCTGCGGGGCATATCCGCAGTCAACTCAACTGCGGTGCTCAGGAGCCACCAGCCGGCGTTTAATTGGCTATTTTAAGGATATGAACGAACGGCCGAACCTGGAGATCGCTTATAACGCCGCGAGGGTCGGCTCGCGGGTCACCACGGATCACCGATATCCCGCGGCCTGAAGCTCGAACAGTTCGGCATAGCGGCCCCCGGCGGCAAGCAGGTCGTCATGGGTACCCGACGCCTCCACCTTGCCGTCGCTCAGGACCAGGATGCGGTCCGCCATGCGAACGCTGGCGAAGCGGTGCGAGATCAGCACCGCCGAGCGTCCTGCGCTGAGTTCCCGGAAGCGCTGGAACACCTCGTACTCGGCGCGCGCGTCCAGCGCTGCGGTAGGTTCGTCGAGGATCAACACCTGGGCATCGCGCATGTAGGCGCGAGCGATCGCCATCTTCTGCCATTCGCCACCGGACAGGTCGACACCATTCCTGAACCGCTTGCCGATCATCTGATCGTAACCGTCGGGCAGTTTGGCGACGACGCCGTCAGCGAGCGCGGCGGACGCTGCCCTCTCGATCCGCTCGCGATCGCCGCGTGCCTCGATACGACCGACCGCGATGTTGTCCGCGGCAGGCAGGTTGTAGCGCACGAAATCCTGGAAGATCACGCCGATCGCGGCGCGCAGCCCGTCCAGATCGTATTCGCGCAGGTCGCGTCCGTCGAGCAGGACACGGCCCTCTACCGGATCGTACAGTCGGGCCAGCAGCTTCACGAGCGTGGTCTTGCCTGCGCCGTTCTCACCGACCAGTGCGACCACCTCGCCCGGTCCCAACGAGAAGGACAAATGCCGCACGGCCCATCGTTCGGCGCTTGGATAGCGAAAGCCTACATCCTCGAAAACGAAGCCTTGGCGAACGGGATTTGGAAACGGCAGCGCTTCTTCTGGTGAGCGGATGCCGGGCTCGGTCCGAAAGAAGGAGAACAGGTCGTCGATGTACAATGCCTGGCCGGCGGTCGAGGAAAAGCCGGTGAGCAGTCCTTCCAGCAGCCCGCGGAGCCGCAGGAACGAGGCTGCCAGGAAGGTGAGGTCGCCGATCGAGATCGACCCGGTTACCGCACGCCAAGCGATGTACGCGTAGGCGGCGTAATAGGCGATCGTGCCGAGAGCCGCGAAGCCCGAGCCCCAGACCGCCCGGCGCAGCGCCAATCGTCGGCTCGCGCTGTAGGTGTCGCGTGAGATGGTACGATAGCGGTCGATCAGGAAAGGGCTGAGGCCGAAGATCTTGACCTCTTTGGCCGTGTCCGCGCTGGCGGCGACCTGTCGTACGTAATCGAGCTCGCGCCGTTGGGGTGTGCGCATGTAGCTGAGCGCATAGCTCAGCGCGTTGAAGTGCGCTTCGCCCAGGAACGAGGGCACCAGGGCGACGGCGAGCAGCACGATCAGCCACGGGGCGTAAACGACCAGCCCCGCGGCGAAGGTCACGACCGTGATGATGTCCTGAGCCTGGCCGAACAGCTGCCCCATCAGCGACATGCGCCCGCTCGCCTGCATGCGCGCGCGATCCATGCGGTCCTGGAAGGCCGCGTCCTCGAAGTCGGCGAGATCCAGGGTGGCAGCGTGCTCCATCAACCTGACGCTCGCATCGTTGCTGACACGATCGGAGAGAAGCCCATCGACGAGCGACACGATCCGGCCAAGCAGGTCGGAAGCGACCGCCAAAGCGAACTCGGCCAGCAGGAGTGACTCCAGCCGATCGAGCAGACCTGAGCCCAGCCATCCCGTAAGTCCAGCCGGACGAGCCGTGAGGTGGGTAAGGTGCACGACCTCGTCGATAATGAGCTTGCCCACGAATAGCGTCGCGACGGGCAGAAGCGCTCGCACCAGGCGCACGGCGACCGTCGTGCCGGTAAGCAGCCGGCTGCTGCCCCAAACCATGGCGAGGAAGGGCGGTAGATTACGCAAAGCGCCCAGCCGCTCACGCCAAGTGGTCGGACGGACGGGTACACTGCCGCGCCCTTGTCTTACGCCGTCTGCCATTCAGCTACTCCGAGGTGACGGGCTGTCGCCCGTTTCGGACCTGGGTGCTGGAGGTGATGAGGTCAGTTGCATGACCCCCGATACACAGTCGGTGGTATCAGGGGTACTCGCTGTTTCCTCTCAAAGTTCGCTGCTGCAGGCCGGCACGGGCCCTACGTCCGAGGTAGGGGGAGCAGTGGCTGCCGGGCCCGCTCCAGTCGGGGCTCGAGAATAGATCCGAAATCGCGGATTGTTCAGCCGGACAACCGGGCGCCGAGGGTCATGGAGATTATCAGCCCATTTGACCGATGTCGTGAGGATCCCCTTGGAGGATTGAGGCGCATAGTCCCGTGAGACATTCAGATGATAGACAAGATCGTTTCAAAGCAGGCGCCAGCCGCGAAGTCGCTGGAGTCGTGCCGGCCGATCTTGTTGGAACAGCCGCTGAGCGCCACTCGGTAGTCAAAGCGGCGCTGGCAGCGTCACGCGGTAGACTATTATTCGGTCATCATTGTCGACATCGGAATCGCAGGGTTGGCCTGACATCTGGCAATGCCGCGCGATGAAATCGTTGTCGTTGCCGACGAGCAGGAAGTAGTCGTTCGGATGTTGCTGCTCCAGCACAGGCACGAGATCCATCGCCTCCCATTTTTCAGACAGGTCGGCGACGGTCAGTCCGACGCGTGCCAACTGGACCGAGTTAAGCATGTTGATCAACTCGACCCGGCCGGCCGGGACGATACCGGTTTTCAATGTCGTGCTGGCCGGGCTCCGCAGCACGGAGACTATGCCGGTCTCGTATGACGTACCAGCAAGATTGGTCGCTCCCGTGTCATCGGCGAGTAGAATGCTTTTGTAGACGATGGGCGCGGTTGTCTCCGCGCCGCGACCTGCCGCGTCGCGTGCAAGCATCAGGAACCGGTGATCGTCGAGCGCGAGGATCTCGCTTTGCGCCGCGGTTCGATTGGGCGCGCTGCCATCACCTCGATCGGCATAGGCGGGCAATTGCACCACGTGATGCGCGATCGGGTGTGCCGGCGTTGCCGTGCGGCTTAGGTCATACACGAGGACCCGCGTGTTGATCCTGCCCGCTGCGTTGCCGGTAGCGCTGTCCTGCATAAGCGCGCTTTGCAGCGCCACAAACAGCATGCGGCCGTCGGGCGACAGCGACATGCCCTCCGGCCCCTGGTTGTTGCGCCGACCGGTGTCGGGTGCTTCCAACGATCCGAAATAGCTTCGTCCGGCCCGTTGTGGCGCAATCGCGGTGGGGGGAGGGATCACGCCGCGCAGGCGACCTTGCCGGTCGAAATAGTAGATGTTCGCGGTATATTCGTCGCCGATGTAAAAGCCGCCGTCGCGTGTGAATTGCAGCGATTCCGAATCGAACGATACCTTGCCGGCGCCTGTGCCGTTGGCCGGTGCGGGCAGAGCGATACTTCGCTCGGTCAGCGTGCCCGTACCCGGATCGGCGCCGGTGAAGGGCTGGCCGCGAAAGTCCCGCAGTTCCAGGCCGCCATCGGGTATGATGTCGAGCGTGCCGCTGGCCGGTGTGAAGCGGACGCGGAAGCGGTTCAGCCGCGCGGGATAATCGAAGAAAAGCTTCGCCGCGGGATCGTTGCGACCCCGATCGGGCAGGGTCCAGAGCACGCCTTCATAGTGATCGCCGACCCGCTTCCAACTGTCGCGGGCGATCTTCAGCGAGGAGAAGGAACCCAGCGTGTCACCGAGCAAATCGACCGTGGCCGCCGGCAGTACCCCTGCGCCGACCAAGCCCTGATCGACATAGGTCCGGCCGTGCAGCGAGACGCTGCGCGCACCGGCGGTCCGATCCAGATGGGGTCGGGTGATGGTATCCTCGCCGCCAGTGAAGGCGGTGAGGAGAGCCAGCAGGATCAGCAGGGCCGGCAGGCGTCTAGAACGCAACGCCGAGCGTCCCGAAGACCTGCCGCGGCGCCGACGAGTGGAATACCAGTATGGAACCCGTCGGGTCGCTCGGCGCGAACACGCTGCTATCGAAATTGGAGGCATAGCGTTTGTCCGTCAGGTTGGTGACGTTGAACGACAGTTTAGTATTCTTCAGCGGGCCGAAATCGTCGAAGCTGTAGCTGAGGCCGAGATCGACCGTAGCATACCCGCCGAACCCCTGATCGTTGGTATAGGTATAATAGCGCTCGCCCGTATACTTACCCAGCACCGAAGCGGAGAAGCCGCCGTGCGTCAGTGTCAGCATGCTCGAATAGAGCTGTTTCGGCGTATCGACCTGCTGCTTGCCATCGGTGGCATAAAACACGCAGGTGGTCGTGCAGAAGTTCAGATCCTGATCATAGGTCGTCTTGTTCAGCGAGGCCGAATTATACCACGTAATCCACGGTGCCGGCTTCAGGAGGACGCCCAGTTCGACGCCCCGGGCGGTGACGCTGCCGGCGTTGTGGAAGGAATTGCCGCAGCCTGGGTTCTGCTGCTGGTTCGTCGGGCACGGGTTGTACTGCAGCAAGCGGTCGTCGAACTTCACCCAATAGCCGGTCAGAGAGACCTGCAGCATTCGGCTGACATACCGATAGCCGCCCTCTACGCTGCGCGACGTCTCCGGCTTGAGTGTCGACCCTTGAACGTCCCAAACCGCCTGCGTCACCGATTGCGGCCCGAGCTTGAAGCCGCCCTGGTACATCGCGATGTTCTCGGCATAGCTCGCGAACAATTCGTGGCCCCGCGCGACCTCCCAGCGCACACCCGCTTCCGGAAGGAAGTAATCCTTGGCCACCAGCGTACCGGTCGCGAACTGGGTCGACGCCGGCGGCGCCGCCTTGGCGAGGCCGGGCACGGCGCGCGCATCGGATCGGGAATAGGTGCCTTTGAACCCGAAATCGAAGCTCAGCGCATCGTCGAGCAGCGAGACCGTATCCTGAATATAGAATTGCCGCGTCGTCCAGTCGGTCTCCTGGACCCACTGCGCGGTAGCCGGCTGACCACCGAGGAACTGTCCCAGGTCGAACGGGCCCTTCACGTCGTTGCGGATATAGCGCGCCGCGCTGCTAGTGTTGCCCTCCGTCCAGACACCCGCCTCGAAATGGTTGAAGCCGATCCGCCAACTCAAGCTGCCGAGGATGCCGTCGCGGTCGATGGTATAACGCGTGTCGCGGATTTGCACCGGCAGGTCGTCCGTGGTGGTTGCCGTGCCCTGCGTCGAGAGCCCGGAGATAAAATTGTTGCCGGCACCCTTGTCAGTGTGGCGATAGCCCTGGACGCGCGCGGTCAAGCCCGTGGCGATGTCGATGTCCGCGGCAAGATAGAACAGCTCATCGTTACGCAGAATTTGGCCATTGGTGTAGGTGACGTCTCCAATTTTCTCCGGCAACACCGAGGGCGCGCATTTGATCGGCGTCGTCGTCACGGCACAGGCGTTGCGGCTGAGATACGTCGGCCAGTCGGGTGCATAACCGCCGAGATCCCAGCCACGCCGAGCGAGCGTGTCCTTCGACAGATAGGCGTCGTCGGCCTGGTTCGTGCGCGAGATGTCGGCAAAGGCGGTGAGGCGGAAGCCGTCGGTCTTGTATATGATCTTGGCGTTGATCTGTTTGCTGGTCGATCGAATGTACGCGCCTTGATCGACGAACAGGTCCTGCCGGGCATATTGCCCCGAGACATAGGCCGACAGGCCTTCATACTCGCCGGTGTCGAGGCGAACGAAGGTGCGCAGCGCATTCTCGCTCCCCACGGTCTGGCTGATCTTGAGGCCGATGTTCTTACTGGGGCTGCTGCTGGTATACATCACCGCACCGCCGAGGTTGCTGGTTGAGGCGATGCCAAGTCCGGCGATCCCCGTCGCGAGATCGGCACGACCCAGATTCTCCGCAATCAACGCGCGGCTTATCGTGAGACCATTATAATTGTTGTAGGCGCCGTCGCCCAGCGGCATCCCGTCGAGCGTGTAGCCTAGATGCGTCGTGCTGAAACCGCGAACCTGTAGCGACATGGACTGTTCGTTCAGGCCCAGCGCATCGATAGACTGTGCGCTGACACCCGGCAGCATGTTGAGCGCCTTTTGGATGCTGGTGCCGGGCGGCAGTGCGTCCAGGTTCGCGGGCAACAAGGTCGATACCGAGCGGGTCTCTCCGGCACCGACCACGACAATATCTGCGGCGGAGTCGGCATCTGTGATGGTATCGGCAGTCTGGAGCTCAGGGGCGACAGACTGGGCAAGCGCGCCGGGCGCGAACGCAGGCAGTGCGGCGGACGCCATCAGAACGGCGTAGCCGCGACCGCTGCGCAGTCCGCTGCGCGAAAAATATGTCATGATGGTTCCCTGTCGCAGCAGCCGAACGGCCGCCCCCGTCGTCGCGGCTAGACGCAAATTGGGTCATTTCGATTACGAAACGGCGTCCTTCCGGTGACGCGACCGCACCGCTGCTCTTCTGGAACCTGAATCTGACGATTAACGAGTGTCTCGATGTTGGAAGTTCGAAACGGCCCGGGAAAGACTGCAACTGAGTCTTTTGCTACCCAACCCGCCGGCAACACATACCCCGACCAGCTGCCGAACAATAAGCGCAATACTACGTCCGCTCGTAGCGATTGCTAATTCCGGGAGTGCCAGTCGCTAAGCCAGATCGTCAGTTCTCAGTGCAGACTGCGCCGGGCGAGATCTGATCCGCCCGAGCTACCACCGTCGACAGCAAGCCCGAACACCCCGTACGTTCGTCGCGTGATGCTGCAACCGCCTCGCCGATCAGCAGCAGCGACGGATCGCTATCGCTGATCGTCTCGACCAGGAAGGCGAGTGCAGACAACCGGCCTCGGAGAATGCGTTCATCGGGGAGCGAGACGTTGACCGCGACCATTACCGCGGTGTCGGGGGAACGACCGGCTGCGATCAGGTTGCGCGCGATCTCGCCGGCGGCGGCGCGGCCCATGTAGATGGCGAGGGTGGCATCTGGTGCCGCGAGGGCGCTCCAGTCGAGGTCGAGCGCTTCGCCGGCGCGGGCGTGCGCGGTGACGAACGTCAGCTTGCGTGCGAGACCACGTAGCGTCAGCGAGGCGCCGCCCGAGGCTGCGGCGGCGCTGGCGGCGGTGATGCCGGGGCATATCTTCACGATGATGCCGTTGGCGGCGAGATGCTCCATTTCCTCGGTCGAGCGGCCGAAGATCGACGGATCGCCCCCCTTGAGGCGGACCACGCGCTTGCCGGCTTTCGCCGCGGTGGCGAGTAGTGCGTTGATCGATGCCTGGTCCTTCGAATGACGGCCCGACCGCTTGCCGACGCCGACCCGCTCGATGCCGGGGGGTATGAGCGCCAGGATCCCGGGACCGACCAGCGCGTCGAAGAAGACGATGTCGGCGGCGGTCAGCAGGCGCTGGGCTTTCCGGGTCAGCAGGTCGGGATCGCCGGGGCCGGCACCGACCAGCCAGACCGAACCGGGCGGGAAGTCATGCGGCATGCGTCGATCCTTCGATGGCGAGGAGTTTGGCGAGGGCAGGGCGGCACGATCCGCAATTCGTGCCGGCGCCGAGTGCTGCGCCGATCGCAGGTACGTCGGCGAGATGCTGCTCGGCGATCGCGGCGAGAATGGTCTTCAGGCCGACGTCGAAGCAGGCGCAGACGATCGGCCCCCGGTCGACCTGCACACCCGGCGCCCGGCCGGCGAGCAGGGTGGGAGCCGCGACCGCTTCGCTCAGTTGCGCAACGAGCCAGTCGCGCGGCGGGAGCGTGCCGTCGCGCGTGACGAACAGCACGGCGGACATCTTGCCGTCGTCGAGGACCGCGATCCGGCGGCTGCCGCGGGCCGCGTCGATCGCCTCGATCCGCTGGCCCTCGGGCAAGAGTGCGTCGAGGGCCGCGGCATCGCCGATGCCTGCCATATCCCACGCCGTCCCGCAGGGCACCGCGACGCGTGTCGCCCACAGGCAGTCGGGCCGGGTCGCAAGCTCGCCGCGGACGACGACGAAGCCGCGCCACTCTGTCTCGACCGGCTCGATACTGGCGGGCGTGAACTTGAACCCGGGCTGGCCGGATACCGGATCGGCGAGCGGGCGAGGGAGAAACCCGGCGCGGCCGCCCGTGGCGGTGCGATCGGTCCAGTGGATCGGCACGAACAACTCGCCCGTCCGCTGCGTCGCGACGATCGTCGCGCGGAACAGGCTGTCGCCTTGCGGTGTGGTCACGCGCGCCAGGCCGCCGTCGACGATCCCAAGCCGTGCGGCGTCGTCGGGGTGGATTTCGACCAGCGGCTCCTCCCGGTGGCGCGCGAGCTTCGGCGACAAGCCGGTGCGGGTCATACTGTGCCACTGGTCGCGGTAGCGCCCGGTGTTGAGCGTCATCGGCCATTTGGCGAGTGGCGCGGCAACCGGCTTCTGCGCGACGGGTATCAGTCGTGCGCGGCCGTCCGGCGTGGGGAAGCGGCCATCGGCGAACGGCGTGCCACCCCAGCGGAACGGCGCCATCGCGTCATACTCGGCATTGCCCTTGGCGGCGTGGCCGGGGAGCGCGAACAGCCGCGTGCCGCCATTTTCGTACGCGGAGAGCCGGCAATGCTCGCGCCAGATCTCGGCCGGGCGATCATAGGGGAAGGCAGTCTTCCACCCCATCCGGCGCGCGACCTGCGTGACGATCCACCAATCGGGTTTCGCTTCGCCGGGCGCGGCCACGAAGGCGCGCTGGCGACTGATGGTGCGATCGGAATTGGTCACCGTGCCGTCCTTCTCGCCCCAGGCGGCGGCGGGCAGGCGGACATGCGCGTGGACCGAGGTGTCGGTGGTTTCGATCACGTCGGAGACGACGACGAACGGGCAGGCGGCCAGGGCTTCGCGCACCCGCCCGGCGTCGGGCATCGAGACCGCGGGGTTGGTCGCCATGATCCAGATCGCCTTGATCCGACCCTGTCCCAACTCGCGGAACAGGTCGACCGCCTTCAGACCCGGCTTGGTCGCCATGGTGGACGCGGCCCAGAACCGACCGACACGCGTGACGTTGTCGGGCGAAAAATCCATATGCGCGGCCAGGCTCGAGGCGAGTCCGCCGACCTCGCGCCCGCCCATCGCATTGGGCTGGCCGGTGATCGAGAAGGGGGCCGCGCCGGGCTTGCCGATCCGCCCGGTGGCGAGGTGGAGGTTGGTGATCGCGTTGACCTGATCGGTGCCCGACAGCGACTGGTTCACGCCTTGGCTGAACATCGTCACGGTGCGCGGGGTAGCGGCGAAGAGTTCGAAGAAGCGCCTGAGGTCTGGCAGGGGCACGTCGCAGACGCGCGCTACCGACCACAGGTCGCTGCCCTCGCCGATCTGGTCCCAGAAATCGTCTGGGGTCGCGACGTGAGCAGCGAGATAGTCGTAGTCGACCACGCCCGCGTCGTCGCGACACCACGCGAGCAGCCCGTTCATCAGCGCGACGTCGGTGCCGGGCCGGATCGCGAGGTGCAAATCGGCCTCGTCCGCGGTCTCGGTGCGGCGCGGGTCGATCACGACGAGTTTAGCGCCAGCGTCGCAGCGTGCGCGGATGCGTTGATAGACGACCGGGTGACACCAGGCGGTGTTCGATCCGACCAGCACGATCAGGTCGGCTGCATCGAGGTCGTCGTAGCTCGCAGGCACGATATCCTCGCCGAACGCGCGGCTGTGCCCGGCGACCGCGCTGGCCATGCACAGCCGCGAATTGGTGTCGATGTTCGCCGAGCCGATGAACCCCTTTATCAGCTTGTTGGCGGCGTAATAATCCTCGGTCAGCAACTGGCCGGAGACGTAGAAGGCGACGCTGTTGGGACCGTGTTGGGCGATCGTGTCGCGGAAGCGTTTGGCGACGAGGCCGAGCGCCTTGTCCCAGGAGGCCGCGCGCTTGCCGATCATCGGCGTGAGCAGGCGGCCTTCGAGGCCGATCGTCTCGCCGAGATGCGTGCCCTTCGAACAGAGCTTGCCGGCGTTGGCGGGGTGGTCGGGGTCGCCCTTGATCTCGACGCTGCGCTCGCCGGTCGGGGTCGCGAGGATGCCGCAGCCGACTCCGCAATAAGCGCAGGTGGTGTGGACGGGCGCGCTCAAAGCCCCTCCCCTTCAGGGGAGGGGTTGGGGTGG
>JAYVRZ010000185.1:0-9960 GCA_043775965.1 Sphingomonas sp.
GCCCCGGCCTCCGCCGGGGTGGTGGCTCAAAATTGGGTCCCGACAGGAACTACACTTTGGGATGACCGCGCCGGGACCTGGCTACGTGATGTGCTCACCACGCATCCTGTTCTCCCGCGAAAGCGGGAGCCCAGTGTCAAGAACGCTGCAGTTGGTGGCTCCTGGACTCCCGCTTTCGCGGGAGAACGGAGTGAAAGAGCAGGGTAGCGGTCGATGATTCACAGATCAGCCACGCGTCACAACATCACGTCGACCGTATGGATCACCAACCCGACCAGCCCGCCGACGATCGTGCCGTTCACCCGAATATATTGCAGATCCCGCCCGACCGCGTTCTCCAGCCGTCGCGTGATCGTATCCGAATCCCAGCTACGCACCGTTTCCGAGACCAGCTTGACGATCCCATCGCCATAATCCGCCGCTGCGCCCACCGCCGCGCGCCGCACGAACCGGTTGATCGTCCGCGACATCCGCGGATCGTGCTGCAGCGTCTCGCCGAGCTGGCGAAGGATATCGCCGAGCTTGCCCGCCATCGCCCGCTCGGGATCGCGCGCGATCGCCAGCAGTGCAGCCCGCGCCTGCTCCCACAGTCCGTCGAGCCAGCGCTGCATCGCCGGGTTGTCGAGCAGGTCGTTCTTCATGCCCTCGACCCGCGCGCGCATCCGGCGATCATATTGCAGGTCCCAGGCGAGCCGATCGAGCCCCTCCTCCGCCTTCAAGCGCAGCGGATGCTCGGGATCTTCCGCCATCTCGGAGAGCAACTTGTCGAACCCGCCGATCAGCTTGTCCGCAACGGTCGTGTCGAGCCCGGTCCAGCGCAGGATCGAGCCCGCCTTGTCGTGCACCATCGCGCGGACGAGATGGTCGTTCGCCGCCAACGTCGTCGCAGCCCAGCGGATCGCGCTTTCGAGCAGCGGCGCGTGCCGGCGCTCGGCGATCGCGGCCTTCAGCAACTGGCCCAGGATCGGCGACACCTCGGTTTCGCGAAGCCGCGCGCCGATCCCAGCCTTGACCATGCCGCCGAGCCGCGCCGGATTGAGGCCCTCGAGCACCTGTGCGACCAGCTTCGACGCGCCTTGCCGGAACCGCCCCCCTGCCCCCTCGGGCGGATCGGTCAGCCAGCGGGAGATCGCGCCCGCAACGTCGAGCCGGCGAGTCCGCCGCGCGATGACGACCGGGATCAGGAAGTTCGCACGCAGGAATTGCGCGAGCGTGTCGCCGATCCGGTCCTTGTTGCGCGGTACGATCGCGGTATGCGGGATCGGCAGGCCTAACGGATGGCGGAACAACGCGGTGACCGCGAACCAGTCGGCCAGGCCGCCGACCATCGCCGCCTCGGCAAACGCACGCACGAATGCGAAGGCCGGGTGGACGGGCACCAATGCGCGGCTGACGAAGAAGGTCGCGGCCATCACCACCAGCAGGCCGCCGGCGACGATCCGCATGCGGACGAGAGCGGCCGGAGGGGCTTCGCCGGCCGGGCGCGTTCGAGTGAGAGTCGTCATGCCCGAAACAATCCCTCAGCGCGGGGATAGTTCACGGGAGATCCCGACGATCGTGCCTCGGGCCCGTACGCAAGGACCGATACCGCCAGCCCCGAGCGACGTCGACGCCGGGCGCGAAGCCCCGATCGTCCGACGTCGCTCAGCACCCGCGGCGAGAGCGCATCACTCGGCCGGCTGCGTGCCGTCGCCGAGCTTTGGCGTAGCCGGCCCCAGCCGCGGACCCGACTGATTGGGCGCAGCAAGCCCGATCACTTCGCTGCCATCGTCGCCGGGACGATAGGTCAGCAGCCGGCTACCGAGGCGCGGGCCGATATACCGCTCGATGCCGACCGCGAGGCTGAACGCCGCGGGGACGATCAGCAGCGTCAAAATGGTCGACAGCACGAGGCCACCGATCACGACGATGCCCATCGGCGCGCGCCACGATCCGTCGCCGCCGATCGACAGCGCAGTCGGGATCATCCCCGCGACCATCGCGACCGTGGTCATCACGATCGGCTGTGCGCGCTTGTGGCCGGCATCGACCACCGCGGTCCAGACGTCGACGCCCTTGCCCATCTCCTCCAGCGCGAAGTCGATCAGCAGGATCGAATTCTTCGCGACGATCCCCAGCAACATGAGGATACCGATAAAGACCGGCATCGATACCGGATTACCGGTCGCCCACAGCGCCAGCAGCCCGCCGAGCGGCGCCAGCAGCAGCGACCCCATGTTGACGAACGGCGGCAGTGCGCGCCGGTACAGCAGCACCAGCACCGCGAAGACCAGGAAGGTGCCCGCGATCACCGCCAGAATGAAGTTGTTGACCATCTCGGCCTGGAACTTCGACTGGCCGAGCACGAGCTTGTTCACGCCGACCGGCAGGTTCATCATCGTCGGCAGCGCGTCGATCTGCTTCTGCGCGACGCCCGAGACGATACCGGGGGCAAGGTCGGCACCGATCGTCAACTGGCGTTGCTGGTTGACGCGGTCGATCTTGGTCGGCCCGGAGCCGAGCCCGATCTCCGCGACCAGGCTGAGCGGCACCGAGCCCCCCGACGCGGTCGAGACCG
Source organism: Sphingomonas sp. (assembly GCA_043775965.1). Classification (GTDB taxonomy): domain Bacteria; phylum Pseudomonadota; class Alphaproteobacteria; order Sphingomonadales; family Sphingomonadaceae; genus Sphingomonas. Next base: position 2,558 of record JAYVRZ010000185.1, read on the forward strand.
GCAGGTTCTGGATCGTCGACAGCTCGCTGCGCGCACCCTGATCGAGCGCGACGCGGATCGGGATCTGGCGATCGGACAGCGAGAAGCGCGCCGAGTTCTGATCGATATCGCCCAAGGTCGCGATCCGGATCGCCGACGACAGCGCCTGGGTGGTCACACCGAGATTGGCGGCCAGATCGAAGCGCGGCTTGATGACGATTTCCGGGCGCTGCATGTTGCCCGCCACGCGCGGCGCGACCAGCGTCGGCAGGCGCGACATCTCGGTCACGATCTTCTGTGCGGTCGCGTCGAGCAGCTTGGGATCGTCGCCGCCGAGCGTCACGCTCATGTCGCGCGAACTCCCGCCCCAACCATTTTGCGAGCGAAACGCGACGCGCGCGTCCGGAATCGCCGCGAGCTGGGGTGCGAGGCTACGCTCGAACGCCTGGCTCTTCATCTTGCGATCGTCCTTGAGCGTCGCGGTGACGCGCCCGGTATTGACCGAGCCATTGGCACCGCTGCGCGCGTAGACCGACTGCACGTCGGGCTGCGACCCGATCAGCGCGGCGACGCGAGTCACGACCGCCTCGGTCTGCGACAGCGTCGTGCCCGGCACCATGTCGATCATCGCGGTCGAGGTGTCGCTGTCCTGCGCCGGCTGGAACGTCATCGGCAGCACGCCGAACATCACGATCGTCAGCAGGAACGCGAACAGCCCGAGCCCGAGCACCCAGAACCGGTGATCGCGGAACCGGCTGGTAAAGCGGTGGAACCCGCCGCGTGCCGACGACGCCTTGGCCTTGCCCGTCTCCAGCGTCCACTTCAGCGTGGCCATATAGCCGTCCATCAGCACGCCCTCGCCGTGCGTGGCGGGACCGGCGGACTTCAGGAAATACGCGGCAAGCATCGGCGTCACGAGGCGCGCGACCGCGAGGCTCATCAGCACCGAGGCGACGACCGTCAGGCCGAAATTCTTGAAGAACTGCCCCGAGATACCCGGCATCAGGCCGACCGGCAGGAACACCGCGACGATCGCCATCGTCGTCGCCAGCACGGCAAGACCGATCTCGTCGGCGGCGTCGATCGACGCCTGATAGGCGGACTTGCCCATCCGCATGTGCCGGACGATGTTCTCGATCTCGACGATCGCATCATCGACCAGCACGCCGGCGACCAGGCTGAGCGCGAGCAGCGTCATCTGGTTCAGGTTGAAGCCGAGCAGGTCCATGAACCAGAAGGCGGGAATCGCCGACAACGGGATCGCGAGCGACGAGATCACCGTAGCCCGCCAGTCGCGCAGGAACAGGAACACCACGACCACCGCGAGCACCGCGCCCTCGATCATCGCGTGGATCGCGCTCTCATACTGCGCCTCGGTGTATTTCACGCTGTTCGAGCGCAGCACGAAGTGCACGTTCGGGTTGCGCTTTTCCATCGCCGCGAGCTTCTTCACCGCTTCGTTGAAGACGGTGACGTCGGACGAGCCCTTCGAGCGCTGGAAATCGAAGCTGATCGTCTGGCGGCCGTCGATCGCTGCGCGGCTGCGCTGCTCGGCATAGAGATCGCGGACCTGCGCGATATCGGCGAGCCGCACGGTGCGACCGTTGCCGACGTTGATCTGCGTCTGGGCGAGCGCGACCGCATCCTTGGCGTTGCCGAGCACGCGGACCGACTGCTCGGACCCGGCGATCTCGGCACGACCACCCGCGGCGTTCAGATTGACTTGGCGGAGCTGGGCGTTGACCTGACTTGCGGTCAGGCCCTGGCTCTGCAGCTTGAGCGGATCGAGGATGACCCGGATCTCGCGGCTGACACCGCCGTTGCGGTTGACCGCGGCCATGCCGGGCACCGACAGCAGTTCCTTGGCGACGTTGTTGTCGATGTACCAGCTGAGCTGCTCGACCGTCATGTCCTTGGCGATCACGGAATAGCTCGCGAGATCGTTGTCGGTAGTGTTCGCGCGGTACACCTGCGGCTCGAGGATCCCCTCGGGCAGGTCGCTGCGAATCTGCGCGACCGCGTCGCGCACGTCGGTGACGGCGCGATCGATCGGCGTGCCGATGCTCAGCTGGACGACGGTCTGCGACTGGCCCTCGGTCACCGTCGAGTTGATCTCGTCGATGCCCTGGATCGATCGCACCGCCGCCTCGACGCGCTGCGTGACCTGCGTCTCCATTTCGGTCGGCGCGGCGCCCGGCTGGTTGATGATGACGATCGCGATCGGGAAATCGATGTCCGGATCGTTGTTCACGTCCATCCGCATGAAGCTGACCACGCCTGCCAGCGTCAGCGCGATGAACAGCACGATCGGGGGAACCGGGTTGCGGATCGCCCATGCCGAGATATTGCGGAAGTTCATGCGCTCAGCTCGCCTTCTTCGTGACCGGCTTCACCTTCTGCCCGGGGGCAAGGAACCCGCCGGCGGACAGCACCACGCGTTCGGTCCCGTCGAGACCACCCAGGATCGTGACTCCCGCGTCCGAGACCTGCCCGATCTTGACGTCGCGGCGGACCGCCTTGTCGCCGGCGCCGATGATGTACACGAAGCTGCCCTTCTCGTCGCTCTGCAGCGCCGAATCGGGTAAGAGTGGCGCCTGTGCGGCACCGCCGACGATCGTCGCCGCGGCAAATCCGCCCGGCCGCAGCGCCGGATCATAGGCCACTGCGATCCGCGCGATGCCCTGGCGGCTCTGCGGGTCGATCACCGGCGACACCTGCCACACCTGTCCGGGAAAGCCTTGCGTCGTACCGACCGGCACCACGGTCGCGCGCGCACCGGCATGCAGCCCGGCGAGATCGGCCTCGCTCAACTGCGCGCGCATCTCCATCTGGCCGTCCGCGGCCATGCGGAACAGCACGCCCGTGCCGGCCCCGACGACCTGCCCCGATTCGACGCCGCGCGTCAGCACCAGCCCGGCGGCCGGCGCGCGGATATCGAGGCGGCCGTTGCGCGCCCGTGCCTCGCCCAGCGTCGCCTGCGCCACCTTCACCCGCGCCGCCGCGGCATCGCGAGTCGCCGCCTTGCGCTGCAGATCGGCCTTCGAGATGAAGCCGCGATCGACGAGCTGCTGGGCGCGATCGAGTTCGGCCTGCGCGATCGTCTCGTCGGAGCGCGCGACGCTGACCGAGGCCGCAAGCGACGCCGCGGTCTCGGTCTGGACCGAGCGATCGACCGTCGCCAGCACCTGTCCCGCCGACACCCACTGGCCCGGCTCGACCAGCACCCGCGTGATCATCCCGCCCTCGCCCGCGACGCCGACCGGCATCTCGCGGCGCGCCGCGATCGTACCGGTGGCGGAAATCGTGCGGTCGACGGTCTTGCGGCCCGGCACCACGACCGAGACGGTCGGCACCTGCTCGACGGCGGGGGCCGCGGCGGCATCCTTCTTGCCGGGCTTGAACGCAAACACTGCAACCACGATCGCCAGCACAAGGACCACGGCGATGATGATGTTGCGACGGCGATGCGAGGGCACCGTATAATCCGGCAGCACCAGCTGCTCGTCGCCCTCGTTACCGACCATCTTCGTCTCGTAATTCATGCGCGCCACAATCCCAATTCCGACCGGTCTTGATTCGACCCGCACTATCGTTCGCAAGCTGTATTATCTGAATAAGTCACCGCGCTCAAGTCCCCTGAATCCGGTTCCTTCTCGCGCCGGGCGAAGACATGCTTCGAATTCGATCCTTCCGCAATGACGTTCAGCTTGCGTTGCTGCGCTGGCGGCGACACGCGGTCACACTGTTACCCGGGAGATACAAATGAAGACCGCATCGTTCCTTGCCGCGCTTGCAGCCGCCGCCGTCGCACTGCCCGTGACGGTCGCCGCCGCCGGCGCACAGGCCGCGCCGACGACCGTCGAGCCGATGGTGCCCGCCGCCGGGACCGTGCTGGACGTCACGGCGGAGGGCCGCACGACTCGCGTGCCAGACCTGGCGACGATCCGCGCAGGGGTCGTCTCGCAGTCGCCGACCGCCGCCGCCGCGCTCACGGACAATGCGCAGCGCATGGCGAAGGTTCTTGCGGCGCTGAAACGTGCCGGCGTCGCGCCGCGCGATATCGCCACCGCCTCGGTCCAGTTGGCGCCGCAATATCGCTATGCCGACAACCAGCCGCCCGTCGTCACCGGCTATCAGGCGACCAACACCGTCTCGATCCGGTTCCGCGACGTCGCAAAGTCCGGCACGATCCTCGACGCGCTGGTGGCGGAAGGCGCGAACCAGATCGACGGACCGAACCTGTCGATCGACAAGCCGGAAGCGGCGCTGGACGAAGCGCGCACCGACGCGATCGCTCAGGCCAGGCGCCGCGCCGATCTCTACGCCAAGGCGGCGGGCTTGCGCGTCTCGCGAATTATCTCGATCGCCGAATCGGGTCAGGACACCGGTGGCGCGCCGCAACCGATGATGATGATGATGCGCGGGGCGATGGCAAAGGACAGCACGCAGATCGCACCGGGCGAGAAGGATGTCACGGTCACGCTGTCGGTGCGCTTCCTGCTGAACTAGTCAAATTTTGCGATCCTCCCCCGCCAGAGGGAGGATCGGAAGGCTGTTGCTCCCCGCATACGAAAAAGGGCCGCCCGGTTGCCCGGACGGCCCTTTTTCTCGCGTGACGATGCGAACCTTAGCGGACGCTACCGCGACGCACGAGGTTCACGATCGCCAGCAGGACGATAGCGCCCAGCAGCGACACGATGAACGAGGTCAGCGTAAGCGGTGCGCTGTTGATCGAGCCACCCGACAGGATCAGGCCACCGATGAAAGCGCCGACGATACCGACGATGATGTTCAGGAAGATACCCTGCTGCGCGTCGGTACGCATGATCATGCTGGCGATCCAACCGATGACACCGCCGATGACCAGCCAAAGAATGAGACCCATGATATTTCCCTCCGTTGAACCCGTATCCGGGCGATGGCGGAAAGACGAGCGAGCGGTTATTTTTGTTCCGCCCGCGTTTTGAATTTTGGAGCTCAATACTTTTGTTGGCGTTCGTACAACGACTTGTAATGCTGGATCCGAGTCACGCGCAATCCAGGCATGCCCGAACGGTCGATCGCGCGCTGCCACCCGGCGAATTCCTCGACCGTCAGGTTGTACCGGGCACAGACGTCGTCGACGCTCAGCAGCCCGCCATTCACCGCGGCGACCACCTCGGCCTTGCGGCGAACCACCCACCGCGTGGTGCTGGGCGGCGGCAGGCTGTCCAGCGTCAATTGCTCGCCGAGTGGCCCGATGACCTTGCCGGGACGGATTTTCTGGTTCTCGATCATTTCAAACCTCTGATCGGGGCGGGGGGCCCCCTCTCGATACGCACACACGACCTGTACTCACAGGTCTTGAAGATCGGCTGAAACGCCGCGGTAAACAGCATCTTCATTCGTCCTTCCACCGGGTTAAAGCTGCCGCCATCGGCCCGTTGAACGCGCCGTGCAGCGGCGCGAACAATTTCGGGTCGATCGCCGCCCTGGCAAAGCTGGCCTGCACCACCGCGGTCGGGCTCGCTGCCTGGCGGGCGGCGATACCGACGATCAGGACCGCGAGATCACCCGGAAGGACGGTGACCTCGGCGTCGCGATCGAAACGGGGGAAACTCAGGTCCAACGGGATACTCGCGACAACTCTTGGGAGGTCCGGTATAGCCAGAGGGGGTGAAGGGACCGTAAAACCCGGCGAAAGAGTTCGTGAACTTGTCGCTTTTTTCCAATCGCTGGTCGCATTTTCCGCTCGATTCGTCCTGATCCAGGTCAACCGGCGCATCTTTTTGCAACGGCTCGCCGTCGCGCCTATGTGCAGACGATGGATCAGACCGATTTTCAGCTCGGGCCAGAGATGGCCGGAAAGCGCATCGTCGTGGCGATGTCGGGCGGTGTCGACAGCTCGGTCGTCGCCGCGCTCGCGCATGCCACCGGCGCAGAGACGATCGGCGTGACGTTGCAGCTTTACGATCACGGCGAGGCGGTCGGCCGCGCCGGCTCCTGTTGTGCGGGCCGCGACATCCGCGACGCCCGAGCGGTGTGCGACCGGCTCGGGATCGCGCACTACGTCTTCGATCACGAGACGAGCTTCCGCGAACAGGTGGTCGACAAGTTCGCCGACGAATATCTCGCCGGCCGCACACCCATCCCCTGCGTCCAGTGCAACATGGGGCCGAAATTTACCGACCTGCTGAAGCTTGCGCGCGATCTCGGCGCGGATTGCCTCGCGACCGGGCATTATGTGCGACGGGTCGAAGGCGTGGACGGCGCCGAGCTGCACCGCGGGGCGGATCCGGCGCGCGACCAAAGCTATTTCCTGTTCGCGACCACGCAGGCACAGCTCGACTATCTGCGCTTTCCTCTCGGTGGCCTACCCAAGGCACGGGTGCGCGAGATCGCCGCCGAACTCGGGCTAGGGGTCGCGGCCAAGCCGGACAGCCAGGATATCTGCTTCGTCCCCGATGGCGATTATGCGGGTCTGGTGAAGAAGCTGCGGCCCGAAGCGGCGGAGACGGCGGGCGATATCGTCGATCTCGGCGGTGCGAAGCTCGGCGAGCATCGCGGACTCATCCACTTCACGGTGGGCCAGCGTCGCGGACTGGAGATCGGCGGCAGTCCAGAGCCACTGTATGTGGTGCGCGTCGAGCCCGCGACGAAGCGCGTCGTCGTCGGCCCTCGACGTGCGCTCGCGGTCGAGGCGGCGCGGATGACGGACATCAACTGGCTGGGCGGCGACTTCACCGGGCCGTTGACGGCGAAGGTCCGCTCGATGGCCAAGCCCGTCCCTGCCCGCCTGATCGGCGACCGAGTTGTGTTCGACGCGCCCGAATACGGCGTCGCGCCGGGCCAGGCCGCGGTACTCTACGCCGGCGAACGCGTCCTGGGCGGCGGCTGGATCGCGGAAACCGAAGCGGCACTCGCCGCCGCCTGACGCGTTGATGGCGGATGGATATCGACGATCTCCGCCGCCAGATGGAAGCCGCCGCCGCGGCGATGGACTTCGAAACGGCGAGTCGACTGCGCGACCAGATCAGTGTGCTGCGCGGCGGCGGCGAGGTCGCGGATACCGCCGGCCTGACTCGACAACAGCCCGGCGCGATGGGGCTCGGCACCAGCCAACAACGGACGACGCCACCGCCGGGCTGGGTGAAACCGAAGAAACCCGATCCGATGACCAAGGGGCGCAAGCGGTAGGTTTCTGCTTAAACCCTGCCCTCCTTTTCTCCATTATCTTGACAAAGTCAGGACAATGGAAACGTTTCGCCCGCATTCGAACGACAGTATGCTCTTCCTTGTTCTCCCGCGAAGGCGGGAGCCCAGACTGGGTCCCCGCCTTCGCGGGGAAACAAGCTTCCCTTGCCTCTCGGGGTTAGGCACCGAGCACTCAAGGCAGCAGGAACGTACCCTCGATCGTCGTCACGCACGCGCCACCCAGAACCACC
>JAYVRZ010000186.1:0-13381 GCA_043775965.1 Sphingomonas sp.
AGCATATCCGCCAAGCCGCGATATCGACCCCAGTGATAGGGCACCGCGCCGCCGCCATGCGGGATGATGAAGCGCAAGCTGGGGAAGCGGGCGAACAGATCGCCCTCCAGCAATTGCATGAAGGCAATGGTATCGGCGGCGATGTAATAGGCGCCGGTGGCATGCATCGCGGGATTGCAGGATCCCGACACGTGGATCATCGCCGGCACATCCAGCTCGACCATCTTCTCGAAGAACGGATACCAGGCGCGGTCGGTCAAGGGCGGGGAATCGAACTTGCCGCCCGACGGATCGGGATTGAGGTTGCAGCCTATAAAGCCGAGGTCGGTGACACACCGCTCCAGTTCGTCGATCGAGTTGGCGATCGAGATGCCGGGCGATTGTGGCAATTGGCACACGCCGGCGAATGTCTCCGGGTACAGGTCGACGACCCGCTTGATGAGGTCGTTCGAGCGCCGCGCCCAGACATGCGCGACCGCCTCGCTGCCGACGTGCGGTGCCATCGCGGAGGCCCGCGGCGAGAAGATCGTCATGTCGGCGCCGCGTTCGCGCAGCAGCCGAAGCTGATTGGCCTCGATCGTCTCGCGAATCTCGTCATCGGAAATCGCGGGATACGCAGGATCGATGTCGCCGCCGGTTTCGATCGCCGCGACCTGCCGATCGCGCCAGGCGTTATGGCTGGCGGGCGCAGTCGTATAATGGCCGTGGCAGTCGATGATCATGGCAAAGTTCCCATAGCGGCGAGGACGACATCGGCCTTTCAGGAGAAGTCGTACCGCGACCTAGCCGTTCCCAGGCGTTCACGCGTATCGGAACGGCTGTTTGTCCATTGCTTTTCCTGAGGTCCATTCCTCGCAAGTGGCGCGGAAAATATCCGTGAATGCGCGTTGCAGCCGCGTCGGGCGCCAGTCTTCGCGGACTGTCAGGCCGATCTGACGGCGCAGCGATACGCCCGCACCGGCGATCTCGCTCAGCAATCCCGCCCGTTCCTCGAACAGGAACTGATCGCGCGACATCAGCGTCAGCCAATCATCCTCTAGCATCAACCCGCGCACGACCATCACCGAGCCGCATTCGATCCTCAGCCGGGGCGGCTCCAGCCCTTGTTCGTCGAACATCTGCTCCCAGCGGTGTCGGACGGGGGCCCCGGTTTCGGCAATGACCCAAGGGAAGTCCAATAGCCGGCGGAACTCGAAACCGGGTTCCTGCAGCAACGGATGGCCGGCACGGCCGACGATCACGGGATCGTCGACGAACAACGGTTCCTGCGCGACGTCGGCGACGGGCAGGGGGGTACGCATTGCCCCGACCAGCAGGTCCATCGCACCCTCGCGCAGTGCCGCCAGCAACTCGACATAGGGACCTTCGACGACGTTGACCGACGCCATGGGATAGGTTCGCGCGAAGCGGGCGAGCGCTTGCGGCAACAGGATCGCGCGCGCCAGGGGCATCACCCCGACGGTGACGCGGCCCGCGCCCGCGGATCGCAACGCCGCGAGTTCGTCGAAACCGGCCTCGAGCTCAGCCTGTGCGAGTTTTGCGAACCGCAGCAGCCGGGCCGCGGCGGGGGTTGGCCGAACCGTTCGACCGTGTCGCACCAGTAATGGAATTCCGAGCAGTCCTTCGAGATCACGAGCCGCCCTGTGGACGGCAGGCTCGGAAAGCCCCGTCAGCCTCGCCGCCAATGCAAAGCTGCCCGCGCGATCGACCGCGATCAGTGCCAGCAGCTGCCCGAGCGTGATCCGTCGTTCGATATGGGGAAGCGACGATAGCCGGGCATTACGTCGGACGCTGTGCCCGCCGCGAGCGACATAACCGAGTGCATGCTCGATCCGGCTGGCCATGAGCCGCCCGGCCTCGGTCGCCACGACACCGCCGGGCTGCCTGTCGAACAGCCGATGGCCCAAAAGTGCCTCGACCTTGGCGACTGCCTGGGTGAGTGCAGGCTGCGACAGGTTCATCGCTTGCGATGCGGCGCTGATGCTGCCCATCCGTGCGGCGGTCGCAACCGCGTCCAGATGGCGAAGGTTGAGATCTCGGAGGGCAGTCATCGGTCGGACCTCAGCACAGCTTATACCCTGTGCGCAAATCTGTTTTGCCATTTTGCCCGGTATTGGGTCTTGCTGTGAAAACCAGAACAGCACGAGGAAAAACCGATTTCCAGCGTCATCACCCAAATCACGCGCGCGGACCCAGCGGTAATCGATGGCTTTGCCAAGGCGGGCGTCGCGACGGTCCACGAAGCGCAGGGACGGATCGGTCTGCTCGGTAGCCGGCTGCGCCCGATCTATTCGGGCGCGCGTATCGCCGGCTCGGCGGTCACGGTGTCGGTGCCACCCGGCGACAATTGGATGATGCATGTCGCCATTGAACAATTGCACGAGGGCGACATCCTCGTCGTCGCGCCCACTTCGCCGTGCGACGATGGGTATTTCGGCGATCTGCTGGCGACGTCGGCGATCGCCCGTGGCTGCCGCGGGCTGATCATCGACGCGGGGGTGCGTGACGTCCGCGACCTCACCGAGATGCAGTTTCCGGTCTGGTCGAAGGCGATCTTCGCGCAGGGCACGGTCAAGGAGACGCTGGGCTCGGTGAACGTGCCGATCGTGTGCGCGGGCGAGTGGGTGCAGGCCGGCGACATCATCGTTGCCGACGACGACGGCGTTTGCGTGGTTCGCCGCGCCGATGCCGAGACCGTGCTGGCCGAAGCGCAGGCGCGCGAGGCACGCGAGGCGGAAAAACGCGATCGGTTGGCCAAGGGCGAACTCGGGCTGGACATCTATGCGATGCGCGATCGCCTGGCGGCTAAAGGCCTCGTCTATGTCTGAGGGCATTCGAGCGATGTGGATGCGCGGCGGCACGTCGAAGGGCGGGTTCTTCGTCGCCGATGACCTGCCGGCCGATCCGAAAGCACGCGACGCGTTCCTGCTCCGCGCGTTCGGTTCGCCCGATCCGCGACAGATCGACGGCATGGGCGGCGCAGACCCGCTCACCTCGAAGGTCGCGGTGGTGTCGCGCTCGACCCGCGACGGGGCGGACGTCGACTATCTGTTCCTGCAGGTTTTCGTCGACCAGGCGATCGTCAGCGATTCGCAGAATTGCGGCAACATGCTCGCAGGCGTCGGTCCGTTTGCACTCGAACGCGGGCTGGTCGCGGCCGAGGACGGCGAGACGCGCGTGTCGATCTTCATGGTCAACACCGGCAAGCTCGCCACCGCGACGGTCGCCACGCCGGATCGTATCGTCAGCTACCACGGCGACGCGCGGATCGACGGGGTGCCGGGGACGTCGGCGCCGATCCCGCTCGCCTTCGCGGATATCGCCGGATCGACCTGCGGTGCGCTCCTGCCGACCGGCAACGCGCTCGACATCATCGACGGCGTCGCGGTGACGCTGATCGACAACGGCATGCCCTGCGTGGTGCTGCGTGCGTCGGATGTCGGCATCACCGGCTATGAGGATCGCGAGACGCTGGACGCGGACGCTGCGCTCAAGACGCGGATCGAGGCGATCCGGCTGAAGGCGGGGCCGTCGATGAATCTCGGCGACGTTGCCGAGCAATCGGTACCCAAGATGATGCTGGTAGCAGCGCCCCGGGATGGCGGCGCGATCAGCGTGCGATCCTTCATACCGCATCGCTGCCACGCATCGATCGGCGTGCTCGGCGCGGTCAGCGTCGCTACCGCCTGCCTGCTCCCCGGATCGGTCACGCACGCGCTGGCGGTCGTGCCGGAGGGGCGCACCAGGACGCTCGACGTCGAACATCCGACCGGCGCTACCGGCTGCGTGATCGAATGTGACGAGCAGGGCGAGATCGTCGGCGCGGCCATGCTGCGCACCGCCCGCAAGCTGTTCGACGGTATCCTGTTCGATTAAGCGGTGATGTTATGCCCCGTGGCCGTCACTTGCCAAGACGATCTGGTACAATCGTTCGGCCGAAGCCGTCTCTTGGCCCATCGCAAAGCCAATCATGAAAATCGTCCCCTGGGCACTGGCATCATCGGTGCCCGCCCGTCGCATCGACCAACTCCCAAACTGCCGGGACCGGACCGGGCGGTCCAACAGGCAATCGATAGCGGTATGCCTTCGGTCGGCGCGGATGCGATCCATCGTTTGCCCTACAGCGTCGTCGTTGCCCTCGATCACCTGGGCAAAACTCTGGCCGTCAGCCCACAGCATTCCGGTGACGTCCACTTCGACGTTCCATCTGACTGAGGACGACACGATCGCTGCAATCCCGTCTGGATCGGCGCCGATGAGAGACCTGCTGATATAAATTACGCGACGGAACATGGCCGCTCAACGGGTGACACAAGGAATTGGTCCTGAGCCATTGCGCAGCCGCGAGCAGATTGACGGTGGTTCGTCACATACCGTGCTGCGTAGGGGTATGCGCCTTCGCTCGAAGACGCCGCATTTTATTGCGACTGCCGCACAGCTTCATCGAGCACCAGATCTTGCTGCCGTTCTTGGAATTGTCGAAGAAGGACGCGCGACACGCAGGATCCTGACATAGCTTGAAGCGGGGCCATGCACACGTCGTCATCGCCTGGATCGCTACCTGAAGAACGTGTCCGACCGGATCGCCTGGGCCGGCATCCACACGAACGCCATTCGCCGTGATGTTTGGCCGTAGCCCGTGTTGCTGGATCACGTGGTTGAGCATGGTCATGGCTGCCGACACGTCCTCCGGCGCGACAATGCCGTTGTTCGATCCCTCGAGTTGACGAAGCGCATTCTGGACTTTGCCGGCCTCCGCGAAACTCGTTTTCGCCCTGTGCCTGCAGAAATGGCGATGCTCTACCCAATCTTGCCACGCCGACACCGTATCGAAGTCACACCACAAAAAGGACTCCAGGTCGCGGAGTTCGGCTGGGGTTCCTTCGCGATGTTCGGGCATGCTCGTTCTCTTGATGTTACTATCAACCGCATATAGGAGGTAACGGACAGCGTCCATATCCACCTTGCCGTGTCGACGCGACGCTATCGGGCGGCTCGCCGCAACGGGATCGCAGGCGAAGGGCAAGCAGGGAGGACGGGCGTGATCGTACCATTCGAGATACCGTTCGATCAGGACATGACGGATGATCTTCGTCGTCGTCTAAGGGCTGTACGGTGGAACGACGCCGTGACGTCCGACTGGAGCCAGGGGACTCAGAGCAGCTTTCTCGCCGCGCTCATCGACCATTGGCGGGATCGCTACGACTGGCAAGAACGGTCCGCGATCCTCAACCAACTGCCACATCGTCGCGCGACGATCGATGGGTACGGCGTACACATCCTGCACTTTCGTGGCCGGGGCCACCGGCCCATGCCGTTGCTGCTGATGAACGGCTGGCCGTCGAGCTTTGTCGAATATCAGCGCCTCGTACCGCTGCTTCTGGCCGGCGATCCCTCGTTCGACGTGGTGATCCCGACGCACCCGGGCTTCGGCTATTCGGACAAGCCTAGCCGTCCCTATCAAGTCGAGCCGGCCGACCTTTACCCGAAGCTGATGACGGCACTCGGCTACGATCGTTTCTTCGTGGCCGGTACGGATATCGGATCGGGCGTGGCGACGCGGATCGCGCTCCGTCATCCCGACCGCGTTCTCGCTTTGCACGTATCCGCGGTCGCGCCCAAACCCGATCGGGTCGGCGATCGACCGGCGACCGATGCCGAAGCGACCTATGCACGTCGCGCGGCGGCCTGGAGCAAGGACGAGGGGGGATATCAGGCGATCCAGAGTTCCAAGCCGCAGACGCTCGCCTTCGGCCTTGCGGACTCACCGGTGGGCCTGGCGAGCTGGATCGTGGAGAAGTTCCACGGCTGGACAGACTGTGGGGGGGATCTTTGCTCCGTCTGGCCGATGGAGACGCTGATCGACAATCTGATGATCTACTGGGCGACCAACACGATCGGCTCGTCGGTGCGATATTATCATGAGGCCACACGACTTCGTCCCCCGCTGTCGGCGGACGATTATGTCCGCGCACCCACGGCGGTGGCGATGTGGCCGCACGATCTCGCCCTTGCCCCGCGCGAACTTGCCGAGCGCCTTTACAACGTCCGCCGCTACACCGTCATGCCCAAGGCAGGACATTTTCCGGCTTGGGAAGCGCCCGATCTCTACGCGGATGATCTTCGTCGTCACGCCATCGACAGCATCGCCTGATCGGTAGGGACGGGGGGAGGCAATGCCCGGCCTATCCCGTGTCCTTCGCCTCGGGCTTGTTTACGCCGGACTTCGACCTTTATCCGTTGTCGCCGGTGCGATGGTCGCGCACCGCCGGTGCGGTGGTCACGCACCGCCGGTGCGGTGGTCACGCACCGCCGGTCCGCTGGTCACGCCGAGGCGTGATCCGGCAATCGGGTTTGCGAGCTTTTGCGATGAAAACGGATTTCGTGCGACGGGCATGGGTTTGATGCGTCGCGTCGCCGGCTAAAGTCTCCCCATGCCCAGCAATGATCCCTCCGGCGCGTTGATCCTTCGCGTACCGTCGTCGCTCGTCATGGTGTTGCTGTGGAGCCTTGTCGGGGCGGTCAATCTCGGCCTGTCGATGATCCCGCCGGTGCATTGGCCGGAACCGCTGAAAGTCGCGATAACCTGCCTGTGCGGCCTGGCGCTGTCGCTTGCCGTTTCCGAGGGAGCGCGGCGGGCAGCCCGCGCCGGACTGCGGATCGCGGTGCCGGTGGTGGTCTGTTCGGTGCTGGTCGGCGCTACCGCGCTCTGGGCGATCGACGTATTGGTGCAAAACTGGACTATCGGCCACCCGCTATTGGGCGGCGACATCGCGGCGGCCTTCCTGCTCCGACGCTTCAACTGGGTATATTTCGCCGCGCTGTTCAGCCTTCAGGCGGCGATCTCGGCACTGGTCGCGTCGGCCCAGACCGTGCAGACGCGCGAGCGCCAGCTCGTCGAGGCGCGGCTGGCCGCGTTGCGCTTCCAGATCAATCCGCATTTCCTTTTCAATACGCTCAACGCCCTGTCGACGTTGGTCGCCGAGGCCGGCGCCGATCAGGCGGAGGAGATGATCGCCCGGCTCAGCGACTTCCTGCGCATCTCGCTCGCAACCGAGCCGAGCGGGCTGGTGCCGCTGGCAGCCGAGCTGGAAATGGTCGAAGCCTATCTCGACATCGAGTCCGTCCGTTTCGGCGACCGGCTGCGCGTCCGCTATGAATGCGCGCCCGACCTGAGCGACGCGGAAGTCCCGATCCTAATCCTGCAACCGCTGGTGGAAAATGCAGTCAAATACGCCGTGGCGCCATCGCGGGAGCCGGTCACGATTCTTATCCAGGCGGCGGCGAGGGGTGGCAACCTGACGCTGACGGTAGTCGACGACGGCTCCGGCGGGATCGTCGGGTCGGGCCCGGTAAGTACCGGCGTCGGACTGCGCAACGTCGCCGACCGGTTGGAGGCGCTGTATGGCTCGGCGGCTCAACTGACCGCCAGAGCGCGTGAGCGAGGCTATGTCGCAGCGATCGAAATGCCACTGCGCCGCCCTTCCGCAGCGCGGAAGAGCTGATGCGAGTCCTGCTGGTCGATGACGAGCCGTTGGCGTTGCGCGGCTTGGTACGCGCCATTTCGACGATGCCCGGAATCGCGCTGATCGGTACCGCTGCCGATGGCGACGACGCGATCGCGAAAGCGAGGCAGCTGGCGCCCGACCTCGTCATCCTCGACGTCGAGATGCCGGGGCCGAATGGCTTGGCCGTGGCGACCGCGCTTCACCGGATCGATGGACCGGAGATCGTCATCCTGTCCGCCTTCGATCGGTATGCCGCCGACGCTTTTGCGGTCGAGGCGATCGATTATCTCCTGAAGCCGCTCCGCCCGGATCGGCTGCGTCAGGCAATCGATCGCGCGAGGCGGCGCCGGGCGGAAAAAGCCGCGATGCGCTCAGTCGTCTCGCCGCGCGCGCCCGACATGGCGGCGGCTTGCCTGCACGTCCCCGATCGTCACGGCGGACACGACGTTCCGCTGGACGAGATCGTCTGGATCGAGGCGGCGCGAGACTATGCTCTGGTCCACACGGCCACGCGAAGCCACCTGCTGCGTACGACCATGGCCGATCTGACCGCAAGCCTGCCAGCCACGATCCCGCGCGTGCACCGCTCAGCCTTCGTGTCGCTCGCGCACGTCGAACGCTGGGCTCCGCCGCAGAAGGGTGTCTACCGGCTCGTCCTGAGCGATCGCGCGGTGATCCCCGTCGGGCCGACCTATGTCGCCGACGTCAGGGCGGCGCTCAGGGCGCTCGATCGATAGCACATCCTGCTCCGGTCGCTTCCAGCCGATGAGCGCCCGCCACTCATTCGATTTCAGGATTTCCACCTATGTCACGGTCCATTTCGGCTAGCCTCACCGTCTTCGCATCGGCCCTGCTGCTTGCAGTGGCGGGCGGATCGGCCGCAGCGCCGAACCCGCAGCCCGGCTTCGATGCGTCCGGCATGGACCGCGCCGTCGCGCCCGGCGACGACTTCTTCTCCTTCACCAATGATGGCTGGGAACGCCGGACCATGATTCCCGCCGATCGCAACTCGGTCGGTCTGTTCGCAGACTTGCGTCCTGCGGCCGAGGCTCGACTACGCGCGCTCCTGGACGAAATCGCACCAGGCGAGCCGATCGACACGCAAAGAGGGAAGCTGCGGGCCTTGTACCGGGCGTTCCTCGACGAACGGGCGGTCGCGACGCGGGGCGTCGCGCCGCTGCGGACGGACCTCGGCCGGATCGCCGCCGCGCGTACGCATGATGATCTCGCCGGCTTGATGGGCGAGGCGCATGCCGGTTTCGGCGCGAGCATCTTCGACCTCGACCTGGCCAAGGACGTCCGGCAGCCCGACCGCTATGCGGTCTATCTCGGGCAAAGCGGGCTTGGCTTGCCTGGACGCGACTATTACCTCCTGCCGCGGTTCGCTCCACAGCTCGCCGCTTACACGGCCTATGCCGCGCGGCTGCTTGGCTTGGCCGGTTGGTCCGACCCCGATCGAAGCGCGCGTGACCTCGTCGCGTTCGAGACCCGCGTTGCGCGCGCAAGCTGGTCGCAAGAAAGCGAGCGGGATCCGCTCACGACCTACAATCCTGGACTGCTCGCCGACCTCGATCGCGAGGCGCCGGGCTTTGCGTGGAAACGCTTCCTGGAGAAGGCCGGTCTGTCGCCGACGCAGCGGCTGGTCCTGACCACCAACACCAGCGTGTCGAAGATCGCCCGCATCTATGCCGAGACGCCGCTGGAGACGCTGAAGGCATGGCAGGCGTTCCGGACCGCCGACGCCGCGTCGCCTTATTTGCCTGACGCCTTCATCGAAGCTCGGACGCGCAAGCTTGGCGGGCAACTCGGTCTGCCGCCGCGCTGGCAACGCGGGGTTCGCCTCATCAACACGGCGATGGGGTCGGCGGCGGGCGAGCTGTACGTCCAACGCTTCTTCAAGCCCGAGAGCGAAGCGACGATCAAGGCGCTGGTCGACGACCTCCGCGTCGCGCTGGTCGCGCGGATCGATGCCGCGTCATGGATGAACCCCGACACTCGGGCGGAAGCACGGCGGAAGCTGGCCCGGCTCGAAGTCCAGGTCGGCCGACCGAAGCGGTGGATCGATTATTCGACGCTGATAATTCGGCCCGACGACCTGTACGGCGACGTCGTGCGCACCCGCGCGTTCGACTGGCAGCGCCGTGTCCGCCAGCTCGCGGAGCCGTGGAACAAGAGCGACTGGCGCTTCTGGCCGCAAGACGCGACCGCCTATAACGAGAATGGCCAGCTCATCTTCACGGCCGCGATGCTGCAGCCGCCATTCTTCGATCCGAAGGCGGACGCGGCGATCAACTATGGCGCCATCGGGAGTGTCATCGGTCACGAGTTGAGCCATCAGTTCGACGATCAGGGCCGCATGTCCGACGCCAGGGGACAATTGCGCGACTGGTGGACACCGTCCGACGCCGCGTATTTCACGGCGCAGGCCACGCGACTGGCCGCGCAATATTCGGCCCTGCAGCCGCTGCCGGGGCTGCACGTGAACGGCGACCTGACGCTAGGGGAGAATATCGCCGACCTTGGCGGCGTCTCGATCGCGTTCGACGCCTATCATCTTTCGCTGGCGGGACGCCGGCCGCCGCTGATCGACGGGTTCACCGGGGACCAACGCTTCTTCCTGAGTTGGGCGCAGGGCTGGCGCGAGAAGACCAGCGATGACGAAACCCGCCGGTTGGTCGCGACCGACGTTCACAGCCCTGCCATGGCGCGCGTCAACGGCGTGGTCCGCAATATCGACGGCTGGTACGGCGCTTGGCGCGTACGACCGGGGCAGCGGCTTTATATCCGGCCGGAAGATCGGGTCAGGATCTGGTGAGGGACCGCGCGGAAAATGGTAGGGGGCGAGCGCGCGCCCTTCTACCTTACAATCAGCCCAGCGCCTTTTCGCGAATAGGGAAAGCTCACATGGACGATCACACGCGCGGCATTGTCCTTCAACAGAGGACGATACCCTTCCCCACGTCGATCAGCGCCGAGGCGAGGGCGGCGCTCGAACGCCTGGTGGGCGAAGACGGAATCCCGCTGCACGCTTTGCATGTCATGCCCGCTCCGGAGGACCATGATGCCTGGATGCGCATGAAGTCAGCGGCAGATGCGCAATATGCAGCGGCGGTGACAGGACTCGCGGGACGTCTGCGCTTGAGCGTCGAGACCATCGTGACGGACGGCGCGACACTCCACATCGCGACACCCACCGCTCCGATCGCGTCGGATCGAGCTTATATTGACCTGCACGGTGGCGCATTGGTGTTTGGCGGAGGAGACGCATGTCGCGCTAGCGCGCAGATGCAGGCCGACCAGCATGCTGTGCTGTGTTATGGCGTCGATTATCGGATGCCGCCCGAGCATCCCTACCCTGCGGCACTCGACGATTGCCTGGCGGCCTATCGATATGCACTCAAACGGCACGACCCTGCGAAGATAGTCGTGGGCGGCAGATCCGCAGGTGGGAACTTGGCGCTCGCGTTGGCGCTGAGAGCAAGAGACGAGGGACTTCCTCTGCCAGCAGCCCTGGTCTTGCTGTCCCCGCAAGCGGATCTGACAGAATCCGGCGACAGTTTTGAAGTCAATCGGATGGTCGACGTGGTGCTTCCCGGGTCGCTGATGTCGAACAATCGGCTTTATGCAGACGGGGCTGATCTCGCGCATCCTTACCTGTCGCCATTGTTTGGCAATTTCACAGGCCTTCCCGCCACGTTCCTGCAAACCGGCACGCGCGATCTCTTTCTTTCCAATGTCGTTCGATTGCATCGTGCCATGAGGCGCGCGAGCGTGAAGACCGAGCTTCACGTCTTCGAAGCCATGCCGCACGGAGGCTTCATGGGCGGCACGCCGGAAGATCGCGAGCTGATCGAAGAAATCTCTCGCTTCGTTCTGGCGCAATGGGCTGAATAGCCGACCGGGCAGGTTGCCGTGTCGGCAGGCAAATGTCCGGGCCTGGGTCGAATCGACGAAGCCGAGACCGGTCGATCTCGATCTCGATCTCGATCACTCTTCGCGAGCGTCCAACAGCGCGCGCAGTCGTTCGGCGTCCGCCGACGATGCGGGGTTGTAGATGATCATGCCGAGCTCGGGTCGTCCTTCGACGGCGAACGAGGAAAACTCCATGGCGAGCAGTCCGGCATCCTGGTGATGGATGCGCTTCACTCCCTCGGTGTGCGCGACCACGTCGTTGTCTCGCCACAGCGCTTCGAACTCGGGGCTGATCCGGGACAGTTCGGCGACCAGGTCGGCCGTCGCCGTGCTGTTGTTCGCGCCCGCCCGCGCGACGTCCGCACGAAACGCACCGACGACGTAACGGGCGATATCGGCCCAATCCTCGTTCCGGGCGCGGACACGGTCACTGCCGAACATCAGGCGAAGGATATTCCGCCCATTGCGCGGCAGCTTGGCATAGTCGGTCAGCAACAGCGCCGCCGCCCGGTTCCAACCGACGACGTCCCACATCGCGGTCTTGATGATCGCAGGGCTCAGCACCATTCCGTCGAGCACGCGCTGAAGCCGGGGACTGATGCCGTCGACCGGCTGGTAGCGCGCCTCGGGCAGACGGCCGAGGCCGAGCATGTAGATGTGCTCGCGCTCCGGCTCGGTAAGCATCAGGCCCTTGGCGATACGGTCGAGCACGTCGGCCGACGGCGCGCCACCACGACCCTGTTCCAGCCACGTGTACCATGTCGGGCTGATGTTGGCGCGGCTCGCCACTTCTTCGCGGCGTAGCCCCGGGGTCCGTCGCCGCCCGCCGGCAAACCCGAATGCCACCGGGTCGAGCCGGGTTCGACGATCGCGAAGATAGGTTCCGAGCGGGTTTGGCGCCTCACTGGCCATGATCGATCCTGTTACACGGTATACCACGATAAGGTCACTACTTTAACACGCTTGGACAGATCGCGATACGTTGTTTCGTCAACAAGGAGATTTCCCATGCGCGTGTTTCTAACCGGTGCGACCGGCTTTATCGGTTCGCACGTCATTCAAGAGCTGCACAATCGCGGGCATCAAGTGCTCGGCCTCACCCGCTCCGACGCGGGCGCCAATCACCTCGAAGCCGCCGGCGTCGAAGTCCATCGCGGCGACCTCGAACAGCCCGAGACGCTCGCGCGTGGCGCTGCGGCGGCCGACGCGGTGATCCACTGCGCGTTCGACCATAATTTCGCGACCTTCTTCGAGAACACCAAGAAGGACGAACGCAACATCGCCGCAATGGGCGAGGCGCTGGCGGGGACGCAGAAGCCGATCCTGATCACTTCGGGCGTCGGCGTCGGCACGCCGCTCAACGGCGGCCCGGCGACGGAGGACGTGCTCAACCCGCGCCACGCCAATCCGCGGATCGCGACCGAGCTGGCTGGCGCGGCGCTGATTGCGCGTCGCATCGACGTGCGCACGATTCGACTGCCGCAGGTGCACGACACCACCAAGGCCGGGCTGATAACCCCGCTGGTGACCGAGGCGCGTCGGGCGGGAGCGGTGGCGTATCTCGGCGAGGGGCAGACACGCTGGTCCGCAGCGCACGTCAGCGACGTGGCAAAGCTCTACGTCCTGGCATTGGAGAAAGGCGAGCCGGGCGCTCGGTACAATGCGGCGGTCGAGGAGGGCGTCACGGCACGCGCCATTGCCGAGGCGATCGGAAAGGGAACCGGGCTGCCCGTCCGCTCGGTCGCAGCCGACGAGGTCCAGCGTTATTTCGGCTGGATGGCACCGTTCGCGGGGCTCGACATGACCGCATCGAGTGCCTGGACGCGCGCGCGCCTTGGTTGGGAGCCGACGGGGCCCGATCTCCTCACGGACCTCGCCGCGATGGACTTCTCGGCGCTTGCTGACGACTGATCGACCGCCGTCGCTCGCTTGCTGGCTGGCCGGAGTGCCGAGCCAGCAAG
>JAYVRZ010000187.1:0-5362 GCA_043775965.1 Sphingomonas sp.
AAGGTCGGTACAGGAGAAGGGTAAGTGTCGTCCCTCGGTGGTGCCAGGAACAGGTTCTGCAAGCGGGTGATCCAGGATCTTCCGGCCGATCTGGAAGCAATGGAATGCGACGATCCGCTCGGCATCCTTCGTCATCATGTGCCTCGTCTCATCGACGGTATCGCCCGTCACAAGGACACCCGCCAACCGGCGTATGCGTATCGCACCTCGTTCTCGATTCCTGGCTCGCCGCCTTCGTCACGGCTGCGCTCGGCGGGTGGGAATATCCCGTTTCACTTCGCCAAGAACATGGTCGCAGGCCGAACCGCGCAGGCGTTCGATAATTATGCTCGCGGCAAGGGGGCGGGTTCCGAACGGGGGGCGCCAGGACATGGCGCTGTCGAGGAGATCGAAGTCGGTGTCGAGGCTGGACCTGTACCAGGTGTTGAGCCCGGCATCGACGGTTCTGCCAAGGATGCGTATATGCGCGGGCATGGCGGACGCGATGGCGGGCCGGCGGACGGCTGGACCAATCTGAACGACCCCGCCGACTGGAACGCCATCGAGGCATTCGAACGTGACCGTCGTCTCACGCCCGGTGGCAACCCGCCAGGCATCAGCATCTTCTACGAGCGCGCGCCAGCCTTGTTCGACGATATCGCACAGCAGGCCGAATGCCCGGCGAGCCTGCGCAGAACCATCGTGAAGGAGCAAACGCGGGTCGCGGTTGGCAAACCGACGTCGCAGCGCAAGGCGCGAGACGGGGTGCGCTGGACCGACGAGCGCGCGTTCGATGTCTATGCGTGGATCAAGACCCGACCGCTTTGGCCGGGCGACGTGGGCACGGACGCGCGGCCGGTCCGCGTGTCGCAAGGCCGGGCGGTCCAGACCCATCTGGCCGGGGAGGGCGAATATCATGCCGGTCTGAGCGCTGACGCGCGCGGCAGGATCCGGGCCGGGATGATCGACCTCGTCCAGCGGCAGTGCAATCCGGCGAGTCAAATGGACGCGGGCTGGTTCGTGCCCATGACCATCTGCGACCATGTGCCCGACGGGCTGAACGACCCGCTCAACAATCATTTTCACTGGTTGATGGGTACGAGGCGTGCTCGATATAAAGATGACGGCAGCCTCGAATTCGAAGCGAAGAAGGTTGGGGTTATCACGCGCGAGGATTGGATCGACGTCATGCGGGAGGATCTGGCGCGATCGACGAATACCGAACTGGCGGCAATTGATGCCGATGTCCGCTATCATCCCGGTACGCTGGCCGCGATGGGGATCGACGCTACCGCGCAGCGCAAGTTGCATGGCCGGCGTACGGTGCTCGAGCGGGCAGGGTTCAGCACCGAACTGGGCCTTTCCAACGATATCGAAGGCTGGCGCCGCGCCTTTGCCGGTGCCGCCAAAGAGCACGATGCGAATGTTGCTGCGGTAAATCGCAGATTCGCGTCCGCCGCGCGGCACGACGCTGCGCGCGGGGCGGAGATAGAGGCGGCAGCGCTGCGTCACGAGGCCGCGCAGATCCAGATCTTGATCGACATGTCGCGCAGCCGTGCCGCCCGCACCGCGCGTTTCGCACCTGAATATGCCGCGGCGGCCACGTCGCCGCGAGCGACGGCAGGTTGGCTGGCGCGGGGCAGGGAAGCGGAGGACTATCTAAGCAGGCTCGATATCGAACTGACGCTCGAGCGCGACGCGGTTGCCGAGTTGATTGGCCGAGCCGCGCGGCGGGAGGCCGAAGCGACGGCGTCAATCTCTAGGACCGCTGCGCCTGCGATCGTCGCCACCGTCGCAAGTGCTGAGCGTCCGCCGGAGCTAATTGTGACATCCCGGGCAACGGAGGCGCACCGGGCCGTTGACGTGATTGCTCGCGCGCCGCTGCTCGTCGTCGCAGGGCCGAACGGGCTGCTGGTGGAACGGCGCGACGACCCGGACAATCTCGTCGGCGAAGTCGATCTTGCCGGTGCTCGGGAGCAGAAGCGGCTCGTCGCTATCCGCGCTGTACAGCAGCGCGAACTTGCACAGGTGCAAGCGTTTGCGCGGCGTCACGGGGCGGCAGCACTGTTCGACGATGACTGCGATACGCATAGCGCGTGGTTTCGTGGTGCCTTGCTCAAGTGGCGCGATACGCCGGTCATGCAGCGTTACGTCGCCGAGCGCGAGGCGCGCGTCGAGCAGGAGCGCCAGGCGGGTGTCCGCGAGCGCTACGCACGCCGGACCACGCGGTCAGCTACCGAAGACGTCGACCTGGACGCGCTCCCGTCGCTTGCCGATGTGCCATTCCTGGGCGACCTTTGGGCCGATGCGCAACGCAGTCCCGAGCCGCGGGTCTCGCGCGATGACCCGGCCGTGCGCAATCACTCCGCTGGCGGGCTAGCGAAGGAACCCGTTCAGGCAGGGCAATTCATCGCGCCTAGCCCGGCGCCGGTTCAACCGGCACCTGTTCGGCCATCGACCGCTAGACCGTCGCCCGCTCCCCGATCGCCCCTGCCGTCATCAACGCGGGCGGTGATCTGGACGGAGGTCGAGCGGAATCACCGGGATCATGTCGCGTGGCGCGCGGAGCGTCGTAACAAGGAGGTTGCAGACGGCATCGCCCGGGCGCTGACCGACCGGGTCGGTGGTGACCATGCGATCACACCCTATGCCGCCCGCCTGATCGAGAAGGTCGGCATGGGTTTTGATCCGGCAGGCGTTGCCAGCAAGATCAGCCCTGCGGGTGCAACGCTCGCACAGCGCGATGCCGCCGAAATAGGGGTATTGTCCCGCGATCCGGTATTCCGCGCGCATATCGAGGCGACCCTGCGGCACGAGCCGACCGTCGCGAGGCTCGTCGCTGCCGCGCCACCTGCGACGAGCGGTCCGGACTTCCTGGGCAGGGTTGCGGTCCATCACGACCGCATCCGGTTCGGGTCTGCCGCTACAGCAGTCCCCGGCGCGCAGACCGTGTTTCGGACGCCATTGGAATGGGCGCAAGCCACGCTGGCAATCGTCGCCGAGCGGGCGATGCCGCTCAGCCGGCAGGACGGGCTCGTCGGTATCCACGATAGTGATGTGCTGCGTCTGTCGCATTACAACTATGTCGGGTTGTTGCATCCGTCGATCCAGCATGCGCTCGATGTTCAACGCAGGATTCAGATCGAAGTGGAGCGCGAAATCCTGTCACGCGTGCGCACCGGTGCGCTAAAGTTTGAGGCATCCATCAAGCAGGACCGCCTGTCCCGTGAGGTGACCACCTCGGTGCGGTTGCTTGGCGGGACGTCTGAAGAGCGCACGTTCATCGCGCTGCGCCAGTTCGACGGGGCATTCTATTTTCGCAGTCGGGAAGCCGCCGCTGGATTACCCGCCGATGCGCCTGCGTTGCGGCACGGCAATGCCGTCGTTCGCGCGTGGCTGGAAGCCCGCGATGAAGGCGCGGCGCTCGCCGTGATCGATATGCTCGCCAGGCAGGTGCGAGACTTGGGCGGGCTCGGCGGCACGTCCGGCATGGCCGATATCGATGCGCGCGCACTGGGTGCCATGTCGAAGCCGACACCCGTCAGGGCACCGCATGTCAAGCGGCGGGGCCGCGGCCCACGCACTCGCTTGCCAAGCCAACCCGGGCGCGATGATCCGTCACGCTAATATAGTGGGCCGCGTCGTAGCAGTGTCAGCCTTCTCAACTTCGCCACAACCGGACCCGCCCTTCTGATTGAACGGCGCGGACCGCCCATTCTGTCGTTTGCAGCGGAAAACCCGTGGCGCGCATCCGGCGTGGATGTCTGCCGTACGCGATCGGCACCACCTGTGCCGTGCATCGGAAAACCAGCGCCATCCCGGCCTGGCCTTCAAAAGCAGGGAAAGAGCAAGGGCAGGGGGAGCGGAAGTGAGGATCAGGGAAGAGTGGAAAAAAGCAGCAGGGACGCTGCGCACCCTGGTCCTCGCCAACGCGAAGGACTCGAATATGGACGATATTTACAAAATGCCCAGGCCGGTGATTCAGGCGGTCGGTCTGGCCTGCATGCCTGGGCACGACCTGGCGACGGACGCGCCGTTCGCGAAGAAGCCGGTTGCGGCCGCCGTGGTAACGCTGCGCCAGCGCGACGATGGCCATATCGACTGCATCGCGAAACGCATGTCTGATGCGCGTGACATGGAATTTCCCCTGGCGCTGCTGCTTCACGAAGCGCTGGTGCCGGGCGCGCTGAGGATCATCTCGGCCACCGACCGCGAGACGCTCGGTGCCGAGGCGATGGCACGGCGCTTCTTCCTCGAACCGCGGCTCGCGAGCGTCGTGCGCGGCGAAGACGTCGTTGATCCAGTTGGATTGGCGCTGCCAGCAACCGCCAATCGTAGCGACGATGTCGAGGCGTTGCTGTGCCGTCGCCTGTCGATCCCGCTGGTTACGAGCAGCGACGGAGCAATCGAGCGGCTGTGGTCGCGCCATGCGCCCGGGCCGGTCGAGGCAATCGCTTTGGGCCGCGCGGTAACGCGGCTGATGCTGTGGGCGCACGGCGCGGCATTGCAGTCTGGCGAACCGGGACCGTTTTTCGAGACGATGCTCGTGTTGCGGGGCTGGATGGACACGCAAGGCGAGGAGTCTCCCGACATCTGCCGCTGGGCGACCAGCCGCCCGTTGATGCGTGCGGCGTCGTTCGCAAGCGACTGGCAAGCGCAACTTCGTGCCCATGCCGCAGGCAACAGCGATGCAGGCTGGACGACGTTCGAGGACGATCTGTTCCACAGCTGACCCGCCGTCTCCCCACCATCTGATCGACGAAGCCCCGCCCGAGTTTGCGGGGCTTCGTCGTTTTCAAAGGTTATCCGATGATAGAATTCGACCATGTGACGGCTATCGCCGTCATCGGCGACGTGCGTCCGCGCAACCGCAAGACCGAGCGGGCGGTCGCGGTCGCCGCCATCACCAGCATCATCACCAGCGACACCATCGGCTTCACGCTCGCGTCGCACGTCGTGCGCAGCCCCAAGGCCTTGCAGAACTGGATCGGCGACGTCCTCGCCGACGATCCGGTACTCGTCGGTCATCGGCTGCCGCGCATCTCACGGCTGCTGCGAGGGGCAGGACTCGACTATAATCTGTGCGGCTCATTCCGCGCCGATGCGCGCCACGACGTGGCGGAGATATCCGGTGGCCGCATGGTGCCGCTCGTCGTCAGCGCGCTCGATGCGAACATGCTGGCGGTCGATGAGCGCGCGCTTGCCGCGAGATGGGGGCCGCCCTGCGAGGGCCATGTGCTCGCAGGCCTCGCCACGATCAATGCCGTCGCGACCTGGGCGCTGTTCGTCCACCGGATCGCGCACGGACGCAATCAAGTGCTGCTGCGCGAGCGCGAGCTGACACGCCTTGCGCAGGATCTGGTCCGGGGCGGTGCCACTACCG
>JAYVRZ010000188.1:0-3582 GCA_043775965.1 Sphingomonas sp.
ACGCGTGATGCGCCCTCCCAGGTCCCGGAAATTATGGCCGCCCGCGAGGGGTGATAGCGCGAGGGCCTGTGCGCTCGAATCGACATTCTGCATCCTTGCCATAATCGCCAATTGCCGCCAAGGTCAATTCGGTCGGATGGTTGAACGAATCTACGGCCCGATTCGCGATTGTAGCTGGATATCTCGAAAGCGCCCTTGGAGAGGATGTGAAAAAGCGTGACAGGAAAAGGACTTGCGCTCGCCAACCGGACTGTCCTGATTTCTGGAGCCTCGTCAGGCCTGGGCCCTCATCTGGCCAGGTTGGTGGCGCAGGCGGGGGCTAACGTCGTTCTGGGCGCACGGCGAGTTGCGCTACTGACATCTCTGGCCCATGACATCATCAACGATGGCGGTACTGCGCTTTCCGTACCCATGGATGTTACGGACGAAGCCTCCGTATCAAAAACTTACGACGCCGCTGAAGCGCGATTCGGCGTCGTCGATACGATTATAGCGTGCGCCGGCATTGCCGAGGGTGGCGCAGCAACAGATCAGCCGATCGAAGATTTTGCCGCGACCGTTCAGGTCAATCTGACCGGGACGTTTCTTACTGTCCGCGAAGGCGCGCGCCGTATGATCGCGGCGGGAAAGGCAGCTGACGGACGGGCGGTGCTGGTCTCGTCGATAACCGCCGAGCATGTGTCCCCCGGTCTTGCCGCCTATTCGGCGTCGAAGGCTGCGGTAGTACAGATGGGACGCGTCATGGCGCGCGAATGGGCGCGCCACGGTTTGTGCGTAAACATGATCCTGCCGGGCTATTTCAAGACCGATCTCAATGCCGACTGGTTCGACAGCGAAGGCGGCGCAAAACAGATCGCATCATGGCCCAGGCGAAGGCTGATGCAACTTTCTGACCTCGATCCAATCGTGACCCATCTTTGCTCAGACGCGGCGCGTGGAACGACCGGCGCATCTTTCAAAGTCGATGATGGCCAGACTTTGTAATCAGTTTCGGGACTAGCAGCATATGAACAAGATTTATGCCGACGCCAAGGCGGCGCTGGCCGGACTGCTCCACGACGGGATGACGGTCGCCGCCGGAGGATTTGGCCTGTGCGGTATCCCGGAATGGACGATCGCAGCTATACGCGATTCTGGCGTAAACGGCCTGACGTTCATATCGAACAATTGCGGGGTCGACGACTTTGGTTTGGGATTACTCCTCCGAACACGACAGATCACCAAGATGATCTCCTCCTATGTGGGCGAAAACAAGGAGTTCGAGCGGCAATATCTGTCCGGCGAAGTTGCAATAGAGTTCAACCCGCAAGGCACGCTCGCCGAGCGCATTCGGGCTGGCGGAGCCGGGATTCCCGGCTTTTACACGAAGACTGGCGTTGGCACTTTAGTCGCGGAGGGCAAGGATCATAGGGATTTCAATGGAGAAACCTATATTCTCGAAACCGGCCTTACAGCAGACCTCGCCATCGTGAAGGCATGGAAAGCCGACACGACCGGCAATCTCGTCTTCCGCAAGACCGCCCGGAACTTTAATCCCATGGTGGCGACCTGCGGCGGTGTATGCGTCGCAGAGGTTGAGGAGATCGTCGAAGCCGGCGTGCTGGATCCGGACGGCATCCACTGCGCCGGTATATTCGTCGATCGAATTTTCTCGGCAACAGCTGAAAAGAGGATCGAACGCCTCATGTTTCGCGACGAGGGCACGCACTGATGCCATGGTCCAGAAACGAAATGGCCGCCATCGCCGCGGCCGAGCTGCGCGACGGATATTGCGTCAATTTGGGAATCGGAATCCCGACGCTGGTCGCCAATCATGTCGCCCCGAACATCGACGTGACATTTCAGAGCGAGAACGGGATGCTGGGTATCGGCCCCTACCCGCTTCCTGGCCAGCAGGACCCAGACCTTATCAACGCCGGGAAAGAGACGGTGACGGAACTCCCGCACACGGCCTACGTCAACTCGGCTGACAGTTTCGGGATGATCAGAGGCGGACATATGGATTTGTCTATTCTGGGCGCCATGGAAGTCGCCGAGAATGGCGACATCGCTAACTGGATGATTCCCGGCAAGATGGTGAAAGGTATGGGAGGAGCAATGGATCTGGTCGCAGGGGTGAAGCGGATTGTCGTTCTCATGGAGCATGTTTCGCGGAACGGTACGCCGAAGCTTCGCCGCTCTTGTACGCTGCCTCTGACGGGCAGGAATGTCGTCGATATGATCATTACCGACCTAGCCGTGTTCACTCGGCCGGATCGGTCCGGCTCACCATTCCGCCTCATGCGCCTCGCACCCGAAGTGGATATCGAGACGGTGCGTGACAGAACGGAAGCGACGTTCGTGACGGTGTCCGCATGAACGGCGTCGGGCCCGAACGGACCGCGCGAATTGCCGCTGACGTAGAAGCGTTCGTGCGGGATCAGATCGTTCCTTATGAACAGGACAAGCGACGCGACGCACACGGGCCGACCGATGAGCTGGTCAACGAGATGCGCGCCCGCGCTCGCACGGCCGGCGTCTTGACGCCCCATATCCTGCCCGACGGCAGCCACTTGTCGCAGCGAGAGACCGCTGCAGTGCTGAAGAAGTCCGGATTATCGCCGCTTGGACCGCTGGCCTGCAACACGGCTGCGCCCGACGAAGGCAATATGTACCTCATCGGAAAGATCGGCAGCGAGGTTCAAAAAGCGCAGTTTCTAGCGCCCTTGGTCGCCGGGGATGCACGATCGGCCTTTTTGATGACCGAGCCCGCAGGCGAAGGTGGCGCCGGGTCCGATCCGTCGATGATGAAGACAACCGCACGGCTCGAGGGCAACCACTGGGTCATCAATGGCCGCAAGGCGTTCATTACCGGTTTCAAAGGCGCCAGTGTCGGCATTGTCATGGCGAACAGCGGCACGCCGGAAAAAATGGCTGCCACGATGTTTTTGGTCTCACTACCGGATCCGGCGATCACGATCGATCGGGTGCTCAATACGATCGATAGCTCGATGCCGGGCGGACACGCGATCCTTTCCATCGACAATCTGCGCGTGCCGGCGGATCAGATATTGGGGGAGCTGCACGAGGGCTTCAAATATGCGCAGATCCGGCTAAGCCCCGCGAGGCTATCGCACTGTATGCGTTGGCACGGTGCCGCTACGCGGGCGCATGAGATTGCCACAGTCTATGCGTGCAAGCGCCAGGCTTTCGGGAAGCTGTTGATCGACCATGAAGGTGTCGGCTTCCAGCTCGCCGATAATCTCATCGATCTCAAGCAGGCGGAACTCATGATCGACTGGTGCGCCGACGTGCTCGATACCGGATCGCTCGGAACCGCCGAAAGTTCGATGACCAAGGTCGCGGTGGCGGACGCGTTGTTCCGCGTGGCGGATCGTTGCGTGCAGGTCATGGGTGGAACCGGCGTGACCGAGGACACGGTGGTCGAACAGGTGTTCAGGGAAATCCGCGCGTTCCGCATCTATGACGGACCAACCGAAGTTCACAAATGGAGCCTTGCCAAGAAGATCAAACGAGATTGCCTGGCGGCGGGCCGGTGAGAGTTCGTCCAGATGAGAACGCCGGAACGACTGCGGTCCGCTC
>JAYVRZ010000189.1:0-3000 GCA_043775965.1 Sphingomonas sp.
CGCCCGTTGAACCCTACCCCACCCAAGCGCCGCGAATATCAGAATGTTCACCAGCGCATCTTCGAGAAAATCCACGCTGTCGGCGAACAAGACAACCGAGCCGATCATCGAAGCAACCGCGAACTCAATCCCGAAATAGCCGAGATTGAGCATGGCTGCGGATTCCGGGATGATGGCGCGCGGTATTCCGGGATGATGGCGATCAGTGTTCCGACGTGATGGCGATCAGCATTCCGACATCATCGCGATCGGCGTTCCGAGATGATCGAGATCAGATGAGGGTTGTTTTGGCGGTGTGATCCGGTCGTCGCTGGCTGCTTCTTTTGAGGAGCAGCCAATGCCGACGGAGCGAATTGCGATGCGCAAGGTGCGCGAGATTTTGAGGCTGACGTACGATGCCGGACTGCCGTCACGGGAGGTGGCGCGACTGGTGGGCGTTGGCAGCACGGGCGTTCGTGTGATGCTGCAGCGCTTCCGGGCATCGAAGCTGGAGTGGCCACTTCCCGAAGGACTGGCGGACACGGCGCTCGAGCTGGAACTCTACGGAGTGGCGGCGACCCGCGGCGGTCAGCGCGATCGGCCCGAACCCGACTGGGCGGCCATGAACCGCGAACTGAAGCGCAAGCACGTCACGCTGCAGGTGCTGTGGGACGAATATATCGAGCTTCATCCCGGCGGCTACCGGTACTCTCGGTTTTGCGAGCTCTATCGCGCCTGGGAAGGGCGTTTGCCGGTGACGATGCGGCAAACGCATCTGGGTGGGGACCGGATGTTCGTCGATTATGCCGGAGACACGGTATCGGTGGTGGTCGACCGGCTGACGGGTGAAATCCGCGAAGCTCACCTGTTCGTGGCGGTCATGGGCGCCTCGAGCCTGTCCTTCGCATGGCCAACCTGGACCGAGACCCTGCCGGACTGGACGGACTCGCATGTCCGAGCCTTTGGCTTCTTCGGTGGCGCGGCCCGCCTGCTGGTGCCCGACAACGCAAAGGTCGCGGTCATAAAGGCGTGTCTTTACGATCCGCAGGTGAACCGCACTTACGCCGAACTCGCGGCGCATTACGGCACGGCAGTGCTCGCGGCGCGACCATATCGACCTCGAGATAAAGCCAAGGTCGAGGCATGTGTCGGCATCGTCGAGCGCTGGCTGTTCGGACGTCTTCGCAACCGGATCTGGTACGGCATGGACGAACTGCGCGTGGCCGTGGCCGAAATGATGGCAGCGCTGAATGCCCGGATCATGCGACGCTTTGGCCGATCGCGACGCGAATTGTTTGAAGAAATCGATCGCCCGTTGCTCAAGCCGTTACCAGCGGACCCTTACGTGCTGGCCGAATGGCGCCGCTGCAAAGTCGGCATCGACTATCATGTTGAGGCCGCGAAGCATTTTTACTCAGTACCCTACCGACACGCGCGAGCGCAGGTCGAGGTGCGCCTGACGGCGCGCACTGTCGAAATCTTCCTGAAAGGGGAGCGGATCGCTTCGCACATGCGCGGATCCGGCAACGGGCATCACACCACGATCAACGATCATATGCCGTCGAGCCATCGCCGCTACGGGGACTGGACGGTGGAACGACTGCTCGATGAAGCCGGGCGCCTTGGGCCATCGGTCAGGATCCTGTGCGAGATGATCCTGAGCGACAGGCCCCATCCGGAACAGGGCTATCGTTCCTGCCTGGGCATAGTGCGGTTGGCACGCCCCTACGGCGCGGCGCGTGTCGACGCTGCTTCGCTGCGTGCGCTCGAGATCGGCGCCCGCAAATACGGTGCCGTCAAATCCATCCTCGAGAAGAAGCTCGACGCAGAGCCGCATCATCGCCCGCGCACCGCCGGCGAGGTCGGGATCGACCACCCCAACATCCGGGGCCCCAAATATTACCACTGAGAAGGAGATAAAACTTGCTGACACATCCAACACTCGACCAGCTTCAGGTCCTTGGCCTGCAAGGGATGGCCAAGGCGTTCACCGAACTCGACAAACACGGCGACGCCGCCGCGCTCAGCCATGCTGAATGGCTCGCCCTGCTGCTCGACCGGGAAACGACCTGGCGACATGACAAGAGGCTCAGCGCGCGCCTGCGGCACGCAAAATTGCGCCACCAGGCAGCCCCCGAAGATGTCGACTACCGAAGCCCTCGCGGGCTCGAGCGCCGGCTGTTCGAGGTCTTGCTCAACGGTGCCTGGATCGACGCGCACGACAATCTGGCGATCTGCGGCCCGACCGGTATCGGGAAGAGTTGGCTTGCCTGCGCCATCGGCCACAAGGCTTGCCGCGACAATCGCTCGGTTCTCTACGTCCGCTTTATGCGCCTGCTCGACGAACTCGCTCTCGCGCGCGGTGACGGCCGGATCGCCAGCAGGCTCAAAAGCCTCGCCAGCGTCGAACTGCTCATTTTGGACGATTGGGGCCTTCAGCCCCTGGATGCCCAGGCCAGGCACGACCTGCTCGAGATACTGGAAGACCGGTACGGCCGAAAGTCGACCATCGTGACCAGCCAACTCCCCACCGCGTCATGGCATCACGCCATAGGAGACCCAACTTATGCTGACGCCATCCTCGATCGCCTTCTGCACAACGCTCACCGCGTCGAACTCGAAGGCGATAGCCTGCGGCGCACCAGAACCTCGATCAGCGATTGACCGCAACCTTCCAAACTGACACCAAAGCCATGTCGACCGGGTGACCGCCAACTGATCGCGATCATCTCGGAACGCTGCGCGCCATCACATCGGAATGGCTGCGCGCGATCATCGGAATCTGCATGCGATACCGATTGGTCAAAAGAAAGGCTGGCATTACCAAAGCAACACGTTCGCTAGAGCTTCCCGCCCAATGTAAAGACATTGCTTTCTCTAGGAGTGTTGAGAGCCGCCATCCTCTCGCCAGCCGCCCTAAGTCCTTCCCGCTGCACAGAGGCTGAGAGGGTGGCGTACCGCGCCGCGGTGCTTGCCTGCGTGTGCCCCAAGGCCTTCCCCACGGTTGCCAATGATGCCCCG
>JAYVRZ010000190.1:0-5717 GCA_043775965.1 Sphingomonas sp.
AATATCCTGCCCGCCAAGCCCGACCTCAAGCGCAACTCCGTCGCCGGCTCGGTCAGTTATGGCAACTACGACGCGCTGACCACCCAAGGCATGGTCAACCTGGCGATAAGCGAGCAGTTCGCGATCCGCGCCGCCTTCCAGACGCAGAAGCACGACGGCTATTATTCGAACGGCTACGACGCGCTCGATGCGTATTCGGGGCGGGTCCAGTTTCTGGTCAAGCCGAACGATGCGCTGTCGATCCGGATCGCGACCAACTTCGCCAAGCTGCGCGGGGTCGGATCGGGCAACGTGTTCGTCGCCGGACCAAGCCTGCCCAACCTCGTCGCGCTCGTCCCGCGGGCGGGCAACACCGATCTGCGCAAGGCTTCGGTCTCCGAGCTGTGCCTGATCCGCGGGCTGCTGGCGACCTGCCGCCAGGACGTGCGCGTCGACAAGACCTCGGTGCTGGCCGAAATCAATTACGACTTCGGCGGCGCGATCCTGACCCTGCTGCCCGCGTTCAACAAGTCGGCGCGCCAGACGCGCAACGCCAACGCGCCGCTGCCGCTCTCGACTTACGACCAGCGACCTTACACCAACAAGCAGGTCAACTTCGAAGGTCGGTTGACCAGCGCCGGCGACGGCGGGTTCAAATGGGTGCTTGGCGGCAACTTCTACCGCAACAAGGTCGATACCTTCGTCGATCAGTTCATCAACGTGATCGTTCCGGTCATCCCGCTGCCGACCCCGCCATTCCCGCCCGGCACTGCGGTGCGAGGCGTTGCCTCGTCCAACGCGTTCCAAGACCAGCAATCGCGCCAGCGTTCGGCGGCGGTGTTTGGTCAGGGCACTTATCCTGTCGCCGATACGGTGCGCCTGACCCTGGGCGGTCGTTATAACTGGGACAAGAGTTCGGGCACGCAGGTGCTCGGCAACGTCTCGAACGTGATCTTCGTCAACAGTGGGTTCCCGCCGCTGGTCGGGCAGGTCTTGCGCAACCTGGCGGTCACTTCGGCCAACCCGACCGGAGGGCCGGTGATCACCGCCGGCCTGCCGGGCAGCAAGAGCTTCCGCGCGTTCACCTGGAAAGTCGGGGTCGATGCCGACGTCGGACCGCGGTCGCTGGTCTACGCCAGCGTCGGCCGGGGGTATAAGCCGGGCAGCCTGAACGACGGCGGCGCCCGATCGCTTTCGGTTGGCAATCCGAACTTCGCGTTGGCGCCCGAACAGTTCTTCGGCCCGGAAAAGGTCACCCACTACGAGGCCGGATCGAAGAACCGCTTTTTCGACAACACCCTTCAGGTCAACGCGGTCGTCTACTATTCCGACTACAAGAACTATCAGAACGGCCAGACCCAGGTCGTCAATCCCATCTCGAACGGCGCGCTGGGGTTCGTGGTGACCAATGCGGGCAAGGCGCGGGTCTATGGCACGGAGCTGTCGCTCAAGTGGCAAGCCACGCCGAACGACCTGTTCGACATCTCGGCCAACTATCTCGATGCCAAGTTCACCAGCTATCTCGCCCCCGCCTACCTTGGACCGAACGGACCGGCCCCGGCGCTGAACATCTCGGGGTTCCGGCTGCCTAACGCGCCGCGCACCTCGGGCAATGTTTCGTACCAGCATACTTTCGAGCTGGGCGGCTCGGGCCAGCTGGTGGCGAGCGCGTTCAGCCATCTGACCAGCGGCTATTACGTCTATTTTGCGCAGGCAGCCGGTACTTACCAGAAGGGCCACACCAGCACGACGCTCGACCTCACCTGGTCCAGCGAGGGCGGCGGGATTTCGGTTTCCGCCTTTGGCAGCAATCTTGAGAACAAGGACATCAAGGTGTTCGGCGGAACCACCGCGGGGTACACCGAAGTGGGCCTGGCGGCGCCGCGAACCTATGGCGGCAAAGTCGCATTCAATTTCTGAAGCATGATCCTCCCCGCGCTTGCGGCGCGGGGAGGATCGCGATTGGGAAGGTTTGAACGATGCGGGTGGCGATTATCGGGGCGACCGGCTTGCTGGGCACCGGACTGGTGCCCGAGGCGGCCTTGCGCGGCCATGCCGTCACCGCGATATGCCGCCATCCGGAGCAGGTGGTGCCGCGGGCGGGGGTGGCCGCGATGGCCTGCGACGTGTTCGACGCGGCTCGCCTCGTCCAAGTTCTGCGCGGCCACGATGCGGTCATCCACAGCTACAGCCCGCGCCGCGATCATGATTCAGACCGTACCGGTCCGCACGTCGTCGCGACCCGCTCGATCGTCGTCGCGACCCGCCAGGCCGGGGTGGCCCGCCTGCTCGCCGCTGGCGGCGCGGGCACGCTGCTGCTGCCCGACGGCAGCAAAGTGATGGATTCGCCAGAGTTTCCGCCCGAGTATCGGGAGAGTGCGCTATCGACTGGGCAAATCCTCGAGACCCTGCGCGCCGAGGCCGACGATCTGGAATGGACCTTTTTGTGTCCCTCGCTGTTTTTCGACGAACGCGGGCGGAGCGGAACCTTTCGCCTCGGGCTCGACCAGGCCCTGTTCGATGAAACCGGGCGTAGCAGCATCTCGATCGAAGACTACGCGATCGCGATGATCGACGAGCTTGAGACGCCCCGACACACCCGCACTCGTTTTACCGTCGGATATTGAACAAGGGGACCAAGCAATGAACGACATCCGCACCGCCTACGACCGCGCCCCCGGAAGGTTCGACGCCGATCTTGCCGAGGTCGGGCGCGGTACGCCGATGGGCGAACTCATGCGCCGCTACTGGCAGCCGGTCGGCACCGCCGCCGACGGCACCGACTTGCCCAGGATGGTGCGGGCGCTGGGTGAGGATCTAGTGCTGTTCCGGGGCAAGAACGGCAAGCCCGGACTGGTCCATCCACGCTGCGTACACCGCGGCAGTTCGCTGTTTTACGGCCGGGTCGAAGACGACGGGATCCGCTGCTGCTATCACGGGTGGAAATTCGGGGTCGACGGCACCTGCCTCGACCAGCCGATGGAACCGGCTGGCGGGGTCCGTTCCGAGGTGTTCCGCCAGCCGTGGTATCCGGTCGAGGAACGCTATGGCCTGATCTTCGCCTATATGGGTCCGCTGGCCCGCAAGCCGTTGCTGCCGCGCTAATCGGTGCTTGAGGGCGGCAAGCCGCTGTTTGTCGATACCAACAACATCGGTGCCGGCACCCGCCCCGTGCCGGGCGAAGTCGCGCCGTTCAACTGGCTCCAGCATTTCGAGAACATCCATGACCCCGCGCATTTCCTGTGGCTGCACTACATGCATTCCGGGCCGCAGTTCGGTGCCCGGTTTGGCGAGATCGACGCGATCCTGGCCGACCCGCCAAGATATGTGTCGGGCGTCAGATTCGCGGAAAACGCCAACGGCGTGATCGCCATGCGCGACAATATCCTCCCCGATGGCCGCCACCTCGCCACGCGCGTGGAGACGATGCTGCCCTGCATCCGCGCGGTGCCCGATCCGCGCGGCGCGGAAGGGCCGGCCGACCATCTCGGATTCATCCTGCCGGTCGACGACACCTCGTTCCGGATCTTCACGGTGGGGTTCGAGCCAATGATGTTCAAGGGCTACGAGATGATCCTCAACGAACGCTGGAATCAGATGGACGAGGACATCGCCTGCGTCCAGCGCGCGCCCAACGATCTTGAAGCTCAGGGCAGCCAAGGTCCGATCACGCTCCACAGCGAGGAAAGGCTGGTCAGCAGCGACCGCGGTATCGTGCTGCTGCGCCGCCTGTTCCGCAAGCAGATCGAGATCGTCGCGAACGGAGGCGATCCGATCGGGGTGTCGTTCGATCCTGCCCAGGAGCTCCGCGTGGTCGAAGCGGGATCGTTCATCACCGTGGCGCGGGCCGAAGCCGAGTTGGCCGGATGAAGCTCTCGCGCCGCACCATGCTCGAACTCGGAGCCGTCGGCGCGGCGGGCCTGACCTATGGGGGAACGAAGGTGGCGGACCAATTCATGCTCGGACCATTCCCCGAAGGCGGGCGGATCGACACGCATCATCATTTCATGCCCAAGGTGTTCGTCGAGACGATCGGAGCGGACCGGCTCGCCTCGGTGACGCCCACCAGGACCCTGCCCGACTGGTCGGTGCAGCGCGCGCTCGACGTGTGCGGCAGTTTCGGGATCGCCGAGGGCGTGCTTTCGATCTCGCCCGGCTACCCGGCGCTCGCCCCCGCGATCGAACGTCCCCTGATGCGGGAATGCAACGATGCTGCGGCAACCATTCGCCGCGATCATCCGGGCAAGTTCGGCCACTTCGCCAGCATTCCGATGTTCAATTCGGGCGCGGCGCTGAAAGAAATCGAGTACGCACTCGATACGCTGAACGCGGACGGAGTGGTCGTGTTCAGCAATTATGACAGCAAGTATCTGGGCGACCCGTCGTTCGCCGAAGTCTGGCAGGAACTCGATCGCCGCAAGGCCATCGTGTTCGTTCACCCGACCAGCCCCGGCGACGATCTGGCTGGCCAGCCGCCGCAATCGATTCTGGAGTTTCCGTTCGACACGACACGCGCGGCGGTGAGCCTTATTTTCGCCGGGGTGACGGTCCGGCATCCGGGCATACGGTTCGTCTTGAGCCATGCTGGCGGCGCGCTGCCGTTCCTTGCCGGACGCGTCAACGGAGCGGCGCTGCTAATTCCCGAAATCCGCGAAAACGCGCCGGACGTGATGGTCGAAATACGCAAGTTCTGGTTCGACACCGCGCTATCGGGCAACCCCAGTGCGCTGGCGGCGCTGCTCGTAGTGGCCGATCCGGCGCGCATCCTGTTCGGCTCGGATTTTCCCTATGCGCCAGACATCGGCATCCGCGTGAACGTGGCCGGGGCCAATCGTTATCTGACGGACGACCGGCTGCGTGCCGACATTGGCCGTGGCAACGCGGCGCGGTTGCTCGGTCGAGCGGTCTGACTTTCGCTGCGAACGGAATTGAGCATGAAAAGCGAACGTCTTGCGACCGGTGCCGACAGTTGGGCTGCGCTGACTGTTTTCGTCGTGCTGGCGCTGGTTTCCGCAGGGCTTGCTTCACGCGGCGGCGCGGTGCGCCGGACCGGCCTCGCTTTGGGCGCACTCGGCGTGCTGGGCGCAGTTGTGGCGCTTGCCAGGCAGGCGGCGGCAGGCGTGTTCGCGAGGTTCGAACCGCCGGTGACCCCGCTCGATCCGTTCAAGCCGGCACTGCTCCATCTGACCTTGCTCGTCGGCGTCGCGCTGGCTGGCGGCCTGTTGCTGGCGTGGCGCAAGTCCGGTCCGGCGGCGCGCCTCGCCAGCGGGAATACACCTACGCGCTACGGATCGGTCAGCCGCTGGTTGCACTGGGTCACCGCCGGATTGTTCATCGCCCTGATTCCCCTCGGCATCTTCATGTCGGCGCTGCCGGACGAAGCGGTAATCCGCGAGCCTTTGTATATCGTCCACAAGTCGCTGGGGATGACCGTTCTCGGGCTGGCGATAATCAGAATCATCTGGGGCCTGATCAGCCGCACGCCGCCATTGTCGGGGGACCTCGGCCGGGTCAATCGGTTCGCGGCCAAAACCGCGCACGTCGTGCTGTATGGGCTGATGCTGGCTTTCCCGATCACCGGCTATCTGGTGTCGTCGCTGTTCGGCAAAGTGGTTCCATTCTATTTCCTCGATATCCCAAATCTGGTCGGGGTGAACAAGGCGGCGGCGCTGCCGTTCGGCGGGTTGCACAAACTGCTTCTGCCAGTGCTGTTCTATCTGGTCATCGCCGCGCACGTC
>JAYVRZ010000191.1:0-5717 GCA_043775965.1 Sphingomonas sp.
GCGACGTTCAACGCCTCGTCCGCCTCCCAGTCGTGCGCAAGATGAACCAGCGCCCGATCGCCGGGTGCGTCGGCCGCCGCGAAGGCCTCGCAAGGTAGCGAATCCCCTAGAGTCCAGCATACGTGGCGCGTACCGGGCGGTCCCGGACGACGCCCAAGCACCGTGACCTTGCGCCCCTCGGCCAGGGCCCGTTCGACCAGCCGGAGGCCGATATAACCGGTTCCGCCCGTGACGACGAGGTGACGCGGCGCCATCGTCATTCCTCCGGGAAAACGGCGCGGAGCCGAGCCTGCTGCCCGCGCGCATCGCTTGGCCGGAGATCCATTACACCGAGCAGGAAACCCGCCAGCCCGAGTTGCACGGCGATGACGATCGCGCTCGTCGACAGCACCATGATGCGCAGCAAGTGGCCATCGTCGATCGCGCCGAAATGGCTTTTCGCCCAGACCGCACCCGCATAGCCCATGCCTGCGAGACCGCCGACGAGAAGGATCCCAGTAATCTGCAGCATTCGTTCGAGGCTGACGGCGTCGAGCAGGCGCTGGGCGCGGCGGTGGGGCGGCAGGACATTGTGGAGCGTCGC
This sequence comes from Sphingomonas sp., assembly GCA_043775965.1. Taxonomy (GTDB): domain Bacteria; phylum Pseudomonadota; class Alphaproteobacteria; order Sphingomonadales; family Sphingomonadaceae; genus Sphingomonas. The sequence continues at coordinate 584 of JAYVRZ010000191.1, forward strand.
GAACCGGCGCGCAATCAGGCCGAAGGCGATTGCCTGCACACCTACCACGATCGCCAGGCAGCCGACCAGGAACGCACGGATGTCGAGCGATACGGTGTCCGAAAGCGCCAGCCGCCCGGGCAGCAGCATCGCCACGAGTAGCATGCCCAAGCCGATCAAGGTCGCGCCGGGATATCCGAACGCCCAGCGAGGGCTGTGCAGGATGAGAAACCGCAGGTGCCGCCAGCCGTCGCGCCACGTGCGAAGATGCGGCGGCCGACTCCGGCCGTCCTTGACGAGAGGCGTCGGGACTTCTGCGATGCGGAGCCCGCGCAGCGAGGCGGCGACCACCATCTCGCTGGCGAACTCCATCCCCGTGCTGCGCAGATCCAAGCTCCGGATCGCAACGCGGTCGAAACCGCGTAGACCACAGTGGAAGTCGCCGATCGGCGTACGGAAGAACAGTCGACCGACCGCCGACAAGACCGGATTGCCAAGATAGCGATGAAGGAACGGCATCGCCCCCGGGCCAATCCCACCCCTGAAACGGTTGCCCATGACCAGCTCGGCCCCTGTGCGTAGCGTTTCGACAAAATGGGACAGATTGCCCAAATCGTAGCTGTCGTCGGCATCGCCCATGATGACGTAGCGGCCGCGCGCTGCGTCGATCCCGCAGCGCAGCGCACCGCCATAGCCCGAGATCGGCGCGTGGACTACCCGCGCGCCGCTCGCGCGCGCGATCTCGACCGATCCATCGGTACTGCCGTTGTCAGACACCAAGACTTCGCCGGCGATGTTGGAACGCGCCAGATAGCGAACCGCCTTGCGCACGCACGTGGCTAGAGTTTCCGCTTCGTTGAGGCAGGGGATAAGGATCGTCAGTTCCAGCGCGTCTTCGGCCGTGCGGGCATTGAGATTGGCTCCTCCAATGTCATGTGCCAAAACCTGCATCCGCTTTTTCCTCGTAAAGTCGTGACTTTTGGATACGAGATAATAGTTAACATAAGCATAGGTTTGCTGCTGTGCTCAACGGTAAGCACACATCGCTGCCTGTTCCGGAAGGCTGTTGTAGGCTCGGGACCGGGGGGATCCTCAACGACGGCGTACCTACTGTTCAGTGGGGCAAACAGGTTCATGCGGCTCGCTTCGCGGTCATCGCACGACTGTCGGCATCGTGACTGCACCGCATCTGCGTCGCCTCAATGCCAAGCCTGCTCGCCATTCTCATCGCTTGCATGATTGAGATGGAGGTGGCGCTGACCGTCACCGGATTGGTCATGTCGAGAAAATTGTCAACTCTATGTTCCGCCGTGCGGAACGGACACGCTCCGACCGGCGCTCGGGCAGGCCGGAATGCTGATCCCGATCTTGGGCGTCAGCGTCCAGTCGCCGGTCACCGCTGCGGCATAGCCGATCGACAGGTCGCCCGCCCAGCTGTGCAAACCGTACTTGCCGGTTGCGGTCGTCGTCCCCGGCAGCGACCGCGTCGTCCGCGCACCGCCACCGTCATAGAGCACCGACGCGCCGATCCGCACGCGACCCGCGGCATAGCGGCCATGGACGCCTGCGACGATGCCGTCGGCGCTGGTCGCGGCCCCCAGTGCCGTGATCCGCTGGCGACTGTCGAGATAGCCGGCGATCGCCCCGACCGACCAGTCGCGGTTGCCGATGCCGATGCCGCCTAGGAACCCGTAGCCGCCGCTTCGTGCCGCGGCCGTGCCCTCGTCGCGGTCGGCGCCGAGCGTGTGCCACTGGGCGATGCCCTGCGCGAAGTTGAACACGCCGACCTCATCGCGGTCGGTCGTGGCAAAGCCAAGTCCGCGCGCGACGTTGGTCAGGCTCAACGTCTGATCGACTCCCAACTGCGTCGCCGACGCATAAGCGATACGGACTTGGCGGTCGGTTTGCCGGGCAACGTCCTGATGTGGTGCGTTAAGGCAGTGCTGGGGGGCCGACCCTGTTACACCGGCCGCCCCGCCGTCCTGCCGCCCCGTTGTCGGAGTCTGCGAGGTGTTACGGTGTCAATCTGTGGCCCGGACCGCAGGCTTCTGCCGGGAGCTGAAACGTTGTGTCTGACGTACCTCTTTAGCCGGGGTAACCCCTAATGAGTATTCCAGTCGGCCCGTACTTGGATTTCGCCAAGTGCGGGCCGTTACCCTCTGGGTGATCCCGGCCACCTGCAAAGGCAAACCTTCGTTGCGCCAGCTCGCGCATCGTGCGGGGCAAGGATGTCTTGTCGATATCGAGAGCATCCACACTGGCAACTGGCCAAGTCCAGTGCGGACCCCGTTCGCGAGGCGCGCTTATTGGCGTGCGCTGGACAGACGAGCGAGTGTACCCAGCCTGACAGGCCGAGCCGTCGGCAGAGCGATCACATCGTAGCGACGCTCAACGACAGTCACCACCGCTGCAGGCACAAAGCCTGCCGAGGCAGAACAAGGGGCGGGCATGTCGGTGTATCACGCCAGTGATGATTGCGACCGGTGTATCGATCGCCGGGGGACACTGTTTCGGCACCTTGCAGAGTTGATCGTTCCGGGAAAACCCGCATACGATGCCGCCATGGAAAATACTGCATCACCGCTCGACCTGTTCACGCTCCTCGAAATCGCTCTCGAAGAACGCAGCGAAGCTGCAGACGCGTTCGACCTGTTCAAGCAGGATGCGATCATGGGGCACGCTCCCGTCCCTGGAGATGAGCGTGTCGCGACTAGTGAGGATGCGGCCGACGCCGCGGCGGGCGAAGTCGAATTGTTCAGTACCGAAGTCCGCGACCTGCTGCGCGGTGCGTCAGATGCTGATTTGTCCGATGCCTACCAGCAGTCAGGCGGCGAGGTCGGCCATCTTGTGGCGGAAGCTCTGCTCGGCGAGATCAGGCGGCGCCGACTCGGTATCTAAGCGATGTTTAATCGTGCCAGGTTCAGCGGTGAGCCCGAGACCATTTTCGAGCGGTTCGAGGGAGAATGGCTGGTGCCAAAGCCGATGGACAACCGGTTCGATCCCAAAGAACTGCGTCCGTTCGGCCGCGCTTATGTCCTGCGCGATGACGGTGGGCGCCGCGGGCTCGACGTGATTGAATGGGACGTCCTGGCGGGGCAGGCCAAGCAGGCGGGCCGCAAGGTTGCACAGACCAACGTCCGTAGCCTTCACCTTCCGCAATGGTGCTCGCTTGTCACTGACCCGGTCAACCGGTGCCTGATTCCGCTGACCGAATTTTGTGAATGGGCGTTCCAGCCAACCGATCTCGGGGACGGCAAGAAGCGGATCAAGGGGAAATGTGGTTCGCGGTTACCGACCAGCCCGTGTTCGCTGTCGCCGGCTTCTGGCAACAGGTCGGCGAGCGGCGCTATTTCGCGATGGTAACCTGCGATCCGAACACCCTGGTTGCGCCGATCCATCCAAAGGCGATGATCACGATCCTGCGAACCGAAGACCATGGGCGGTGGCTAACAGGCAGCTCCGACGACGTTCTGGCGCTGCAAAAGCCATACCCCACTGAACGGATGATCTTGCGTGGGCCCGTCTTTCCAACCCGTGATGGCGGCGTCCGTGACCCCGACGACTGAAATGACCGAGCGTGAGGTGTGGGAGTTGGCCGCAGCTATCGTCGTGGAATTAAGCGACGAGGACCTTAGCTTGGCCGCCGGGCGGCTGGGCGATCTGCTGCGAGGCACCGCTGCCCCTGAGAACTGGCGTCGCGTTGCCGCTGCGGTCGACGCGATCGCCAGCGCCTCAAAACAATAGCGCTATTGCTGCTGCCGACCGCACCAGGCCCGCGGTCACGCGCAAGAGGCCGTTCTTCGAAAGCATCATTGCTGACACAGGGCAATCACCGACGAGGCCAGCGAATAACAGTTGCTGTGCCTGCACTGGGTCCCCGGCGACCGGCTATGGCTGGGGGAGAGGGGCATCGAAAGGACAGCGTGATCAAGAGGTAGCTCGGATCGCGACAAAACGCTGTGCTACCGGGTTCGGCAAGTCTGCGCCAAAAATGCGTTTTAGCGACGTTGGTGACAGGTCAGCCGCATGACATGAACCGGGGTCCGGACTAAATCTGAGCTAACGCTATCCGGCTGGCGGGGCTCGAAATTGCGCGATATCATAAGCACATGAAATCGTTATTTCGACTGTTCACCCTGCTCCTCTTGACCACCGGCTTCGCGTTGCCGGCGCACGCAGCGGTGACGATTACCTTTTGGAGCCACGAGCTCGGCAACAGCTTCCCGCATGCGTTCTTCACGCTGCGCGGGGTGCCCAATGCAGGCGGCGCGCCGGTGGATGCCAATTTCGGCTTCACTGCAAAATCGATCAGTCCGGCATTGCTGTTCGGGCCCGTTGCGGGTGGGCTCGACATCGCCAAACCGTTCTACATAAATGGTAGCGACGCGCAGTTCTCCGTCGTGATGAGCGACGCACAGTATACAGCTGTCCTTACTCTTGTTGACGCCTGGACCGAAGGCAAGCCCGACAGCGTCTACCGCCTGTCCGACCATAATTGCGTGACTTTCGTGAAGGAGGCTGCACGGATCATCGGCTTAGTCGGTCTCGACCAGCCTAAGCTCATGAAAAAGCCGCGCTCGTACTTAAGGGCAGTGATCGCTGAAAACCCAGGGCGCGTTACGGTCATCGGCAAGCATGGTAAAACGTATCTCGCAAATCTTGAGCCGATTGTCCCGGCCGCAGCGCGAGCAAGTTACTCATCTGGACGCACCACGCCTTTCACTGTTAGTTCGACAAATAGATGAAATAGCCGATAGGTAAAGTCTCGTATGGAAAAGGCATTTTCACGGATCATTCAGCTGTAACCAGGAAAGGCTATTCAAGACCTGAGAAGTGGCTCGAAATAGCACTGGGATCGGTCGTGTTTCCTGGCTGAGAACTCGACAAGGCTGTCGCCTATCGAACCGCCACGGTGAACGCGTAGGGTGCGACCACCGCCGTGATCGTGTCGTCACCCCAGAATGGGCGGTATATTATTCGTCCTGGGACCGGGCCCCACACGTACCGCACGTACTGGCCCGCGACCGATGCGATCGAATTGCGCGCTGTTTGGTCTCAGTGATTGATGGTGCAATAACCACGAGCGAGTGGAAGGATGCACTATGGGTCAGGTTCTACACGGGAGCGCCACAACGACAGAGGTCGTCCGTCGAGC
>JAYVRZ010000192.1:0-8627 GCA_043775965.1 Sphingomonas sp.
GAAATCGCATAATGAGCTTGCACCCGGTCACCGGTGTTTCAGGGTGAACCGGACGAGCAAAAAAAGCCGCAAAATCCCTACCACAATCCAACAGGACAAACTGACATGACAGACGCGACTACCACCGAGCAACAGCGGACGGTCCCGCTGTCAAGCATCAAGCCGGGTGCCAACCCTCGGCGCTATTTTAGCCCGGCCAAGCACGACGAACTGGTCGCCTCGCTGCGCCTTCGCGGGGTGCTGCAACCGATCCTTTTGCGCCCCGCCGCAGAGCCCGACACCTACCTGTTGGTTGCTGGCGGCCGGCGCTTCCGCGCTGCGGTCGAAGTGTTCGGGCAGGATGGCGATATTCCAGCTGTGGTCCGTGAAATGACCGACCAGGAAGCGCTCGAAGCGGCGATCGACGAGAACGACGTCCGCGACGACACTTCGGAAACCGAACAGGCCGATGCGGCTGTGAGGGTGCTGACCGCTTGCGGCGGCGACCGGGTCGAGGCAGCCAAGCGCCTCGGTTGGTCAAACGGCAAGTTCGATACCCGTATGGCGCTGGCTGGCCTTTCCGATGCAGTCAAGGCGGCGCTCGATGAACGGCGGATCAAGATTGGTCACGCGGAATTGCTCGCAGCGGTGCCTGCCGACAAGCAGGATAAGGCGCTCGAAACGGTCCTGACTTCGGGCATCGACGTGATCAAGACCCGCGAGCTTCTGCAGCGCATGACGCAGAGCCTTGGAGCCGCGATCTTCGACAAGACCGAGTGCACCGCTTGCCCGTTCAATTCGGGGCTGCAACGCGCGCTGTTCGAGAATCATGTTGACGACGGCCATTGCACCAACGGCGCTTGCTTCGCGCTCAAGACCGAAACTGCCGAGAAGGCGAAGGCAGCGGCAGCACCGCCGCCAGCGCCCGTAGGATCCGCAGCGAAGCCAGCCGTAAGCCCCGCACCGGCCAAACCAGCCGCGATCCCGAGCAAGATCAAGGTCACGGCGCAGGGTTTGGCGGACAAGCTGGCACCGACCCGCAAAAGGGGGTGGCGCAACGCTGTTGCAACGGCCTTGCGGGGCAGCGGGGAACACGAGCGCATTGCCGAGATTGCAGCGTTGCTGGTCACCAGCGGCGGCTCGGTGGGCGACGAACAGGTCGCGGCACTCGCGGATGAATTCGAGGTCGATCTTCGGCAGACATGGTGCGTCGATGGCACCTTCCTCGCCTTGCTGTCCAAGGACGAAGTCAAGTTCGTGGCGCAGGAGTGCGGCCTTGTGGCGCATATGGGCGAAAAGGCATTTGCCAAGCTGCTCGCGGTCCCGGTTTCCGACCTGATCAGCGGCATCCTGCACGCCACCGGCTTTGACTGGGCTGGCCGACTGCCGGGCGCAATGACGCTCGATGGACAGTATGGCCTGCCGCCAGGCACCGACACAACCGCCGCCGCTGCCACCATTGAGGACTGATCCCATGCTGATAACCAACTTGCTCCCGCTGCTGACCCGCTATTCCCTTGGCTGCGACCTCGTCGCTGGCGCCGATGGAACAGTCACGCTGACTATCATTCCGCGCAAGGCCGAGGGCGCGAAGGCTGCGCTGGACCCCGGCGAAGCGCGACCGATATCGATCACCGCGTCTGCCGAGGAAATCGATGCCGAACTCTCGCGTGGCACCGATGGCGCGCTGGGACAATTGTTCGCTTCCCGCAAGGAACTGGGCGATCAGCTGGCCGAACATCGCGTCGCCGAAGAGGCAGCCAAGGCAGCCGCAACGGCGAAGGCCAAGCCAGCAGCCAAGACCACCACCACTCCCGCACCGTCGCCAGCGCCCGCCCCAGGCGAGCCGGCGAGCCTTTACTGAGGAAGCCGCCATGCAAATCACCGAACTGACCCGCGCGTACCGCTACGATGGGATCGACCTGCCAGTCCCGCCGCACCTTGCGAACGATCCTGCGGCGCTGCGGGCCTATCACGCCACGCTCTACCCCGCGATCCTGAACGCCGAGACGGTCGACGCCGGGGTGACGGGCGGCGCGCTGGTCACCGAATACCGCCGCGCGGTCGGCACCAAGGGCTGATGGCAATCCCGGCTCCACCCCGCAAAACGCTTCTGGAATGGATCGACTCCGATGATAGCAACGAACCCGATATTATCCCGGCCACTGGCACCCGGGCTTCCGCCTCAATGCAACTCCTCCACGCGGCAATCGTATTCGCGCCAAAGGACGGCCCCAGCGAACCGCTCGCCCCGCCGCCCGGCCTTGCCCTCGCGCCGCTTGGTTGATCTTGCTGGCCGCACGTTCGCATTGTTGCCGGAGATTCCAGCTGCCTTCGACGCGCCTCTGGCCCAGCAGCACAAGACAATCGGGCGATGGCTGGCAGAGCGTGCGCCTTCCGAGCAGCTGCTCACGCGGCTCGAGGCGCGGCGCTGGATCGAACAGGAATTCGACCGCGAGGTCATGGCAGTGCTGGGTGACTGCAACCTAGCCGAGCTGCGCGTGATTGCCCTGCAGGGCGAGCATGGTGATCCCCCGGCGATTGCGGTGATCTGCGACAGCGTCGGCCAGATCGACCTTGGCTGGATCGAAAAGACCAACGTGCTCAGCAATACGCTCTCTGGCCCGGTCGCGCCGGTCGGGTGGCGCGCTGCGGCCTACGCGGCGCTCTGCGATACGCTCAGCATCGTGATCCCGCTGTTCGAATTCGGGAGCATGATCGAAGAGCTGTCAATGTACTATTGGGACGGCGAGACCGAGGACGAGCCGGCGATCCAGGCGATCGAGTACCATCAGGGCGAAGTCGAGGATGGCACGGTTCTTCCGTCCGATGTTCGAGCCAAGCGGCCCGACTTCATGCTGGCCGATAACAAAGGCTTGCTCAAAGACATGCCGGCACCGCTGCGCGCGAGGCTCAAGCGGCTCCGCGATGCCTACGCAGCGCTCAAGCGCTTCGGCCAAGATAGCAACGCCTGGCACTTCGATTTCGAGAACGTCTGTCAGTACCTCCCCGAATACGAGGACTGCGCGACGATCCCGCCCATGACGCTGGTGCCAGCCGAGCAATTCGGCATGGAGCTAGACGAGGTCGGCCGCGCCGGGATGGAGCTGCGATTTTTCGATATCGCCGGGTTCTGCCGCCTGACCGAGCCCGCCGTGCTGGACCAGTGGCTTTCATCGCTGCGGCTCGGCGGCGAAGTCATGCGGGCCGCGCAAGCATTGATCGAAATCGATCCTACGGGAGAACGCGCATGAGCGCTTGCAGCACCCAGTTCGAGGCGACGGCGGGCGGCATGGTCCTCGCCAGCGCGATCCTGCTCTACAAATCCGAAACCCCGCGCGCAGGAGCCGGTGCCTCGGCGTTCGCCAGTTTCCACGCGGTCGAGCAGCGTGAGGCTGGGCCGGTGATCGCTGCTGGCAGTCCTCTGACTCGCGGACACTTGCGGCGCTGGACCGAGGCGCTGGGCCGCGCAGCTAAGCCCGAGATCCTGCCCGACAATGTTTTGGTCGCGCATGCCGACATGCTGGTCTGGTGGATCCTCGAACAGGTCCGGCCCGCCCACTTCAATATCAGCAATCCAGGCAAGGATCTAAAGGTGCTGGGCGCGAAAGCGAGCGTGGCGGTGCCTTACCCTGCGCACCTGTTCATCGCTACCCGCAAGGGCCTTGGCGTGTACGCGCTGCTGGCGAACAAGCGGCCCACTGCGGAAACACTGGTGCTGCATTCCCCGGTGCTCAACGTGTTCCTCGACGGGCAGCTCTGCTGGGGCAACATCGCCAAGCCCAAGGCGATCAGCGTCGGCGCGATGGCCGAGTATGAGCGCGCGGTGTTCGAATCCTGGTCGACTCACCCCAACGCCGGTCAGGATCGCACAGTGACCCGCAAGGGCGGTCTGGTGCGGCTATGGGACGATCTGGCGACCAGCAAGGCGCGGCGCTTCCCGGCGCATATCCTGCGGCAGTTTTATCCGGTGTCCAACCGGCCCGCGAAGGCAGCGCCGTTCACGCTTGAGCAGCTGGTCGCGAGGAGGTCATGATGGTCAACGATCCAACCGACATGGCGGTCCTTGCGGCGGTGCCATGCTACCCGGTACAGCCGAGTGGCCGGTCGGCCGAGATTGATGCTCTGCGCACAGTGCGGGCAGGGCATGGCTATATCGTAGGCCGGGACGGCATGATGCTGATCCTCAAGCGGCCCTGGCTCGATTTCGCTGCGGTCGTGACCTCGGCGCCGATTTGCCACCTGCCTTACGGCAGCATCGGCGAGCAACGGATGATTCTGGCTTGCGGCCTGATCCCGCATCGGATGCTCGGCGAGGTGATCCAGCATTTCGAGGCGGCGCTGCCGAACGAGGCTGCGGCTTTCATCCTGTGGAAAGAGCACACCCGGGAGTTCTCGATCGAATACCCGCCGATCGATGAGGCTTCGCCGTCGCGCCTGGTTTACCGGACCCCGCATCCGGGCCCCGGCGTCTACGTGATCTGCGACATTCACAGCCACGGCATGATGCCAGCATTCTTCAGCGCCACTGACGATGCCGACGACGCGCACTCAACCAAGATCGCAATCGTGATCGGCAGGGTTGGCCATGAGAAGGGCCCGACCCACGAAGTCCGCCTCTGCGCTGGCGGCATGTTCATCCCGCTTCCGCGACTGCCGTTCGCAGAGCCTGTTCAACCCGAGGAAGGCTTCAACTATGCAATCTGAAACACCGAACCGGCACTACCTGTCGCCGCGGTTGCAGGACGGCGCGATCCGCGTGCTGCTCGTGGGCTGCGGGGGCAACGGCGCGCAGATGCTGATGGGGCTGGCGTCGCTCGACACGGCGCTCAGGGCGCTCTCGTCGCGGTCTTTAGATGTGGTGGTCGTGGACGACGACACGGTCAGCGAAGCCAACCTAGGACGCCAGCCGTTCTACCGCTGTGACGTCGGCAACTCCAAGGCACGAACCCTCGTGGAGCGGATCAATCTGGCGCACGGACTTGATTGGCGGGCCGTGCACGGCCGCGCGCCAGATGATGCTGGCGTAGAAGGCACCGAGTTGCTGATCACCTGCGTCGACACCGCCAGCGCGCGCCGGTCGATCGGTGCGGCGGTCGGCACCTGCGAGCAGCAATTCTACAACCGAACCGCGCCGGCGTACTGGCTCGATCTCGGCAACCGCGCGACGGACGGGCAATACCTGATTGGGTGTCCGATGCAGAACGGCAAGGGTGGGCCCGGGCGGCTCCCCACGGTGCTCGAATATTTCCCCGAGCTGGCCGACGAGAGCGTGATCGAGGACGACGCGCCCAGCTGCTCGGTCGCAGAGGCGCTTGAGCGGCAATCGCTGTTCGTGAACCGCGTTGTCGCCAGCCACGCGCTGGCCCTTCTCTTCGACCTGCTGGCACGCGGCTCGATCGGTCACGCTGGCGCATTCATCAATCTGGCGAGCGGACAGGCGATGCCGATCCCGCTGCCGGTCCTGCAAGCAACCGAAATCGAGGAGGCAGCCTGATATGGCCGAGCAGAATTTCACCGCCGCTGACAAGCTCGCAGCCGCAAAGCGCGAAGTTTCAATGCGTCGCCGGGTTTACCCCCGCTGGGTCGACAATGGGAAAATGACCTTGGCTCAGGCCGACCTTGAGACTGCGCTCATGGAGGCAATCGTTGCCGACTATCAGCGCGAAGTTGAAGGGGAGCGGTTGCTGTGAGCGAGATAGCCATCCCACCCGAAGCGCTAGAAGACGCGGGCATCGTGCTGGGCCGCCGTGGTGCCGGTAAGTCGAACGCTCTACAGGGCCTGTTCGAGCACGAGCTGGATGCCGGGCACCGCGCGGTCATGGTCGACCCCAAGGGGGATCGCTGGGGTATTCGCATGGACCCCGACGGCACTCCGTCGCGTTTCACCGTGCCGATATTCGGCGGCGATCATGGTGATATCCCGGTCACCGAAGATATGGGCGAGGCGCTGGGAAAGCTGGTCGCTGAGCACGACCTGTCCTGCCTGATCGATCTCTCACAAATGTCGCTCGGCGGCAAACAACGCTTCATGATGGGGTTCGCCCCGACCTTGCTCCAGTTCAACCGAGCCGCGCTGACGCTGTTCCTTGAGGAAGTCGACCAGTTCGCCAATCAGGATCCGCGCTATCAGCCCGCGATGCTGGTCCACCATATCGCCAATTTCTCGACGCTTGGTCGCCAGCGGGGAATCGTGCCGTGGGTCGCGTCGCAGCGGCCAGCCAAGGTCAACGCCACTGTACGCAGCCAGGCCGACACGTTCGTCGGTATGAAGGTCACCAGCCCCTTGGACCGCAAAGCCTACCGCGACTGGTTTGAAGGCCACGGCAAGGAAGCCGCCGCGCGGGTGGATGCCGAGGTCGGGTCACTGCAACCCGGCGAGGCGCTGGTCTGGATCGGCGCGACGGGGTTCTTCGACAAGGTCAAGTTCCCGCTCGCCAGCACGTTCGACAGCGGGCGCACGCCGAAGCATGGCGAGCGGTTCGAGGCGGTATCGCTCTCGCCGATTGATCTGAGCGCGATCAGGGCGACGCTGGAAGGGCCAAAAGACGGTAAGCCACTTGACCCTAGCGGTGCGAATCGGGAATCTGCTTGCGTCAACGAAATGCAAGTGTCCGATGAAATCGAACGGTTGCGCGCCCGTGTCGCCGAACTGGAAGGCGAGCAAGACGAATGGATTGTTGAGCGTGGAGTCGGGCAGCAGCAGCTAAACGATCTTGCGACCGAACTGGGCTTGACCAGCGATGCGCTGGACCACGTTACCGAATTGCTTGACCGTGCGGGGGAGATCATCAAAGCGACCCCCGACCGGTCGTTCAACGAGGTTGAAGCCGGGGGATCAAAGGCGGTAGAAGATAGGCCAGCCCCCACTAACACAGAAGGGGACCGCTACGCACTGCAAAGCCGGAAGGCTCGGTCGCAGTCAACGTCGCAAAGCGGTGAGCATCGCCCGGAAAGCGCGCCGCGCGATGCCCCTCCGGCTTCAACACCCAAACTCGGTGCCGAACGTCGCCCGCTGGCCGCGCTGGCGCAGGTTTATCCCAGCGGGCTTACCGAGGCGCAGTGGGCGACCAGCGCCGGGATGAAACGCAGCGGCGGCACTTGGGGCACCTATAAAAGTCGGTTGCGTAGCGGGGGCCTGATCGAAGCGCGTGATGGCCGCTGGTTTGCCACCGAGCAAGGTGCCGGATCAGTTGGCGATGTTGAGTTGCCACCACCGCCCGGGCCCAACCTGGCCCGGTGGTGGGCGGGCAAGCTGCAAAGCGTAGGGCCGATGGTCGAAGCACTGATCACCGCATGGCCGAACTGGATCAGCCGCGATGAACTTGCGGAGCGGCTCGGTATGGCGGCTGGTGGCGGTAGCTTCGGAACGTACCTTTCGCGGCTCAGTGGGCCGGGCTTGATCGAGCGCGACGGGCGCGGTGTGCGGCTGAGTGACGAGGTGATGCGGTGAGCCGCGCTGAGCGACACAGCATCGCGGCCACAGAGGTTGTCACCTTTCTGGAATCGATTGGTGAACACAAGCGGGCGAATGATGTTCGTGCAGTCGTCCGGTCGCTTTCGACGGCTCGCAGGACTATGGGCGATCTGCATCGCGACAACATGGAATTGAGGCAAGCGCGGTGACCAACCCTCTAATCATCGGCAACGCGACACTGTATCTTGGCGATGCCTATGTGATCCGCCCGACCTTGGGTTGGTTCGATGCGGACGTGATGGATCCGCCCTACGCCTTCAACAATTCAGGCGGCGGCGCTTTTCGCAAAGCCCGCGGCGCCAGCGATCAGATCGTGGACGAAGGTATCGACCAAGGATTTGATCACCGCATCATCAACCCGCTTCTCTGCGGCGCGCTGGTAGTGTTCTGCCACAATGATCAGTTACCCAAGCTATTGCCCTACATCGACGGCTCGTTCCGGCGCTTCGTGGTCCTGTTCTGGCAGAAACCGAATCCGAGCCCGATGGCGAACAAGCATTATCTGGCCGACACCGAGCCGTACATTCACGCCTGGAACCGAGGCTATCATCCGCAGGGCGAGCACCACGACAAGCACCGCTTCGTTGCGAGTGAGTCGATGCCGTCCAAGACTTTCGGCCACCCCACGGTCAAGCCTGAGCATGTCATGGACAAGATTATGCGCAATGTCGCGGGGGAGAGCGTTTGCGATCCGTTCATGGGGACGGGCTCCAGCAGCGTGGCAGCGCTCAAGTCTGGCAAGCGGTTCGTGGGGATTGAGCGGAACCCGGTGCATTTTGAGACTGCGGTGAAGCGGATTGAGCGGGCGAGAGATTGTCGATGATTACCTCAACCTCATACGGCCAGGTGTTCCGTCCCGGCTTCGGCTTCCTTCGCATCGAGTGGGATCAGGAGCATGTCGGGCGCGAGGATAGGCAATATCAGTGGATCCATCCAGCGGTCGCGGCGCACCGCTGGCCGAAGGACCATATCGAACGCTTCCTGGCCGAAACCATACCTGCCAGCGTGCGTCCACAGTTTGCAGGCGCACGGATAGTTCAGGCACCGATTTGCGCTTGTTGTGGTGATACGGCCTTTCGCGACCTGATCTGCGTCGATCCCAATGATGCGCCCGAGCTTCGCCGCTACCGGTGCGCCGACCACGGCAATCGCAATCCATGCGCTATCGAAG
>JAYVRZ010000193.1:0-14683 GCA_043775965.1 Sphingomonas sp.
GTCGTTCTCCCAGGTGACCAGTGGCACCGCGAGGGCACGCCAGCCGGGCTTCACGTCCTTTCCCGATACGCTCGAGGAAATGACGACCAGATCCGTGTCGCGCGCGGAAACGGGATCCGCGCCCTGGTCGGCGAGGCGTACCGCGAAGCCCAGCGCGACGAGGTGATCGCGCACCTTCAGGTCGGTCGCGGCGGACGGTCCGCCCTGCTGCATCACCAGCACGGCCGTCGACGTCTTCGCCGCGACGGGCGAAGTCATGGCAAGCGCGAGAAGCACGGCCCACCCCTTCACAGACGGAAGCTCATCGTGCCGATCGCGCGGCGTGGATCGCCGATCGCCACACCGTAGACGTTCACCGCGGACGTATAATAGGTCTTGTCGAAGATGTTCTTGAGATTGAATTGGAACGTGACCGCCTTCCCGGCAACCATCGTGTCATAGGTCACGAACGCGTCGGCGACGGTGTAATCGGGCAGCCGGAAGCTGTTCGCGCTATCGCCCGGCCGCCGCGCGACGTAACGCGCACCGCCGCCAAGCCGCAGGCTGTCGTTGCCCGCAATCCGTCCGACTTCGTAAGCAGCCGACAGCGACGCGGTGTGCGGTGCGACGTTCGCCAGTTCCTTACCGGCGAATTCCGGGTCCTCCGTGGTGCGGGCATGCGTGTAGGCATAGCTGCCGATCAGGCTCAACGCCTTTGTGATGCGCCCCGAAACGTCGAACTCGACGCCGCGTGAGATCGCTCGTCCTGCAGTCCGGTATTCGGTGAGGCCGGTCGTCGTATCGAACTGCGAGACGAGCACGTTGCGCTTGTCGATGTCGTACAGTGCCAGCGTCGCGGTAAGCCGGTCGGGCACGTCAAGCTTTGCGCCGACCTCGAACGACCGCCCGTGCTCGGGCGCGAAACCGGATCCGATCGTCACGCCGCTGGCAAGCGGCGCGATCGTCGAAGTCGGCTTCAGCGACCGGGTATAGCTCGCATACAGCGAGAACACGTCCGCCGCCTTCCAGACGAGTCCAGCCTGGGGCACGAACTCCCAGTCGTTCAGGTCGGTGTTCGCAACGAACGGGCGTCCCCGCCCGGCACGCTGGTCGAAACCGACCAGCCGCCCGCCAGCGCTGACGATCCAGCGGTCGCCGAGATGGATGGAGTCCTGCGCGAACACCGAGTAATTGTAGAGCCGATCGGTCTGGTCGCTGTCGCTGGCCGATACCGTCGTCGGGAAAGCTTCCAACCCGTAGACCGGGTTCACATAGCTGAACGTCGATCGGACCGCCTGCCGGATCAGGTCGCGGCGGTAATAGCGACGATATTCGCCTTCGATTCCGACGATCACCTGATGATCGAGACCGAGCAGCCCGAACCCGCCGTCGACATAGGCCTGCGCATACGCATCGGTGCTCAGCGATCCGAGCGTCGCATCGTTGCTGCGCGTCAAGGTGCCGAGAGTCGTATTGACACCGGACACCCGGAGCTGGCCCGCGTCGTAGGTCTCGCTGTTGAAGCTCGACGCCAGATGCGCGGCCCAGCCACCGCCGAGTTGATGGTCGACGGCAAGCTGCACGAGGTGGCTCGACCCCGCCATCGTGTTGTTCACTTCGTCGAGCCGCTGGCGGCGTGGGACCGCGAGTGGTGTCAGCGTACGGGGATCGAGCGCTGTACCGCGGTCGAACGGATAGTCGAATTTGCGATATTCATACCAGACTACCGCCTGCGTGCGCGTTCCGTACCAGGCGAGCGACGGCGCGATCAGCGTGTCGCGACGTTCGCCGAAATTGCGCCAGTAATCCTCGTCCTGATGATCGACGACGAGGCGCGCGGCGAAATTGCCGCCGAGCGAGCCCGTCAGATCGGCCATGCCCTCCAGCCCAGACCGGCCGGCTGCGTAGCTCGATCCAGTCAGCGCGACATTCAGATGCGTTTCGAGCAGCGGCTTCTTGCTGACGATGTTGATGACGCCGCCCGGATCCATGATGCCGTAGAGGAGCGAGGAGGGGCCCTTGAGAACCTCGACGCTCTGCGTGGCCGCGTTGAACGCGCGACCCTGCACCACGGGCGTTCCGTTGTGCATGACCGAACCATCGCGGTTGCCGCCAAAGCCGCGCTTGAGCACGGTGTCCTGCGTTCCGGCCAGCGTGTTCCCCTGGGTGATCCCGCTGACATTGGTCAGCACGTCGTCGAGATAGCGGGGCCGCTGATCGCGGATGACCTGAGCAGGTACGACGTTGACCGCCTGCGGCGTATCGAGTGGCGATGCCGCAGACCGCAATGTCGAGGCGTCTGGAGTAGGCTTGTAGCGATCGTCAGCGGCTTTTGGGGTAGGCGATGCCCGCGCAGTAACGACGATCTCCTGGTCGGGATCGACCGGCCGCGACATTGTCTCCGCAGTTGCGACCCATGGTGTAGCGAGCGCCGTTATGGCGAGTAAGCAGCATGAACTATTACGCACGATATTCCCCCGAGAAGCTCGTGGCGCTTACGGACTATGAGAAAGGTTCGCAATAGCAACAACGTCGGGGCGGTTTATGAGCGGTGCGGTCGCTTCAAGCGGGGCGTGCTTGTGTCGCGATGCCAAGCGTATGGTGAATAGGCGTGGAAAACGAGACCCTGTCATTTGGCAGAAAAGATGCTGGAAAATGCTTGATACCATGAAGCTTGATGGGGCCGATCGGCGCCGATTGGGACCCCCGAGAATCTCTATTGTGTCCTTTGCTACAAAGACTTAGCCGCATTCCGGCAGGGGCCAGTTTCGACGCCTATTCACATGTTCAGCCAAAGCGGAGCTACCTCTGCTGAACTACGTCTTTCAGTTCTGCCCGCTAAGTCTGCAGAATTGTTAGGCGGCCTGTATCACCACCGGGGGATGTTGAACGCCAATCGTACAGAGCGATTCATGCAATTTCGTGGTCGTTCGGTATGTATCCGTATCCGAGAACGGCACGATAGGACGCCCCATCAGATAACCTTGTACGTCGTCGCACCCAATAGAAACTAGAAGCGCGAGTTGCTCCTTCGTCTCAACCCCTTCACCCAGCGTGAGAACTCCTAGTTCCTTACCTATTCCGACGATCGCCCGAAGTACGGCCATGCATTTCGGGTCGGTACCAGCACGAATGACAAAGCTTCGATCGATCTTTATGCGATCGAACTGGAAATCGCGCAGGTGAGCCAGCGAGGACTGGCCGGTCCCAAAATCATCCAGCGCCACCGTTATGCCAGTCTTGCGAATGCGGTCCACCATCGCAGCTATCCTTGCCGGATCATCGAGGAATGCGGTCTCCGTAAGCTCTATCTCGACCCGTTCTGCCGCAACGCCATGCACGAGAATGGCCTGCGTCAAATGGTGGAGGAGGGTATCGGACTTGAACTGGGCCGCAGACACGTTGATTGCGACATTGAGATGCGACGACCAACCCGACAGCTGACGGCACGCCTCCATGATAACCCAACGCCCGATGTCGTCGATCAAGCCACACTCTTCTGCGATCGGAATGAACAGGTCCGGCGAAATCCACCCTCGGCTGGGATGTTGCCACCGGATCAGAGCCTCGTAACCCGACGTCAGGCCCGTCGCGAGGTGGACGATCGGTTGAAAAGCCAATTTGAACCCGCCATTCTGGATTGCCTCATGTAAATCATCGATAATCTGCTGACGTTCGAATAACTGTTCGGCGAGGCCCGAACGATAGGGCTGAGCGCGCTTTCTACCGAGCCGCTTGGCTTCGTACAGCGCCATGTCGGCACGTTTCATGAGATCGTCCGGCGTAAGCTCGCCGGCGAAACCGGCAATGCCGATACTGCAACTGGGCAGCAGGCGAAGCCCATCGATCAAGACGGGCTTGCCGATATGGGCAACGATCAGGTCGGCCAGTAAGGTCGCGCCCTGCCCAGTTTGAGTCACAATGATGGCGATCTCGTCGCCGCCCATTCGGGCTACGAAGCCGTCCTTCGGTAGGAAGTCGCGCAGCTGCGTTGCGATGTGAATCAGCAGTTTGTCGCCGATCGCGTGACCGAACGCATCATTGATCCGCTTGAACTCGTCGAGGTCTATAAGCAGCAATGAGAACGGTTTGCCAGCAGCTATCCGCATCTCCTTCTCCCTACGCAGCGAACGGCGATTGCCCAGCCCGGTTAGATGGTCGTGGTAGGCAATGTACCGCAGGCTATTGAGCGCCTCCCGTTCCGCGCTCACATCGGTGAACGTCAGAACGATTCCCTGTCGCGGTACTGGACGAGCCTGCATCTTATACGTTCGGCCATCCTCCATTTCACATTCGCGATCGAACCCGGAGTCAGTGTTTACCCACCCCTTCATCGCCGTTCCGACCAGCGTACGTTTTCCAGACGTCCAGGTCCGATGTCGCGCGATCACATCCAGGAACGCATCTATCCCCAGGCCCGGAACGATAGCGTCCGCTGGCGTATCGAAGAGTTCAAGAAAACGTTGATTGAAGTGACGCAGACATCCTTTGGTATCGATAAAGACCAGTCCGTCGGACATGCTTCCCATGACCGCCTTGAGAGTTGTCGCCTCCTCTTCGCGCGTCACCTTGAAGCGAGTAAGCGTCAGAAGGCTCGCTAGGCTTGCCGCTGATACCGCAAAGGCGATGCACGCGGCGAGGAGGCCGGGCGATAAAATCCCGCCTTCCGCCTCGTTGATGCTACCAATGACGACATCTCCCGAAAGAGAAACGAAATGTGTCGCGCAGACCGCGAGCATAAATATGAGGCAACCTGCCGCCCGCGATCGGGACCATGCGGGAATGAGCTGCCATGACGATAGTAAAGCGGTACCCATCAGCAGGCCGGTGGCGTTGGTTGCTAGCGAATAGAAATGTGCGCAATCCATCATGCCTGCGATGCCAACCGAATGCATGCACCAAATCCCGGCCCCGGCAGCACCAGCAGCTATGGTCCGTTTCATTTTTGATCCCACGCTTGTGAGAATGACCATCGGTAGGCCAACGGCCAGCACGCCAACGGCTGCCGAGAAAATAGTGATTTTGGCATCGTAGCGAAGTAGCAGGTCGGGACGATAAGCCAGCATGGCGACGAAGTGGGTCGACCAGACACCGAGCCCTGCAGATAGCGCCAGCGCTGCGTGCCGCCATCCGATAGCTTCGCGGTTCTCGACTCCCACCATGTCGGTGCTCAACAGGGCGACCGACCAGCCCGCCGTCAGACAAATACCAACGGCAACCGCAATCAAATAGCTAGAATGCTGAAAGTGCAGATTGAATAGAAGTGTCACGGCGTTCGCTTCGAAATTTCTCTTAAGCTACTCCGAAAGGGTTAAGGAACCAGATCAGGTCTAAACGGAATCCATTGGAGATTGAACGAGATGGAGCTGCCGCGCCCTAAAGGCGTGACCGAGCCTCGCAGGTTTGCACGATGCACTCGCGTGGGGGGCGAGAGCGCAAAGCGCGATGCGGATGCACCTCATTAATGAGCGGATCAGCCGGGCAATTGGTTGATAACATTCGGCGCATCTAGCCTAGGGTTCACGCGGACATAATCGCTCTCGAGGGTGCGAACGAACGCCTCCGCCCTACCGTTCGATTGAGGACTGCCGGCCGGGGGTATGCGCGGGATCAGTCCAATGCCTCGGGCGAAGGCGCGTGTGGTACAGGCAGTTTAGCAGCAGCCATTATAGCTCAGCCACTCGAACGTTTCGGTTACGCAGTTCACCTGTCCGGAGCGATGCTCGACCGTGACAACCAACAAAGCCTGGACGTCCTCGACTGTGATGCCGCCCGTCGTCGCGACGTGTTCCATCACTTCGCGGCCGCAAGAGTCGAGCGCCAATGGGACCCGCACTTTTCTGACGATTGTCGCAGGTGATCTCCAACCCGTCCGAGCATCAGCGGGTGTTGCGCAGGTCGACAGCGACCCGGCCGTCGTGACACCGCTCTTTGCGGCGTTCGCCGTCTCGCTGAAATAGCAGCCCGCAAACTTTCATAACGCGGTAGACTCGTTTTGAATTGGGCGCTTTGCACTCGGTGTTTTCGGCCTGCTGACGCAGCAGAGCATGAACGCGGCGATAGCCGTCGGTTGGCAGATTGGCGACGAGCGCGCGGACGTCGACGACCAACTCGGCATCCGGCAGCGGGGGTGGAGAGTAGTTTCAGCTTGTCGACATTCGATAACACCGTGGCGTTGCTGATGCGCAAGAGGACGACTCAGAACGCGGTGGTAACCTTTTCTGCAGAGCTGGCGAAACTATGCTGCAGCGTGTGCGGGCTGATACGGCTGCGGATTTCGACCGCCTCGGCCACCTCATGAACGGCGCGATGGCGCTGCCGGGTCAGGATCGGATCGGCGTAGCGGCGCCCCCGAAACAACCAGCCGTGCGGCAACAGGACGCCGCGCCGCTTGCCCTCGCGTCACTAGAGCCGGAGCAGTCCAAGCAGCTGGGGCGGTGGCATCGCGCTACCGTCTTTGCGGCTCTTGCCTCACCACCATCACCCCGGCGCGCAGCGGCTTCGTGCACTGGGCCCAGCTAGCGACTGCTTAATCGGCTTCTGCCATCATCTTGATATCGACCGTGCTGGTAACGCCGACGATGCTACTCGGCGCAGCCCCTCTCGAGGGGCAAGCATTTCGGGCTCCTTAAGCCGCAAACCAGTACTGCTCGCGGCAAGACCAGCAGCGTCCACCAACCCGGATCGTGCTGACCTTGACGTGACCCCCGTCTTTTTCCTCCGTGTAGCGTTAGGGGCTGGCCCCGGAAAGGGACGGACAGATGAAGCGGAAGCAGTTTTCGGAAGAGCAGATCATCGGCACCCTGAAGGAAGCCGAGGCGAGCGCGGTGGTGACGGACCTGTGCCGACGGCACCCGCGCCCCTGCGCGACAACAATGACCGGACACTGGTTGCCGCTGGATGAAAGGCGGGGGGCACGTCAGCTCAGAGCCGCTCCATATGCGAAAAAGTCTGTTATGATATCAAGATGAGCTACTTGCCCGCATCGCCCTTCAGCTGTTTTCTATACCCGTCACGATGACTCCTATAGACGAACGCCTCCGACTTGCCGCGCTCGCTCGATACGAGATGCTCGACACTCCGCGCGAGAAGGAGTTCGATGACATCGCGGCACTGGCCTCCGCGATCTGCGGCACGCCGATCGCCGTCGTGAATCTGATCAGTGACCGGCGACAGTTCTTCAAAGCCGAGGTCGGTCTTGGCGTACGGGAGACGCCGTTCGAGAGCTCGTTCTGTGCAAAGGCTCTGCTCGAGGAGGATATCCTCGTCGTTCCGGACGCGACTGCGGATCTCCGATTCGACTGCAATCCCCTAGTCACCGGCGAACCCCACCTCAGGTTCTATGCGGGCGTGTTGCTAAAGACGGACGACGGGTTCCCGATCGGAACGCTGTGCGTCCTCGACATTGAGCCGCGCGATTTAACGTCGGTTCAGATCGACGCGCTGCGAGTCCTCGCGCGCCACGCTATGACCGCGTTAGATCTAAGACGCGCGTCACGCGAAACGGCACGAGTCAGCTCTCGCCATCGGGCGATCGTCGACAGCGCCACGGACTTCGCCATCGTCGTCACAGACCTCAGCGGCGTCATCACCGACTGGAGCGCGGGCGCGGCGTCCGTCTTCGGATGGGGCGAGCGGGAGATGCTGGGACAGTCCGTCGCCGCGATCTTCACGCCCGAAGATGTTCAGGCAGGCATGCCGAAGCAGGAGATGGCGCGGGCCGTGCTGCAAGGACGCGGTATCGATGAGCGCTGGCACGTTCGCAAGGGCGGAGAGCGCTTCTGGGCCAGTGGCGAGCTCTCGCCGCTCCGCGACAGCGTGGGAACCCATCAGGGATATGTGAAGGTGCTGCGTGACCGGACCGAGCAGCATCGAACCATTCAGGCGCTGTCGGACGCACAGCGGCGACTGCGATTGGCTCAGGCGGCAGGCGGCGTCGGGGCCTTCGAGGTCGACAATTACGGCGTCCTTCGCGGCACGCCGGAGTTCTGCCAGCTCTACGGGCTGCAGGAGTGCGATGAAGTGCAGGCGATCGAGTTCGAGAAGCTGATCATTCCCGAAGATCGCGCACTTGTCTCCGACCGGCGGTCACGCGCTTCCGGCACGGCCCCGCTCGACGTACACTACCGAATCCGTCGCGCAAATGACGGCGCGCTGCGCTGGATCGCCCGGCGCGGTGAGATCCAGCGCGACGACGCGGGCAGGCCGGTTGGCTTCGCGGGCGTCGCGCTCGACATTACCGATCGCATACGCGATCAGACCGACCTGGCGACGGAGCGCGAACTCCTCGCGCAGATGTTCGAGCAAGCACCGACGTTCATGGCGCTGCTCGAGGGGCCCGAGCACAGGCTTGTCCGTATAAACCCTGGATATCAGCGCCTGATCGGCAGTCGCGAGGTGCTTGGCCAGACCGTGGCGCAAGCGCTACCGGAGGCGGCAGCGCAAGGCTTCCTCGATCTGCTTGACGAGGTCTATCGTACGGGCCAGCCGTACGCGGCCGAAGGCCAGCTATTCGCCCGCCAGCCGGTGGCCGGCGGGCCGGTCGACAACCGCTACGTGGACTTCGTCTACCAGCCGATCCGCGATGCCTCAGGGGCTGTAACCGGCATTTTCGTGGAGGGGGCGGACGTCACCGACCGCAAGCTCGCCGCGGCTGCAGCCGCGGCCGCCGACGAGCGCTACCGCACGGTCATGGAGTCGATCGACGTCGGCTTCTGTATGATCGACCTGAAGTTCGACGAGGGTGGGCGTGCCGTCGATTACCGGATCGTCGAGGGAAATCCGGCTTTCGAACGACAGACGGGCCTCGTCGATGCAGCCGGCAAATGGGTGAGCGAGATAGCACCGGGTCTCGAGCCGCACTGGTTTGAGCTGTACGGGAATGTCGCAATTTCAGGCGAACCGGCTCATTTCGAGAACCCGGCCGACGTTCTTGGGCGATGGTACGATGTCCGAGCGCTTCGTGTCGGCGATGCGGGCAATCACCGCGTCGCCGTGTTCTTCAGCGACATTTCCGAGCGGAAGCGCATGGAGGAGAAGCTGCACGATCTCAACACGACGCTCGCGGAGCAGGTCGAGACGCGGACGCAGGACCGGGACCGGATGTGGCGCCTGTCAACGGACGTCATGCTGGTCGCCGGCTTCGACGCCAACGTCGTCGCCGTAAATCCGGCCTGGACAACGCTGTTCGGCTGGGACGCCGAGGAGCTGATCGGACATGACTTCCTGTCGCTCATCCATCCCGACGATGTCGAGGGCACCCTTGCCGAGGTCGCCAAACTCGAAAGTGGGGAGACCACTCTCCGCTTCGTCAATCGGTATCGCCACCGCGACGGTCATTACATCTGGCTCTCGTGGACCGCGGTGCCGGACGAGAGGTTCATTCATGCGGTCGGGCGCGACATGACCGCAGAGCGCGAGCAGGCCGAGGCGCTTGCCAAGACCGAGGAAGCGCTACGCCAGGCGCAGAAGATGGAGGCCGTGGGTCAGCTGACCGGCGGCATCGCGCACGACTTCAACAACATGTTAACCGGGGTAATCGGCAGCCTGGACCTGATCCAGCGCAATCTTGCCAATGGCAGGCCCGAACGGGTGGAACGCTACATCGATGCGGCGACCACGTCGGCGCAGCGCGCCGCAGCGCTCACCGCACGCCTCCTGGCCTTCGGCCGCCGCCAGTCTCTCGATCTGCAGCCGACCGACGTCAACACGCTGGTCAGCGGCATGGAGGATCTACTGCAGCGGACGCTGGGCGAGCAGATCGCCCTGGAGGTGCATGTCGCGACCAACGCCTGGCCGGCCTGCACCGACGCCAATCAACTGGAGAGCGCGCTACTGAACCTGTGCATCAACGCGCGCGACGCGATGCCCGAGGGAGGCAAACTTACGATCGAGACCCGCAACTAGCATCTGGACGATCGCTACGCCAGGGAGCACGCGGAGGTGGATCCTGGCGACTACGTCGCGCTGTCGGTGTCCGACACCGGCACCGGCATGTCCGCGGCGACGCTGAAAAAGGTGTTCGAGCCGTTCTTCACCACGAAGCCGGTCGGGCAGGGTACCGGTCTGGGTCTATCAATGATCTACGGCTTCGCGCGGCAGTCGGGTGGACACGTGCGCATCTACAGCGAGCTTGGTGAGGGCACGACGATCAAGCTCTACGTTCCGCGGTACCGCGGCGAGGTAGAGGTCGGCAGCGACGCTGCAAGCGTGACGCCCTTGGGGGCCGGCGAAACCGTTATGATCGTCGAGGACGACCCCTCGGTGCGGCTCATCGTGCTCGAGGTGCTCGAGGAGCTTGGATACACGGCCATCGAGGCGATCGACGCGCGCCACGCCATCCCGATCCTCCAGTCCAGCAGGCGCATCGACCTCCTGGTGTCGGACGTCGGCCTTCCCGGCATGAACGGGCGGCAGCTAGCCGAGGTGGCGCGCGAGACGCGACCCGACCTGCGTGTGCTGTTTATCACCGGCTACGCCCAGAATGCCGCTGTGCGTGGCGGCTTCCTCGATCATGGCATGGACATGATGACCAAGCCTTTCGCCATCGACGCGCTGGCCACGAAGATTCGGGAGATGCTGGGTACCGGACCGGAGGGGCCGGAACCGCACGATGCGCGGCATCGTTGAGGACATCCGTGCGAAGAATTGGCCAATGACCCAGTTAACCAACAACAGGATCCTCATAGTAGAGGACGAGATGATCGTCCGGTTGATCGGTAGCGACACCTTGGTTGACGCCGGCTATGAGGTGGTTGAGGCGGAGACAGCCGATGAGGCTCTGCGCATCCTGGATCAGCATGGCGACATAGAGGTACTTTTTACTGACATCAGAATGCCCGGCAGCATGAATGGCCTCGAGCTCGCCCGCGTGGTCCATGAGCGCTGGCCGGCTGTGAAGATCTTGATCACGTCAGGGGACACGTTTCCCCGAGATAGCGAGATAGCAGACCATGGTCGTTTCCTCGCTAAGCCCTACCGCACTGAGGTTCTTCGACGCGAGGTCGACAAGCTGCTAGGGAATTAACGCCCATCCCTGGCATCATACTCACGCAGGATAAACGCTCGTTATGTCGTGGCACCCATCGGCGTATTGCCGCGGGCCAGCGTCGGTGATGTAGACATCTGTTAGTCTGTTGATACAGGCGTTTGACAAACAATCATCGTTGCCCCGGGCGTGGCGCGAATCCTCTGACTACGACCGTTTGATGATGAGGGAATAGGCCAGGCGTCAAGGCGGTCTTAATTTGCAGCGCGGTTCGAACATCTGGATCCCGATGTCATGTCGAGCCAGATCGCTTGCGACGTTTTGCGACAATTCTGCCGTGGTTCGTTCAGCAACCTTGCAGGGAAGTCGTGCATTTAGGGTTTTCACTTTCATGACGGGAACGATAATGAACCACACGAAGACTATTGGCTCGATCTGCGCGGCCATTGCCGCTACCATGCTTGTCTCGGCGCCTGTTGCCGCTCGTCCCGATCCGCACCATGGCCAAAAGCAGGTCTGCAAGTTCGAGAAAAAGCATGGCAAGCGTGTCCGTGTCTGCCATTGGGTCCGACGCTAAACAGCTTTGGCCCGGGCAGCGTCGAACCTGCCTGGGTCATTTGCCGCCACGATGGGCGGGCTTCAATAATCGAAGACGGGCAATCGAAACCGTACATCGCATGGAAAAAGCCGGATTGCGGATGGTCATTATTCTGCACGTTGGGCGAGAACGCTTTGAACGTCAGTAGAATAGGTCGCGCAGCGGCCAGCTGAAATTCTTTGACAACATATCGAGGCCAAGGAATC
This sequence comes from Sphingomonas sp., assembly GCA_043775965.1. GTDB lineage: Bacteria > Pseudomonadota > Alphaproteobacteria > Sphingomonadales > Sphingomonadaceae > Sphingomonas. The sequence goes on from JAYVRZ010000193.1 coordinate 11,771, forward strand.
GATATGACTGCGCCATGTTGCCGTCAGAAGGCGCGCATCGGTAACGCAGCAGACGCGGTGCGATCGACTGCGCCGCCACGCCTTTTTATCTATTCTTGATGCGGATGCCGCCAGTGACACCCGAGACCCCTTCGACCGCGCCAGCCGAGCATGGCACGACTTCGCAAACCTCGGTCGAGCACGGTCCGGCCATCCCGCGGCGGCCCGTTTCGACGCGAACCAGGTGGATCAGCGCGATCGTCGTGCTCATCGTGCTGGCGACCGCGCTGTTCATGATCTTCGGGCTGGCGAGCGGCGACAAGGCAGGCAATGGTAAGGGCGGCGGCGGCGGCGGCGGCCGTCGGGGAGGGCCTGCGAGCACTGTCGGCGTCGCCAAGGCGACCGCCGGCGACGTGCCGATTACGATCGAATCGCTCGGCACGGTCACGCCGGTCGCCGAGGTGACAGTCCGCCCGCAGGTGTCCGGACTGATCACGCTGATCAATTTTCGTGAGGGTCAGATCGTCAAGAAAGGCGACTTGCTGGCGGTCATCGATCCGCGTGCCTATCGCGCGCAGTTGCTCCAGGCGCAGGGTGCGTTGCAGCGGGATCGGGCGCAACTCGAGGTCGCCCGGCTGACGCTGCGGCGTTACCAGACGCTCTTGGCGCAGGACTCGATCGCGCGGCAGGACGTCGATACGCAGGCTGCGACCGTGCGCCAGCTCGAGGGTACCGCCAACGTCAATCGTGGCGCGGTCGATGCCGCGCAGGTCAATGTCGGCTTTACGCGGATCGTTTCCCCGGTCACCGGCAGGGTCGGGTTGCGGGTCGTCGATATCGGAAATTACATCGCCGCCGGCGACACTGCCGGGCTGGTGGTCATCACCACGTTGGCGCCGATCGACGTCGAGTTCACGGTGCCGCAGGATCAGCTGCCGACGCTGCAGCAACGCATCGCGAGCGGCGAGGCACTGCCCGCGGTCGCGATGGATCGCACGCGGACGACGACGCTGGATACCGGTCGTTTCCTCTCGCTCAACAACCAGGTCGCGACCGACACCGGCACGGTGCGCGCCAAGGCGCGCTTCGCCAATGCCGGCAATACGCTGTACCCGAGCCAGTTCGTCAACCTGCGGCTGAACGTCAACACGCTGCGCGATGCGATCACCGTGCCGTCGACCGCGGTGCGGCAGGGGACGAGCGGCACGTATGTCTGGCTGTTGAAGGCCGGCGATACGGTTACCCAGCGCAAGGTGACGACCGGCCCCGAACTCAACGACCGGGTCACCATTTCCAGCGGCCTGAAGATCGGCGACAGCGTGATCACCGAGGGCGGTGACCGGTTGACCGAAGGCGGGAAGGTGCAAACCGCGGCCAGCGCCGCCAAGGCGACGACCAGCACGCGCAAGCGGCGCTGACCCCGGCATGAGTCCCTCACGGCCCTTCATCCTGCGCCCGGTCGCGACCGCGCTGTTAATGGTAGCAATCGTCCTGGCGGGGTTGGTCGGCTTTCGGCTGCTGCCGCTGTCGGCGCTGCCGCAGGTGGATTATCCGACGATCCAGGTGACGACGCTCTACCCCGGCGCGAGCCCCGAGGTAATGAGCCAGACCGTGACCGCGCCGCTCGAGCGGCAGTTCGGCGAGATGTCCGGCCTGTCGCGGATGTCGGCGAAAAGCTCGGCCGGCGCCTCGGTCGTGACGTTGCAGTTCGACCTGTCCGAGGGACTGGATGTCGCCGAGCAGGAGGTGCAGGCGGCCATCAACGCCGCGAGTGCGCTGCTCCCCGCGGACCTGCCCGCGCCGCCGACCTATGCGAAGGTCAATCCGGCGGACACCGCGGTGCTGACGCTGGCGATCACCTCGACGACGATGCCGCTGACCGAGGTGCAGAACTTGGTCAACACGCGCGTCGCGCAGAAGATCGCTCAGGTCTCCGGCGTCGGGCTTGTCTCGCTGTCGGGCGGGCAGAAGCCGGCGGTACGAATCCAGGCGGACACGCAGGCGCTCGCCAGCTACGGCATCAGCCTGGAAACGCTGCGCACCGCGATCGACAATGCCAACGCCAATTCGGCCAAGGGCAGCTTCGACGGGCCGACGCGCGCCTATTCGATCAACGCCAACGACCAGCTGCTGACGGTCGCGGACTATTCGAACCTGATCGTCAGCTTCGTGAACGAGGCACCGATCCGGATCCGCGACGTCGCCACGGTGACCGATGGCGCGGAGAACAGCCGGCTCGGGGCGCTCGCCAATACCAAGCCGGCGATCATCCTCAACGTCCAGCGCCAGCCGGGCGCCAACGTCGTGCAGACGGTGGGCGCGATCAAGACATTGCTGCCGACGTTGCAGGCCGCACTCCCGGCCGGTCTCGACATGACGGTGCTGACGGACCGCACCGTCAGCATCCAGTCGTCGATCGAGCATGTCGAGATCGAGCTGCTGCTCGCGGTGCTGTTCGTCGTGCTGGTGATCTTCTTCTTCCTGCATTCGGTGCGCGCGACGGTGATCGCGGGGCTCGCCGTGCCGATCTCGCTGATCGGGTCGTGCGCGGTGATGTATCTGCTCGGCTACAGCCTCAACAATCTGAGCCTGATGGCGCTGACGATCGCCACCGGATTCGTGGTCGACGACGCGATCGTGATGATCGAGAACATCACGCGCTACATCGAAGAGTGGAAGTCGCCGCGTGACGCCGCGCTCGAGGGCGCCAAGCAGATCGGCTTCACCATCATCTCTCTCACGGTGTCGCTGGTCGCGGTGTTGATTCCGCTGCTCTTCATGGGAGACATCGTCGGCCGGCTCTTCCGCGAGTTCGCCGTGACGTTGAGCGTCGCCATCGCGGTCTCGCTGGTCGTGTCGCTCACGCTGACGCCCATGATGTGCTCGCGGCTCCTCGTGCGCGAGCCCCCGGAGGGGCGAGGGCGCTTCTATCGG
>JAYVRZ010000194.1:0-5044 GCA_043775965.1 Sphingomonas sp.
CGATCGCGAATCGGGGGCATCGAGCCCCCGAGTCGCGAGCCTCTTCTTCTCTCTCAAGTCGTTTAAGTGTGGCACGGGGACAGCGCCGGCCTCAAGGACGACGGGGCCCCACCATTTTCTTTGGCGGAAGCAGGCGACGGTGCTCCACGTCAGGCGTGGGTGGCCGCCAAACAAAATCGTGACCCCCATCGCCGCTGACGCGGTCGCTTCGCGATCCTTGACCCCGTCGCTCGGAGCCCGTGCCGAATGATTGACCTCTTTCACGTTTTCAGAGGAGGTTATCATGGTTCAGATCACGCGCACCGTTCGGGACTTCAACGACATCGCCAGCCTAATCGCGGCGGAAACTGCAGGGAGCAGCGACAGCTTCAATGCCGCCTTCACCGAGACGGTGGGCGAATTCCGGATCAGCCGCTTCGAGGACAGCACTGATGCAGGCATGCCGGACCCGGAGATGGCGGAGCGCGCCACCGAATTGCTGGTGACGACATTGTTTGACGTGCTGCGCGACACGCGGCTGGAAAGCGTCGCCGAACGTCTCGCCTGGGGGATCGTCCATAGCTTCCACAAGGTGGCGGATCAGCTCGATGGGGAAGCGGACCGGGCGGCCCAGCAGGTCCAGGGGCTGCTGCGCTCAGCCGATGGCAGCGAGGTGGCGAGCACCGAACTGGAGGAAGCGCAGACCCTCTGCCAGTCGCTGGATGAAGCCTCCGCTGCCATCGCCTGCATGCGGGACCATGCCGCGCAAATGTTCCACGCCGAGACCGGACGACCCTGGTCAATGCAGCGCGCGACCCTGGTGTCGGGAAAACGCACCGCCTCGGTCATTGCCGCCACCGACTTCCTCGCCGGGCGCCGCCAGAAACGCGCAGAGCAGCACGCGCCGACAGGCCCCGTCGTGATCGTCTCGGGCGGGCAAGTCTGGGACGACCACAGGCTGCTCTGGGACCAGCTCGATGCGATTCGGGCGCGGGTCCCGGCGATGCTGCTGGCGACGACAGCACAGGACAAGGGGTGCGACGCCGTCGCGGCGGCATGGGCGGCGAGCAGGGGTGTCAAGCTCATCGCCTTCACCCTCGACCGCAGGTTGGGGAAGCGCGCAGGGTTCGTGCGTAACGAGCAACTTCTGAAGCTCCAGCCGGTGGAGGCAATGGTCTGCGAAGGGTCGGGGCTTCAGTCCCATCTCGCCCGGGCGGTTCGGGACCAGCGGGTGCCGGCGCACTTCTTCCGGCTGGCGGATCAGCGCAAGGCCGCAGCGGCAGCGTGATAGCGAATCGGGACCGGCGTGGCGCTGTCACCAGCGTCGCGTCGGTCCCCTTTTTTTGCTGACGTTCAGGATCGCCACGCTCGGGGAGCCGAACGGCAAGCCGTCCGGTCCCGTCGCGCGGCGATGCGACGCCGAAGGGCGTCGGCCTCCTGCGCGTGGCTACGCCATGCTCGTCGCTGGGACCCGCTTCGCGGGGCTTTTGGGGGCGCTCGCGACAGGGTGCAGCGCCTTCAGCGCCGCAGCAGCGTTGCTGCCGCCAACTCTGATCGCCTCGCTGACGATGTCGCGGAACTCGCGTTCGGACATCGTCTCAACGGCCAGGTCCGGAATCAGTGCGGCATAGCGTTCCCGCAGCGTGCGACGGGCGGTCTCGACCTCGTCGGCCATCTTGCGCTGGCGCGCTTCGAGATCGGCAAGGCGTTCTCGTTCACTCATCTTGGGCATGTCCATCGTCCTCGTGATGGGTCTGCCCGCCATTCTCACTATCGGACAGGATTCTGATGCCCGCAAGAAGAAGAAAATCCCCCTGCCGGGGGTGCCACGCCCTTGCCAGTGCGAGGCGGCGCAGCGCGCAGGGCGCTGCGAATGGGGGGACGCACGGCCTTGGCCGTTTGTAATGCACCGTACGCACGGGTGCTGCGATCTTTTTACCGCGCTGTTTCAAAGGGTTGCCGCTGTCGGACATGTCTCCGCACGCACGGCGGGAGTGTCAGACATGTCATCCGCCGGGCGAAGCGCCGAAGATAGGCCATTGATAATACCCAGGACTTTCCGTCCGACATGGCGGACACCATCGGTCGGCGGCGCTCGATGAAGCGCAGCAATAATGCAGCGCGGTCTATCCTTCGTCGTGGAAAAGCCGAGCTGTATTCGGCATGACAACAGGCGTGAACGGTGACCTGCTCCCAGATGATTCCGATCAGCCGCTTCTCCCCGATGATCTCGGCGAGGCGGCCGAGTCCCTGTTCAAATATCTCTGCGCTCGGGCGGGGCTGATCTGTGCCAAGAGCGACCGGGATCGCGCCGGTTGGGACTTCGCGATCGACTTCCAACTGGCGCCCGCCGGGGACGGTGTATCGCTCGATCAGCGCCAGAAGACGCGGTGTAATGTCCAGTTGAAATCGACCGCGTCAGTGGGGAATGGAACGGTCTCGCTCAAGCTATCCGCGGCGGATCTGCTGGCGAAAGATGCGCATCCCGCGTTCATCATCATGTTCCGGCTGCGCAGCGACGGCGAGCCAATCAAGGGATATCTGATTCACCTGCTAGGCGATCCCCTGGCCAAGATATTGCGCCGTCTTCGCCAGGCCGAGGCGGCCAAGCGATACGACACCCACAACCTCAAAATCACTTTCAGCTATCGGCGGTACGGCCGTCCGTTCGACCTGACGCCATCCGGCCTCAAGGCAGCGCTGGAAGAAGCCTGCGGTCCTGATCCCGCCGCATATGCGCGGGAGAAACTGCACCAGCTGGAGGTGCTCGGCTACGAGGATGGTCACATCGTCGGCAACGCGCTGTTCCGGGTTGAGAGTGATGACCATCTATCTCGCATCCTGCTGGGCGTAGACCCCTTGCGTCCGGTCCATTTCGAAGCATTCGACGCGCGGTTCGGGATTCCGATTCCGTGCGATGACGCGCTTTTCGCGGAGCTCGAGGAGATCGTCTTGCAACCGCCGAGCGCTGGTGGCTGCACCATCGCCATCACGGGTCCTCCACTCGCGCCCGCAGCGACCTTCCAGGCCGAATTGCGGGTTGCGCCGCCCTTTGATGGGGGCTGGCGCATGCTGATCCATCACCCGGATCTGAGCTTCACCTTTCGCGAAACGGCGGTTGCGTTCGAGGCCGATGGCGTCTTCGCCGACCGGGCGCGCAGCCTCGAGGAGACGGTAATGCTGCTCCGCAGCCTCGCCTATCTGGCGTCCGGCGACGGCGTCGTATCCGTCACTGGAGCGGGGGGCTCATTTGGACCGTTGCGGCTGCCGCTGACCTCACCCTTGAAGGGGCCGTATCTGGAGCAACTCCCCACTCTGGCGCGGCTGGCCTCCGATTGGCAGACCATGCTGCAGGTCGCCGGGATTCGTTCGACTGCCAAGCTCACCATGGACGATTTCTGGAATGCGCATCGCGCGAGTCTTGCGGCCGATCTCCTCCTTCACCCCGCGCCCGTCGCCTGGTTCGCCTTCGACGCCGCCGAGCTCCCGGGGGCCAGTGACAGCGTCAAAGCGACCTATTTCGACAGTTGCGAGATCGGCGGCGAAGGGATCACTTACAGCGTCGAGATCACGCTGACGCCAAACCCGGCACGGCCGCGGGAATACCAATCGACAGCGTTCAGGCCGATCGAAGTGAAAGCCCAGGTAGCGGACCTGGATGAATATATGGACGAGCTTGCCGAGCGCTTCGATCGCCCGGTGATGATCCATCCCGACAATGTCCGTAGGATCGATCCGGCGGAGCGAGGAGAAAGGTCCGCGACCGCCTCGAACGGACCAATGCCATGACCACGCTGACCGGTACTGGCCCGGACGACCTTCCCCGGTGGCAGGCCCATACCGCGCCCGATTATGATGCGATCATGGCCGTCGCGTGCACGGTGCTCATCAAGCAGATCGAGGAAGACGGCGCCTTTCGGCGCGCGCTGCTCAGGGATCCGCGCGACTGTCACCGGACGCTTTTCGAAGGGTTCGCGCCAGCGACCCACCCCGAATATGCCGGCACGTATCGGGGGACGTCGGGTACGGCGCTCGAGCACCGGCCGATCCATGCCCCCTGTATCATGGACACGACCAAGTTCTTTGCCTTTACAGCGCCCGATCTCGTGCCGGCCAAGGTCAACGTCCTGCTGGACAGGATCAACGGCGAACTGGAGGAGACGCGGAACGCCGAGCGCTATGGGCAGCTGCTGTATCTTACCCATTTGTTCGCCTGGTTCGGCGCGCTCCATCCTTTCCTTGATGGCAATGGGCATGTGCAACGCGCTCTGTTCGCCGCGGCGGCTGTGGAGCTCGGCATTCCGCTCTCTAACCGCTTTGCGATCCACCCGCGCAGTTATGATCGCCTGCTCGCCTTTCAGCTGGAGATGTTCACGCGCAGCAACGGCTCGGAAACCCATCTGGGCGCCGTCGCCGAATATCTCGGATTCTGGCTTGGCGGCCCGTTCGACGTGCCAGCCAGTGGGATTCCTGACGCATGACACGCCCGCCGGCGCGATATAGATTGGGGAGCGGCCTGCCATCTGCCGTTGAACGTTGAATCTGACGCCTGAATGAGATAGCCTTTCCAGGCTTCAAGACCGTCCCGTCGAGCTCCTTCGAGGAGTTCCGACATGATTCGAATAAGCGTGCGCGTCGATCCAGACCTGCACGAGCGCCTGCAACGGCGTGCCGCTGGCGCGGAACTGTCCTTCTCGACATTTATCCGTTCGGTACTGGAACAGGCCGCGGACCCGCGCGGTCGTTATATCTATTCGTCGCAGGACGAAATCCTGGCGACCTGCATCCAAATTCTGACGATCCTTGGAACGTCGGAGGGTCAGCGCAATCCCGATCTCCTTCAAAAGGGGATGTCAGAGGCGCGCCTCATCCTGCGCGACCGGGGATTGCTTGCCGCGGAGTCCGATCGATGAGCGGGTCCGGACGCCGCAATCAAGCGGCCCGCACGCAGGCTTATGTCGACCCGGCTCAGCTTCCCGTCATTCCCTGGTCGATTGGCGTCTTTCCCCTGCTGCGGTGGGGCGGTCGATCTGGGCGAACCCACCACAGAGAAGAGCGCTCATGA
>JAYVRZ010000195.1:0-4814 GCA_043775965.1 Sphingomonas sp.
GGCTGAAGACCGGCTATGACCCGACCGCCAAGGGCTTTTATCACGGCGGCGACCTCAAGGGCCTGACCAAGCGGCTCGACTATATCCAGCATCTCGGCGCGACCGCGATCTGGCTCGGGCCGATCTTCAAGAACAAGGCGGTGCAGGGCGCGCCGGGGCACGAATCCGCGGGCTATCACGGCTATTGGATCACCGACTTCACGCAAGTCGATCCGCATCTCGGTACCAACGCCGACATGGCCGCGTTCGTCGACGCTGCCCACAGGCGCGGGATGAAGGTGTATATGGACATCATCATCAACCACACCGCCGACGTGATCCAGTACCGCGAATGCTCGGTCGGTATGCCCTGCCCGTACCGCGACCGCGCGACGTATCCGTACCAGCGCAAGGGGGGCATCACCGGCAAGTCGATCAATCCGGGGTTTGCGGGCGACGGCGTGCAGAGCGCCGCGAACTTCAGCACGCTGACCGACCAGAATTACGCCTATACGCCCTACGTGCCCGCCGCCGAGCGGACCGTGAAGGTCCCGGCATGGCTCAACGACCCGATCTATTACCACAACCGCGGCGACTCGACGTTCGCCGACGAGAGCTCGACGACGGGTGATTTCTCGGGTCTCGACGACGTGATGACCGAGAACCCGCGCGTGGTCGCCGGAATGATCGACATCTTCGGCTCGTGGATCGACCGGTTCAAGGTCGACGGCTTCCGGATCGATACGGCGCGACACGTGAACCCCGAATTCTGGCAGGCGTTCGTGCCAGCGATGACCGCGCGCGCCAAAGCGAACGGTATCCCCAATTTCCACATCTTCGGCGAGGTAGCCGGGGGCACGATGGACCCGGGCTATCTCGCGCAGTTCACGCGGGTCGACAAACTGCCCGCCGTGCTCGACTTCGCGTTCCGCTGGGGCGTCACCGACGTCGTCGCGGGCAACAAAGCCACGCGCGAACTCGCCGCGCTGTTCGAGGGCGATCCGCTGTACGAAGGTGGCGCTGCGACGGCAATGACCCTGCCCACGTTCCTCGGCAACCACGACCAGGGCCGGTTCGCCTACGACGTCCGCCGGCTTAACCCGACCGCGAGCGATGCCGAGGTACTAGCGCGCGTCGAACTCGGCCATGCGATGCTGCTGACGCTGCGGGGCGTGCCGACGGTCTATTCGGGCGACGAACAGGGTTTTGCCGGCGATGGCGGCGATCAGGACGCGCGCGAAGACATGTTCGCGTCGAAGGTCGCCTCGTACAACGACAACGCGCTGGTCGGGACCAGCAAGACCACCGCGACCGCCAGCTTCGGCGAGACGCATCCGCTGTTCCGCGAGATCGCGACGCTCGCCCGACTGCGCGTGTCGCATCCGGCGCTCACGCGGGGTCGGACGGTGATCCGTGCCCGCGGCGATGCGCCCGGACTGTTCGCGGTGTCGCGATTCGACCCGACCACCAACGCCGAGACGCTGATCGCCTTCAACACGTCCGCCAAGCCGCTGACCCAGGCGGTGCAGGTGGAGACCGGCTCGACGAATTTCACCACGCTTGCCGGTGCTTGCGCGCCGCGTGCCGCCGCCCCCGGCAGTGTCATGATGACGCTGCCCGCGTTCGGCTATGCCGTGTGCGCCGCGGAGACCCATTGATGCCTGACGTTGCCGTTTTGCCGAAACCCACCGATCCCGAAACCGATACGCGCCCCTGGTGGAAGGGGGCGGCGATCTACCAGATCTATCCCCGCAGCTTTGCCGATTCGAACGACGACGGGATCGGCGACCTTCCCGGCATTACCCGCCATCTCGACTATGTCGCGAGCCTGGGCGTCGATGCTGTGTGGCTGTCGCCATTCTTCACATCGCCGATGAAGGACTTCGGCTATGACGTGGCGGACTACCGCGATGTCGACCCGATCTTCGGCACGCTCGCCGACTTCGATGCGCTGATCGCCCGCGCGCACGCGCTCGGGCTCAAGGTCATCATCGACCAGGTCTACAGCCACACTTCGGACGAACATCCGTGGTTCGTCGAGAGCCGGTCGTCGCGCACCAATCCGAAGGCGAACTGGTACGTCTGGGCCGATGCCAAGCCCGATGGCAGCCCGCCGTCGAACTGGCAGTCGGTGTTCGGCGGCCCCGCCTGGACCTGGGACGCGCGGCGGCGGCAATATTACCTGCACAATTTCCTGAAGGAACAGCCGCAGCTCCACGTTCACGATGCGGACGTGCAGGACGAGATCGTCGATACCGCGAGGTTCTGGCTGGATCGCGGCGTCGACGGCTTCCGCCTCGATGCGATCAACTTCACGATGCACGATCCTGCGCTGACGGATAATCCGCCGGCGAGCGACAACAGCCTGAAGACGCGGCCGTTCGACTATCAGGCGCATGTCCACAACCAGAGCCATGCGGACATTCCCGCGTTTCTCGAGCGGCTGCGGCGGCTGATCGACGGGTATGGCGAGCGGTTCACGGTGGCCGAGGTCGGCGGCGCGGACAGCGACCGCGAGATGAAGCTGTTCACCCGCGGCAACACACGGCTCAACAGTGCGTACGGCTTCGACTTCCTCTACGCCGCCGCGCTCGACCCGAAGACGGTGGCGGACGCGATTCTGATGTGGCCGGCCGATGCCGATCTCGGCTGGCCGAGCTGGGCGTTCGAAAACCACGACGCGCCGCGGGCCGTGTCGCGCTGGGTCGATAACGAGAACCGGGATGCCTTTGCGCGGATGAAGATGCTGCTGCTGGTCTGCCTGCGCGGCAATATCTTCCTCTATAACGGCGAGGAGCTGGGGCTGACGCAGGTCGACGTGCCGTTCGCGGATCTGCAGGATCCGGAGGCGATCGCGAACTGGCCGCTGACGCTGTCGCGCGATGGGGCGCGGACGCCGATGCCCTGGACGGCGGATGCGCGCAACGCGGGCTTCTCCGACGCGAAACCCTGGTTGCGGGTAGGGCCCGATCATGCCGCGCTGGCGGTCGACCGACAGCAGAGCGACGCGGCCTCGCTGCTCAACCTGACCCGGCGGCTGCTCGCGCTGCGCAAGTCCAGCCCGGCGATCGCGGTCGGCGACCTCACGCTGATCGAGGTCGGCGCGTCGTTGCTGGCGTTCGAACGCCATGCCGATGGCGAGACTATGCTCTGCGTATTCAACATGAGCGCGACGCCGGTCGACTGGGCGGCGGCCCGGCCCGAGCGCTGGCGCCTGCGCGACACGGTCAATTCCACGCAAACCACCCATGCCGGGGGCTGGACCCTCGGCGGCTATGCGGCACTCGTCGCCGAAAGGATCGCTTGATCATGAAGACCCTTCTCCTGCTCTCCGCCGCGCTGATCGCCGCCCCCGCGTTCGCGCAGGACGCCGCGCCCGCACCGACGTCGAACGAGACGATCAAGCCGCAGCCCGCGCCGACGATCCCGAACGCGATCGCCACGTCGCCCGACGGCAGCATCGCGGTCACCGTCTCGACCGACGGCGAAGGCAAGGCGACCTACAGCATCACCCGCAAGGGCGAGCTGATCGTCAGCCCGTCGCGGCTCGGCTTCCTGTTCACCGACGCGCCGAAGTTCGATCGTCACTTGAAGATCGAGAGCATCACGCGGAACAAGGCGGACTCGACCTGGACGCAGCCCTGGGGCGAATGGAAATCGATCCGCGACAACCACACCGAGATGCGAGTCCGGCTGGTCGAGACAGACCGCCTGAAGCGCGCGATCGATGTCGTGTTCCGCCTGCAGGACGACGGCGTCGGCTTCCGCTACGAGTTCCCCGAACAGCCGAACTTCAAGACGATCAACATCGCCGACGAACTGACCCAGTTCGCGTTCGCCGAAGATGCGACCGCATGGTGGAAGCCGGCGTTCGAGTGGAACCGCGAGGAGTATCTCTATAATCGCACGCCGCTGACCGGCGTCGGCACCGCTGCGACGCCGATCACGCTGAAGCTCGCGAGCGGCACGCACGTCGCGCTGCACGAGGCGGCGCTGACCGACTATGCCGGGATGAACGTCGCCAAGGTCGAGGGCAACACGCTGAAGGCAGTGCTGACTCCCGGTGCGGGTGCGCCGAAGGTCTCGCGGACCGGACCGTTCGCGACGCCGTGGCGGACGCTGATCCTGTCCGACGACGCCCCCGGCCTGTACATGAGCCACCTGGAGTTGAACCTCAACGAGCCAAATAAGCTCGGCGATGTCAGCTGGGTGAAGCCGGGCAAGTTCGTCGGCGTGTGGTGGAACATGATCACCGGCAAATGGAGCTGGGCGACCGGACCGCAGCACGGTGCGACGACCGCGCACGTGAAGAGCTACATCGACTTCGCGAGTGCCAACAAGATCCCGGGCGTTCTGGTAGAGGGCTGGAACGTCGGCTGGGACGGCGACTGGTTCGGCAACGGCAACGCGATGCAGTTCGACACGCCGACGCCCGACTTCGACGCCGACGTGCTCGCGAAATACGCGAAGGCGAAGGGCGTGTACCTGATCGGTCACAACGAGACCGGCGGTTCGGCGAGCCATTACGACAGCCAGCTCGACCGCGCGTTCGGCTATGCGCGCGATCACGGCATCCCGGCGGTCAAGACCGGCTATGTCACCGACGCCGGGCAGATCGAGCGCGTCGATCCGGACGGGTCTCAGCACCGCGAATGGCACGAGGGCCAGTGGATGGTGAACCACTATACCCGCGTCGTCACGACCGCGGCGAAATACCATGTCTCGATCGACAGCCACGAACCGGTGAAGGACACCGGCCTGCGCCGCACCTATCCCAATTGGGTGGCGCGCGAGGGATCGCGCGGGATGGAATACAACGCCTGGCCGGGGAAGAA
>JAYVRZ010000196.1:0-4859 GCA_043775965.1 Sphingomonas sp.
GGTGATGCAGTGATGCCCTCACTGCCAAGCCCCTCTCCCCTTAGGGGAGAGGGAGGGGCCCGCGTGGTGCAGCCGCGTGGGAGGGTGAGGGCACGCGCGCCTCGTGCCCTCACCCTCCCGTCGCTGCGCTCCTCCTTCCCTCTCCCCCAAGGGGAGAGGGGCAGGTGACCGCGCCCGTCCTGACTTCGGCGCTGTCCCCCGACAGCGAAACCTTCCGCGCGAACGCCGCGCACAACCGCGCCCTCGCCGAAACCCTTCGCACAGACGTCGCGCGCACCGCGCTTGGCGGCAATGCGAAGTCGCGCGAGCGCCACACCGCCCGCGGCAAGCTCCTCCCCCGCGACCGCGTGGAGCGCCTGCTCGACCCCGGCTCGCCGTTCCTCGAGATCGGCCAGCTCGTCGCCAACGGGCTCTACGACGACGAAGTCCCCGGCGCGGGCATCATCGCTGGGATCGGCCGAGTCTCCGGTCGCCAGTGCATGATCCTGTGCAACGACGCGACGGTAAAGGGCGGCACCTACTTCCCGCTCACCGTCAAGAAACACCTGCGAGCCCAGGAAATCGCGCAGGAGAACCGTCTCCCCTGCATCTACCTCGTCGACAGCGGCGGCGCGAACCTGCCGCACCAGGCGGAGGTGTTCCCCGACCGCGATCATTTCGGCCGCATCTTCTTCAACCAGGCCAACATGTCTGCACTCGGCATCCCGCAAATCGCCTGCGTCATGGGCAGTTGCACCGCGGGCGGCGCCTACGTTCCCGCAATGTCCGACGAGACGATCATCGTACGCGGGCAGGGGACGATCTTCCTCGCCGGCCCCCCGCTGGTAAAGGCCGCGACCGGCGAGGTCATCTCTGCGGAGGAACTGGGCGGCGCCGATACGCATGGCCGCCGCTCGGGCGTGGTCGATCACGTCGCCGAGAACGACGAGCACGCGCTGACGATCGTCCGCGACATCGGCTCGACGCTGCAACCGCAAGCGCAGACCGCGGTCAATCTCCAGCAACCCCGCCCGCCGAAATTCGCGCCCGAAGAGCTGTACGGCATCGTCCCCAGCGACGTCCGCGCGCCCTACGACGTCCACGAAGTCATCGCGCGGCTGGTGGACGGCAGCGAGTTCCACGAGTTCAAGGCGCTCTACGGCACCAGCCTCGTCTGCGGCTTTGCGCATATTTGGGGCATCCCGGTCGCGATCCTCGCCAACAACGGCGTGCTGTTCAGCGAGAGTGCCCAGAAAGGCGCGCATTTTATCGAACTCGCGTGCCAGCGCCGTATCCCGCTGCTGTTTCTCCAGAACATCTCGGGCTTCATGGTCGGCGGCAAGTACGAGGCGGAGGGCATCGCCAAGCACGGCGCAAAGCTCGTCACCGCGGTCGCCACGGCGACCGTGCCGAAGATCACCGTGCTGATCGGCGGCAGCTTCGGCGCGGGCAATTACGGCATGTGCGGCCGCGCCTATTCGCCGCGCTTCCTGTTCACCTGGCCCAACAGCCGGATCAGCGTGATGGGCGGCGAGCAGGCAGCGTCCGTCCTCGCCACCGTCCACCGCGACGCGGACAGCTGGACGCCCGAGCAGGCCGAGGCGTTCAAGGCCCCCGTCCGCCAGAAATACGAGGACGAGGGCAACCCCTGGTACGCTACCGCGCGGCTGTGGGACGACGGCATCATCGATCCAGCCCAAACGCGAGACGTGCTTGGCCTCGCCTTCGCCGCGACACTCAACGCTCCCATCCCCGAACGCCCCGCGTTCGGCGTGTTCAGGATGTAAACCGATGATCTTGCTGTCTCTTCTGCTCGCCGCCGGCCAGATCACGCCGGTCCAGCCGATCGTCCACGGCACCGGCCTGCCGCCCGCAGCAATGACCGAGGAGGCCGGCGTCATGGTCCCGATCGACGCGCTGTTCGCAGCGCTTGCCGCGCGCGAGGGTCAGGCGATCCTCGCACAAGTTCGCCCAGACGGCGGCGCCACCGCGGTCGAGGAAAAGCCCGACGGCACGCGCAGCGTCCGCCGCACGGCCTGGCCCGACTTTGCCGCCGCGCTGAAACCCGGTCCCGAGCGCTACGTCGAACGTCTCACCGATCCCGCGGTCGACATCGACGGCGACATCGCGATGGTCTGGTCGCCCTATGTCTTCACGATCGACGGCAAGGTCAGCCACTGCGGCACCGACCATTTCGACATGGTCCGCGAGGCCGGGCGCTGGAAGATTCTCAACATAACCTGGTCGAAGCGCACCACCGGATGTGGGCAATGAGTGAATCGTCGCAGCGCTGCCAAGCTCGCAATCCCAGTTCCGTCCGTCACCCAACCTTAACCCGTCACCCCAGCTTTCGCTGGGGTGACGGGTTACCGTGCGGAGACGGGCCGGCTTGGTCTGCCGGGCTGGGTTGCGGCGGAGGAGCCTGACATGCTGTCATCCCTCCTGATCGCCAACCGCGGCGAGATCGCCTGCCGCATCATCCGCACCGCGCGGGCGCTCGGCATCCGCACCGTGGCCGTCTATTCCGACGCCGACGCGACCGCACTCCATGTCCGGCAAGCCGATGAGGCGGTCCATATCGGCGCATCCCCGGCGCGCGAAAGCTACCTCGTCGGCGAGCGCATTATCGCCGCCGCAAAGTCGACCGGCGCCGAGGCTATCCACCCCGGCTACGGCTTCCTGTCCGAGAATGCCGACTTCGCGCAGGCTGTGCTCGACGCCGGCCTGATCTGGGTCGGTCCCAACCCCGACAGCATCCGTGCGATGGGCCTGAAGGACGCCGCCAAAGAGCGCATGATTGCTGCCGGCGTCCCCGTCACGCCCGGCTATCTCGGCGAGGACCAGTCCCCCGACCGGCTCCAGCGCGAGGCCGACGCGATCGGCTATCCCGTCCTCATCAAGGCGGTCGCGGGCGGCGGCGGCAAGGGCATGCGCCGCGTCGACACCGCCGCCGAGTTCGCCGACTCGCTCGTTTCGTGCCAGCGCGAGGCGGCATCTTCGTTCGGCAACACCGACGTCCTGATCGAGAAATACATCCTATCGCCGCGCCATATCGAGGTGCAGGTCTTCGGCGACACCCACGGCAACGTCGTCCATTTGTTCGAACGCGACTGCTCGCTGCAGCGTCGCCACCAGAAGGTGATCGAGGAAGCGCCTGCACCCGGCATGGACGCCGCCACCCGCGAAGCGATCTGCGCGGCGGCGGTAAAGGCGGCCAAGGCGGTCGATTACGTCGGCGCCGGCACGATCGAGTTCATCGCCGACGCCAGCGAAGGGCTGCGCGCCGACCGCATCTGGTTCATGGAAATGAACACCCGGTTGCAGGTCGAGCACCCGGTCACCGAAGAGATCACGGGGCAGGATCTGGTGGAATGGCAGCTCCGCGTCGCGTCGGGCGAGCTCTTGCCCAAGCGGCAGGACGAGCTGAGCATCGACGGTTGGGCGATCGAGGCGCGGTTGTATGCCGAGGATCCCGCGAGCGGGTTTCTGCCATCGATAGGTAAACTCGACTTCTTCTCGATCGGTGAGAGTCATCTCATTCGTACTGAAACAGGCGTCGCCCTCGGCAGCGAGATTTCGCCTTACTACGACCCAATGATCGCCAAGCTAATCAGCCATGGCCGTTCGCGTGATTCCGCGGCCTATGGGCTTGCGAACGCCTGTCGAAATTCCATCGTGGCGCCCGTCAAAACCAACGCCGCGTTTCTGGCACGCGCGCTGTCGTCCGCGGATTTCCTGTTGGGTATCATCGATACGGGGTTCATCGCGAACCACGAGGCCGAGCTTGTAGGGTCCGGCGAACCCTCCGCGGCGGCGATCGAGTGCGCTGCGATGGCGGTACTCCACGACGAGATGGGCGACGCAGGCTCCGTCCAGCTCTGGCAGTACGAAACCCGACGCCAACCCGAGCCCTATCCTGGTTCGGTTTGGCGGTCGCTGGCCGGCTTCCGAATGGCAGCCGAACCTCGAATCCGGATTGCGTTGACGCGCGACGGCTTAACATTCGTAGTTGATCGCGTAGTTGGAAAGGCGGCGATGCTCTCAACGATCATCAAGGACGATCGCATTCTGGTCGCTGACATGGGCGAAAGCTATCTGTTCACGCGGTTGCGTTCCGACGGAGTCACGGCCGGCGGAGCAGCGGACGGCGCGATCCTCTCCCCAATGCCGGGCCGCATCATCGCGGTCGATGTCGCGGCGGGCGATGTCGTCACCAAGGGCCAGAAGCTCGTCACGCTCGAGGCGATGAAGATGGAGCATTCGCTGACCGCGCCGTTCGACGGGACGGTCGCCGATCTCACCGCGGTCGAGGGCGGGCAGGTGACCGAGGGCACGTTGCTCGTCCGCATCGAGAAGGACGCCTGATGGCCGGCCGCTATTTCGACGACTGGAGCATCGGCGACCGCATCGCCCACTAAATTCGCCGCACCGCCACCGAGACCGACAATCTCCTGTTCTCGACGTGACTCACAACCCGCAGCCGCTCCACCTCGACGTCGAGGCGGTCAGGGCGAGCGAGTTGGCCGGATCATCGTCGACGGCACCTTCACCTTCGCGCTGTTGATCGGCTTGTCGGTCGGCGACACCACGCTCGGCACGCTTGTCGCGAACCTCGGCTACGACAAGCTCGTGCATTCTAGGCCGGTCTTCATCGGCGATACGCTGCGCGCGGAGTCCGACGTCACCGAACTGGAGGACAGCAGGTTGCGCCCCTACGCCGGGATGGTCACCTTCACGCACCGCCTGATCAACCAGCACGACGAGATCGTCTGCCAATGCCTCCGCAGCGCGCTGCTGCTGCGGACGCCGGCCCCGAGTTAGACGTCGCGCCAGCCACGAACCACCTCGGCCAGGGCGGTATCCGGACGCCGCTCCCCGGC
>JAYVRZ010000197.1:0-10950 GCA_043775965.1 Sphingomonas sp.
TAGCATGGCAATCAAGAACTCAGCGTCGGCGGGATTAATGCCAAGCGCTTGCTGGATTTGTTTCTGCTTAACGCCCGCTTCGATCGCTTCTCGATGCGCTTGAGGTTGCTCGACACGTCATATCGCGATCATCGGTTCGGGACCTGCCGGCTATTACACCGCCGAGGCCTGCCAGAAGAGTTTCGGCGAAGACGTCCGCATCGATATCATTGATCGCCTGCCCGTTCCCTACGGCCTGATCCGCACCGGCGTCGCGCCTGACCATCAATCGATCAAGGGTGTCTCGCGCCGCTATGAGGCGGTGGCGCTGACCGACAATGTCCGGTTCGTGGGCAATGTGCTGGTCGGCAAGCATGTCAGCATCGCCGAGCTGGGCGCGCTCTACGATGCGATCGTGCTGGCAACCGGCGCACCGGTCGATCGCCCGCTCGGCGTGCCGGGGGATGACCTGCCCGGCGTGATCGGATCGGCTGCGTTTGTCGGCTGGTATAATGGCCATCCCGATTTCGCCGGGCTCGCTCCGCCGCTGCACGGCCCCGGCGCAGTGGTGGTGGGCGCGGGCAATGTCGCGCTCGATGTCGCCCGCATCCTCGCCAAGGCAGAGAGCGAGTTTGTCGGCTCGGACATTGTCGGCCACGCGCTCGACCATCTGCGCGGCGCGACCCAGGATACGATCACCATCCTGGCACGGCGCGGGCCGCACCAGATAGCGATGACGCCCAAGGAGCTCGGCGAGCTCGGCCATCTCGCGCGCGCCGCACCGCAGGTCGATCCAGCCGATCTGCCCCCGCTCGAGGCCGATGCCGCGCTCGAGCCCGGCCAGCGCAAATCGGTCACCCACCTGCGCGATTTCGCCGCCCGGACCGAGCCCAAGCCGATCAGCATCGTCTTCGATTTCTTCGCGATGCCGGTGCGCGTCGAGGGCAATGGCAAGGCCGAACGCGTCATCGTCGAGCGCACCGTGATGGACGCCGAGGGCCGCGCCTCTGGCACCGGCGAGACCTATGCGGTGCCGGCGAGCCTCGTGATCAGCTGCATCGGCTATCGCACGCCGCCGATCGAGGGCGTGCCCTATGACGACAAGCTCGGCCGCTTCGCCAATCAGGACGGGCGTGTCGGCCCCGGCATCTATGCGGTGGGCTGGGCGCGGCGCGGGCCGACCGGCACGATCGGCACCAACCGCCCCGACGGCTTCCTGATCGCCGAGCATATCGCCGCCGACCTGGGCGGCAAGAGCGGCAAGAGCGGGCGGTCGGGGCTGGATGCCCTGCTGGCGGAACGCGGTGTCGATGTCGTCACCTTCCGCGACTGGCAGAAGATCGAGGCAGCCGAAACCGCCCGCGCCCGCGACGGTGCGCCGCGCGAGAAATTCGTCAGCGTCGCGGAGATGCTCGGGGCACGGAGCTGAAAGTGTCGCGTTCGGGCTGACTGTTCCAGGCCGATCGGGAAAAGCGCTTCGCGCTGCCACTCTCGCTGCAATGGTCGGGGCGATAGGATTCGAACCTACGACCCCTGGACCCCGAGACCAGTGCGCTACCAGACTGCGCCACGCCCCGACAACATTGCCGGTGAGCGCCCTAGCCCCGACCTCGAATCCGATCAAGACAAATATCGGCCACCTCCCGGCGGCCTATCTGTGCGATGTCTTGCGCAACGGCGGGACGGTGATCCTGCCGCCCCGCGAGCACGCGCAACGAAGACGTGTTCTCGGCGGATACCTTGCAGATCGAGGACGGCGACTGCTGCGGGCTGTTGCCGGACGGGGTGCTCGCGCCCTGCCCCACCCCGCTCGTCGCGGCATGAACTACTGGACCGCTGCCAGCGGTATCGTCGATGCGTTCGTGCAGGAGGAGCGGACGAGCGTCCCGCTCCAACTGACGATCCGCACGCTGGAGGCGGTGTTGCCGGCGGGACCACTGCGCGTGGTCGATATCGGGGGCGGCAATGCGGCGGTGGCGGTCCGGCTTGCGGCCACCCGCCATGAAGTGGTTGCGCAGGACATCGTTCCGCACCTGATCGCGCTGGGCGAACAGCGACTGGCGAAGTCTCCCCCGGCGATCCACGACCTCGCGTGTTACGATCGCGGCGTTGTTGGCCGACGCCGGCGCGGACGTCGTTGGATCGCCCGTCTATCGCGCACGCGGCGGCACTGCTAGGAGCGCGGCATGACTCCGCTCGACCGCATCCGCAATTTCTCCATCATCGCCCATATCGACCATGGCAAGTCGACGCTCGCCGACCGACTGATCCAGGAAACCGGCGGGCTGACCGCGCGCGAAATGTCCGAGCAGGTGCTCGACAACATGGACATCGAGAAAGAGCGCGGCATCACGATCAAGGCGCAGACCGTGCGGCTTGCGTATCATGCGAAGGACGGCCTCGATTACGTCCTGAACCTGATGGACACGCCGGGGCATGTCGATTTCGCCTATGAAGTGAGCCGCAGCCTCGCCGCGTGCGAGGGCGCGTTGCTGGTGGTCGATGCCGCGCAGGGCGTCGAGGCGCAGACGCTCGCCAACGTCTACCAGTCGATCGAGCACGACCACGAGATCGTGCCGGTGATCAACAAGATCGACCTGCCCGCCGCCGAACCCGAAAAGGTCCGCAAGGAAATCGAGGACGTCATCGGCATCGACGCGTCCGAGGCGGTGCTCGCATCCGCCAAGTCGGGGATCGGCATCGTCGAGATCCTCGAGGCGATCGTCACCAAGATCCCGCCGCCCAAGGGCGATCCCGAGGCGCCGTTGAAGGCGATGCTGGTCGACAGCTGGTATGATCCGTATCTCGGCGTCGTCATCCTGGTGCGCGTGATCGACGGGGTCCTGCGCAAGGGCCAGCAGATCAAGTTCATGCAGACCGGGACGATGCACCTGGTCGACCGGGTCGGCTGTTTCCGTCCCAAGATCGAGCAGCTGACCGAGCTGGCGACCGGCGAGATGGGCTTCATCACCGCGCAGATCAAGGAGGTCGCGCAGACCCGCGTCGGCGACACCATCACCGATGCGAAGCGGCCTGCGCTCGAGGCTCTGGCGGGCTTCAAGGAAGTGCAGCCGGTGGTATTCTGCGGGATGTTCCCGGTCGATGCCGCCGAGTTCGAGAAGCTGCGCGAGAGCATCTCGAAGCTGCGGCTGAACGATGCGAGCTTCTCGTTCGAGATGGAAACGTCGGCGGCTTTGGGCTTCGGCTTCCGCTGCGGGTTCCTCGGGCTGCTACACCTGGAGATCATCCAGGAGCGGCTCACGCGCGAGTACGACCTCGACCTGATCACCACCGCGCCGTCGGTGGTGTACGAGATCGAGCTGAGCCACCCCGACCCGTCCGGCACGACGCATATCGAGCTGCATAATCCCGCCGACATGCCCGAGCCCAACAAGATCGCGACGATCAGCGAGCCGTGGATCGAGGCGACGATCTATGTCCCCGACGAATATCTCGGCAGCGTGCTGAAGCTCTGCCAGGACCGCCGCGGCATCCAGAAGAACCTGACCTATGTCGGCGGCCGCGCGCAGGCGACCTACGAGCTGCCGTTGAACGAAGTCGTGTTCGATTTCTACGACCGGCTGAAGTCGATGTCGAAGGGCTATGCGAGCTTCGACTATCACCAGATCGGCTACCGCGAGGGCGATCTCGTGAAGATGGGCATCCTGGTCAACGAGGAGCCGGTCGACGCACTCAGCATGATCGTCCACCGCGGCACCGCCGAAGTGCGTGGCCGCGGGATGGTCGAGCGGCTCAAGGAACTGATCCCGCGCCATTTGTTCAAGATCCCGATCCAGGCGGCGATCGGCGGCAAGGTCATCGCGCGCGAGACGATCAGCGCGATGCGCAAGGACGTGACCGCCAAATGCTATGGTGGCGATGCCAGCCGCAAGAAGAAGCTTCTGGAGAAGCAGAAGAAGGGCAAGCTGAAGATGCGCGAATACGGCTCGGTCAGCATCCCGCAAGAGGCGTTCATCGCCGCGCTGCGCATGGGTGACGACGCCTGAGGCCTGTTGCCTGACCCTGCTTTGATTACCATCCGGTAGATCGCGGCGGCGTTACCGTATTGGTTGCCGGCCGGTCGTTATGCCGCTGAGCCAGATCGGGTGAGGCCGCTAGCTTTGGTCGTCGGCCGTGCGCTGGAGGGAAGCGAGCATCCAGGTCCGCATCTCGGCCCCTACCCGCTTGTCAAAGACGATGGCATCCCTAACGCGGGCAACATCCCCGCGTTCGACAGCGCCGGGCTGGTCGAAGGGCGCTTCGGCCGCGTCGTCGAGCCGCGGACGGTGAGGCTCGGGACCAAAATAAGTTTCTGAAATCCGGCGCGGGGCCATGATCGCTCGTCCGGCGGCCATGGCCAAGACCAGTCGCTCATAATCGTGCGGCTTGCCGCTTGCTCCGGTGGCCGCTGTTGTGCAGAGACGGCGCTTACCCCCCAGGAGTTCAGACTAGATGGCAAGCCGCCTTGAGATCGACCAGGCCAGCGTTACCGACAACGACGTCGCCAAGCAGGTCGAGTTTACCGCCGAGATCGACGGCGACGAGCGCGATTTTGCGGTGCAATATGCCGTGCTCAAGGAACTGAGCGGCGACGAACCCGAGGACGATGCGCTGGAAATGTTCGAGCGCTTCAGCGACGAACTCGCCGACATCTGCCTCGAGGCCGCGGCGCAGCGCCCGTCGGCGAACGTCGTGGTGATCGACGAAGGCGACCTGGAATAGTCGCTCCGGCGGCGTGGACGCGCACTGCGTCCCCGCCGCCCCTATCGCGCCCGTTTCGGGCGGGGCTGTCGGCGTTCAGGCGTCGCCGGCCGGGATCCGTGCCATCGCCTGTTGCTCGATCTTCTCCAGCTCGTCACGGGTCTGGACGATCGCTTCGCGTTGCGCATCCAGCAGGTCGATCCGCTGGCGGCAACGTTCGGCCAGCGCGCGCATCTGCTCCACGTGCTGCGGATCGGCGTCGTAGAGGTCGAGGAACTCCTCGATGTCGCGCAACGTGAATCCGAGACGTTTGCCGCGCAGGATCAACTGCATCCGGGCAACTTCGCGCCGCGTGTAGACCCGCGTGGTGCCGATCCGGCAGGGCTCGATCAGTCCCTTGTCCTCATAGAACCTGAGCGTCCGCGCGCTCACGCCGAGCATGCGCGAAACCTCCTGTATGCCGGTAAGATCGTCCTGTCGGTCGTTCACGCGTTCACTCCCCTGGCCTCCGCCGCTGCGGCCTTTGCGGCCTCTTCTGCGACAAGTTCCTTTTTGGATAACTTGCCGATCAGCGTCTTGGGCAGAGTGTCGCGGATTTCGACCTCGCGGGGAAGCTCGATCTTGCTGATCTTGTCGCGGAGAAAATCGCGCAATTCGAGCGGGGTAGCCGCCGCCCCTTCGGCCAGTACGACGAACGCCTTCGGCGCTTGTCCGCGGTATGCGTCGGGCACGCCGATCACGACGGCTTCGAGCACGGCGGGGTGTTCGTACAGCGCCTCCTCGATCACGCGGGGATAGACGTTGTAGCCGCCGCACAGGATCAGGTCCTTGATCCGGTCGACGATGAACAGATAGCCGTCCGCGTCGAGATGGCCGACGTCGCCGGTGCGCAGCGCGCCGTCCGCGAACAGCTCGGCGGTGGCGGTGGGCTTGTGCCAATAGCCCTGCGTGATCTGAGGCCCCCGCGCGCAGATCTCGCCATTCTCGCCGATCGGCAGCAGCCGGGTCGGGTCCTCGCGGTCGCGGATCTCGATCGTGGTACCGGGGAAGGGCAGCCCCGCCGAGCCCGGCTTGTTGAGGCCGTCGATCGGGTTGCAGGTGATGATCGGCGAGGCTTCGGACAGGCCGTATCCCTCCACGAGTTTCGAGCCGGTCGCCGCCTCGAACGCGGTCCGCACTTCGGCAGGCAGCGGCGCGCCGCCCGAAATGCAGGCGTGGATCGAGGACAGGTCGATCGCCTGCGTCTCGGCCGCGGTCGTGATCGCGGCGTAGATCGTCGGCACGGCAGGGAAATAGTTGGGCTTGGTCCGCGCGATCGTCTTGAGCAATTGCTGCAGTTCGAACCGCGGCAGCAGGATCATCTCCGCGCCGGTCCGGATCGAATAGGTCAGCACGGTGGTCAGCGCGAAGACGTGGAACAGTGGGAGAGCGCCCATCACGCGATCCTGCTCGGGCGTCTCGCCGCCGACGAACATTACCATCGCGTCGGCGTTCGACACGAGATTGGCGTGGCTCAGCATCGCCGCCTTCGGCTCGCCGGTAGTGCCGCCGGTATATTGCAGCACGGCAACCTCGTCCGGCGAGACCGCGACCGGCGCGGGCGTACCCTTCAGCTCCAGAAGCGTGTCGAACGTCAGATGCCGCGCGTCCCGTGGCGTGCGACCGATCTCCGCGCGCTTGAAAAGGCGATACGCCAGCGACTTCAGCATCGGCAGCGCGCCGGCGATCGGACAGGTGATGATGTGCTTGATGCCCATCTGCCCGGCGACCTTCAGCACGCGCGCATGGATGTCGGTGATGTCGCAGGTCGCGATGATCGTCGCGCCCGAATCCTCGAGAAGGTGCGCCAGTTCGCGCTCGACATAGAGCGGGTTGACGTTGACGACGATCCCGCCGGCCTTGAGGATCGCGAAGAACAGGATCGGGTAATAGGGGGTGTTCGGCAGGCATAGCGCGACTCGCGTGCCCTTCACGACGCCGAGATCCTGGAGCCCGCGCGCCGCCCGTGCGACCGAATCGCCGAGCTCGGCATAGGTCATCGTCCGACCCAGGAAATCGAGCACGTTGCGGCTACCGAAGCGCTTCACCGAGGCGTCGAGTACGTCGCCCAACAGACGTGGCTCGCCCAGCAACGGCACGCCCACGGCGCTTCCCGCGATATTGTCCTGCATCTCGCTCTCCAAAACCCGGTGTGCGTTTAAACCCATATTGTCGGGCGCTTCACCTTGACGTAAAGGTGAGGTATCGCACCTTAAGGGTAACCCGCAAGCGTTAACCGGGTCGACCGTAATATGAGAGGATCATCGTGACCAACGTCGTCATCGCCGGGTACGCCCGCTCGCCGTTCCACCTCGCCGGCAAGGGCGAGCTCGCCCGCGTCCGTCCGGACGATCTCGCCGCACAGACGATTCGCGGATTGCTCGACAAGACCGGCGTCGATCCCGCCGAGATCGAGGACATCATCCTCGGCTGCGCGTTCCCCGAGGGCGAGCAGGGTCTCAACGTCGCCAAGCTGATCGCGCAGATCGCCGACCTGCCGATTTCGGTCGGCGGGATGACGGTCAACCGGTTCTGCGGCTCGTCGATGAGCGCGATTCACATCGCCTACGGCCAGATCGCGGTCGGCGCGGGCGAGGCGTTCATCTGTGCGGGCCTCGAATCGATGAGCCGCGTGCCGATGGGCGGCTACAACCCCCTCCCCAACCCCGCGCTCGCGAAGAAGAGCGCTGGCGCCTACATGGGCATGGGCGAGACCGCTGAGAACGTCGCGCGGCAATACCAGATCACGCGCGCCGAACAGGATGCATTCGCCGTCAAGAGCCAGGACAAGGCCGCCGCGGCGCGCGCCGATGGCCGCCTCAGCGACGAGATCGTGACGATCCAGACCAAGGCTGGCCCGGTCAGCCAGGACGGCACGATCCGCGCCGGCACGACCACCGACGCTCTCGCCGGCCTGAAGCCTGCGTTCAGCAGCGACGGGTCGGTGACCGCGGGCACCTCGTCGCCGCTGACCGATGGCGCGTCGGCGGTGCTGGTGACGTCTGAGGCGTTCGCCAAGAAGCATGGACTGACGATCCTCGCGCGGATCAAGTCGATCGGCGTGTCGGGTTGCGCGCCCGAGACGATGGGGCTCGGCCCGATCGGCGCGTCGAAGAAGGCGCTGGAGCGCGCGGGCATTACCGTCGCCGACCTCGACGTGGTCGAGATCAACGAGGCGTTCGCGAGCCAGGCGATCGCCTGCATCCGCGATCTCGGGCTGAAGGATGAGACGATCAACCTCGACGGCGGCGCGATCGCGATCGGTCATCCGCTCGGCGCGACCGGCGCGCGGATCGTCGGCAAGGCGGCGGCTCTGCTTGCGCGCGAGGGTGGCCGCTATGCGCTCGCGACCCAGTGCATCGGCGGCGGTCAGGGCATCGCGACCGTGCTGGAGCGCGCATGATGGTCGACGCTGTGAAGAAGGTCTGCGTCATCGGCGCAGGCGTGATGGGTGCGGGTATCGCGGCGCAGGTCGCCAATGCCGGCATCCCCGTGCTGTTGCTCGACATCGTCCCCCGCGAGGGTGACGATCGTGACGCAGTGGCCAAAGGCGCGGTCGCCAAGATGCTCAAGACCGACCCCGCGCCGTTCATGTCGAAGCGTGCGGCCAAGCTGGTCGAGACGGGCAACATCGACGATCATTTGGGTCGCGTCGCCGAGTGCGACTGGATCGTCGAGGCGATCGTCGAGCGGCTCGACATCAAGCAGGCGCTGTATGCCAAGCTCGAGGCGTTAAAGCGTCCGGGCACTGCAGTGTCGTCGAACACCTCGACGATCCCGCTCGGCAACCTCGTCGAGGGGCGGTCGGACCAGTTCAAGGCCGACTTCCTGATCACGCACTTCTTCAACCCGCCGCGCTACATGCGGCTGGTCGAGATCGTCCGCGGCGTGGCAACCGACGTCGCCGTCGCCGAGAAGGTCGAGGATTTCGTCGATCGCTTCATGGGCAAGCGGATCGTCCGCGCGAAGGACACGCCGGGGTTCATCGCCAACCGCATCGGCACCTACTGGCTGGCGATCGCAATCAACGCGGCGATGGACCAGGGGCTGACCGTCGAGGAAGCCGATCAGATCGGCGGCCGTCCGATGGGCGTGCCGAAGACGGGTATCTTCGGGCTTGTCGACCTCGTCGGTGTCGATCTGATGCCGTTGCTGTCGAAGAGCCTGTCCTCGACGCTGCCCGCCGGCGATCCGTATTTCGATACGATCCGCCCGCTGCCATTGGTCGACAAGATGATCGCGGAGGGCTTTACCGGCCGCAAGGGCAAGGGCGGCTTCTACCGCTTCGACAAGGCGACGCGGACCAAGCTGTCGCTCGACCTTGCGACCGGCGAGTACCGCCCCGAAGCCAAGCCCGCAGACTTGCCCGGCAAGACCGGCAAGGATCTCGCCGCGCTGATCGCGGAGCCCGGCAAGATCGGCACCTTTGCTTGGTCGATCCTGGGCAACACGCTGTCCTACGCGGCGATGCTCGTCGGCGAGGCGGCGGACGACATCGTCGCGATCGATGACGCGATGAAGCTCGGGTACAACTGGAAATACGGGCCGTTCGAGCTGATCGACCGGATGGGACCGGGTATGCTCGCCGCGAGGCTGGCCGCGGAAGGGCGCGAGGTTCCCGCGATCCTGACGACGGCGGGCGATCGTCCGTTCTACCGCGTCGAGAACGGCCAGCGTCAGTACCTCACCGCGGCCGGCGACTATGCCGACGTGCCGCGCGCGGACGGGGTCGAACTGCTGGAGGACATCAAGCTCCGTTCGCAGCCGATCCTGACGAACCTGTCCGCCTCGCTCTGGGACGTCGGCGACGGCGTCGCCGCGCTCGAGTTCCATACCAAGATGAACGCACTCGACGATCAGGTCGTGGCGTTGATCGAGGAGGTGATCCCGCTCGTCCGCGAGCGCTTCAAGGCGCTGGTGGTGTATAACGAGGCCGCCAACTTCTCGGCGGGTGCGAACCTGGGCGCGGCGATGTTCGCGGTAGGGGCGGGCCTGTGGGACATGGTCGAGGCCAGCGTCGCGGGCGGTCAGCGCGCGTACAAGGCGCTAAAATACGCGCCGTTCCCGGTGGTCAGCGCGCCCGCGGGCCTCGCGCTCGGTGGCGGGTGCGAGATGCTGCTCCATTCGGACGCGGTGCAGGCGCATGCCGAGACCTATGCCGGCCTCGTCGAGTGCGGTGTCGGTCTCGTCCCCGGCTGGGGCGGCAATGGCGAGATGCTCGATCGCTGGACCAAGTCGGGCATGCTCCCCAAGGGCCCGATGCCGGTCCTGACCAAGGTGTTCACGAGCATCTCGACTGCGGTCGTTGCGAAGTCGGCGGCGGAGGCGAAGGAGATGATGATCCTGCGCAAGGACGACGGCATCACGATGAACCGTGACCGTCTGCTGGCGGACGCCAAGGCCAGGGCGCTGTCGCTGGTCGAGGGCTATGTCACGCCGGAGAAGCCGACCTTCCGCCTGGCGGGCGAGAGCGGCCGGACGGGGCTGAGCATGGCGGTCGCGGACTTCCACAAGAAGGGCATGGCGACCGACTACGACCTCGTCGTCGCGGATCGTCTGGCGGAAGTGCTGACCGGTGGCGAGGCCGATCTGGTCGACACCGTGACCGAGGACCAGTTGCTCGACCTCGAGCGCGCGGCGTTCATGGCGAGCGTCAAGGATCCACGGACGCAGGCTCGGGTGGTGCACATGTTGCAGACGGGGAAGCCGTTGCGGAACTGACGGCGGGCTGGTGAGGAGGTTTATCCGTCATCAGCCCCGTCGCTCTGCCAATATTCAGTTTCCCCGCGAAGGCGGGGACCCAGACTGGGCTCCCGCCTTCGCGGGAGAACAAGTTGGTGCGGCAGTCGGTGAGCTTTCTGCTGCCAAGCAATCGGGCGGCGGCAAACTCATTCCCCCCGGCGGAGGCCGGGGTGGTGTATCGGTAGGCCGCAAGGGACACCGCCGTTCAGGGGGCGCCTGATCCTCCCGATCAGCATGTCATTGGCACCGCTCGCGTTTGTACGCCCCCCCATGAACAAGATTTCATCGACCAAATTCAGTAAGAAGACTTGACAGATCTTCGTACAATTCTAGTCCGAGACACTAGCTGCCGTATACGGCAACAGACTCGCGGTTAGGTCGCTTGTCTCACGAATTTTGGCGACCGTAGTTGTGCGGCGTCACCAGCATCTAGGAGAGGATAGAAGATGTCCCTGTTGATCATCGCCGCGATGCTCGCCGGCGCACCCG
>JAYVRZ010000198.1:0-3083 GCA_043775965.1 Sphingomonas sp.
GGCGATAACGACGGGCGGTCCACCGTTACATCGACCTTGCCAATTGGGCCCCGGCCTTCGCCGGGGTGGTGTTTTGGTTTAAGGGTAGTTCCGACAAAACTTCCTGTTCCCCCGCGGAGGCGGGGGTCCAGGGGTGCAGTTGCTGACGGTATTTAGCTGGGCCCCCGCGTCCGCGGGGGAACACTCTTTGGTTGGGTTGGTTGGGGCCTGCCGGTTAGGCGGTGGCTGCCGACTCCAGTTTCGCGCGTACCGCTGCGACTGCGTCCGCGGCCTTGTCGCCGTCCGGGCCACCGCCCTGCGCCATGTCGGGACGGCCGCCGCCGCCCTGCCCGCCGAGTACCGCGACGGCGATCTTGAGCAGGTCGACCGCGTTGTGGCTGGCGACCAGATCTGCCGTAACTCCTACCGCGACCGAGGCGCGGCCGTCGTTGATGGCGACCATCACCGCGATGCCCGAGCCGAGCCGCTGCTTGGCTTCGTCGACGGCGCTGCGCAGGCCCTTGGCTTCGAAATCGTTGAGCACCTGGCCGATGAACGCCACGCCGCCGACCTGTTCCGGCCCCGCCGCTTCGCCCGCGCCACCGCCACCGAGCGCCAGCGCCTTCTTCGCGTCGGCGAGTTCGCGTTCGAGGCGGCGGCGGTCTTCGAGCAACGACGCGACGCGTGTCGGCACCTCGTCGGGGGTCGACTTCAACACCGCGGCGGCTTCGCGCAGGCGGTCGTCGCGGCCGGTCAGGTACGCGCGCGCCGCTTCGCCGGTCAGCGCCTCGACACGCCGGATCCCGCTGGAGACCGCACCTTCGCCGACGACCTTGAACAGGCCGATATCGCCCAACGCCGTCACGTGTGTGCCGCCGCACAGCTCGATCGAATAGGTGCCCTCATCGGTCGAGCCCATCGACACGACGCGCACTTCGTCGCCGTATTTCTCGCCGAACAGCGCCATCGCGCCCATCGCGATCGCGTCGTCGGGGGTCATCAACAGCGTCGTCACGGCGCCATTGCCGCGGACCTGCGCGTTCACGTCGGCCTCGACCTGCGCGATGTCGGCGGGGCTCATCGCGACCGGCTGCGAGAAGTCGAAGCGCAGGCGATCGGGCGCGACCAGGCTGCCCTTCTGCGCGACGTGCTTGCCGAGGCGTTCGCGGAGAGCCTCGTGCAGCAGATGCGTCGCGGAGTGGTTGGCGCGGATCTGCGCGCGGCGCGCGACGTCGATCTGGAGCTTGACCGGATCGCCGACCTTGATGCTGCCCGCATCGACGATCGCGTGATGGACGAACACGCGGCCGAGCTGCTTCGACGTCTCGGTGACGTTGGCGCGCAAGCCGCTGTCGTTGGAGATGTGCCCGGCATCGCCGACCTGCCCGCCGCTCTCACCGTAGAACGGCGTCTGGTTGACGACGATCGCGACGGTATCGCCCGCCGTCGCGGAGTCGACGCGCGCGCCGTCCTTGACCAAGGCGACGACCTCACCCTCGCCGGTGTCGGACGCATAACCGAGGAATTCGGTGCCGCCGGTCTGCTCGACGATGTCGAACCAGATATCGTCCGAGGCCTTCGCGCCCGACCCCTTCCAGGCGGCGCGGGCGGCGCGCTTCTGCTCGGCCATCGCGGTATCGAACCCGGCGCGGTCGACCGCGATGTTGCGTTCGCGCAGCGCGTCTTCGGTCAAGTCGTACGGGAAGCCGTAGGTGTCGTAGAGCTTGAACGCGACGTCGCCCGCGAGCGTGCCGTCGGTCATGCCGACGGTCGCCTCGTCGAGCAGCTTCAGCCCCTTGTCGAGCGTCTGGCGGAAGCGGGTTTCCTCCTGCTGCAGCGTCGCCTCGATCAGCGGGCGGGCGCGCGACAGTTCGGGATAGGCGGCGCCCATCTCGGTGACGAGCGCGGGGACCAGCCGATGCATCAACGGCTCCTTCGCGCCGAGGATATGCGCGTGGCGCATCGCGCGGCGCATGATCCGGCGCAGGACGTAGCCGCGGCCCTCGTTCGCGGGCAGCACGCCATCCGCCACCAGGAAACCGGCGGTGCGCAGGTGATCGGCGATCACGCGGTGGCTGGCGGTGTTGGCGCCGTCGGTCGCGGTATGCGTCAGCGCGCCCGAGGCCGCGATCAGCGCCTTGAAAATGTCGGTGTCGTAATTGTCGGTGACGCCCTGCATGACCGCGGCGATGCGCTCGAGCCCCATGCCGGTGTCGATCGACGGCTTGGGCAGGTTGCCGACGATCTCGGCATTCTCCTGCTCGTACTGCATGAAGACGAGGTTCCAGATCTCGACGAACCGATCGCCGTCCTCGTCTGGGCTGCCGGGAGGGCCGCCGAAGATGTGGTCGCCGTGATCGTAGAAGATTTCAGAGCACGGCCCGCACGGCCCGTTGTCGCCCATCGACCAGAAATTATCCTTGGTCGGAATGCGGATAATACGGTGATCGGGCAAGCCCGCGATCTTCTTCCAGAGGTCGAACGCCTCGTCGTCGGTGTGGTAGACGGTGGCGGTCAGCTTGTCGGGCGACAGGCCCCATTCCTTGGTCAGCAACGTCCAAGCGTGGGTGATCGCCTGCTCCTTGAAATAATCGCCGAACGAGAAATTGCCGAGCATTTCGAAGAAGGTGTGGTGGCGCGCGGTGTAGCCGACATTGTCGAGATCATTGTGCTTGCCGCCGGCGCGGACGCATTTCTGGCTCGACGTCGCGGTCGTGTAGGGGCGCGATTCGAGGCCGGTGAAGACGTTCTTGAACGGCACCATCCCGGCGTTGACGAACATCAGCGTCGGGTCGTTCTGCGGCACGAGCGGCGCGGAGGGCACGATCTGGTGCCCCTGCGAACCGAAATAGTCGAGGAAGCCGCGGCGGATGTCGTTCGTGGAGGTCATGCGCGGGGACTTAGGCGAGCGGGGCGGTTCGCTCAAGGGAGGTGTGTGAGCTGGGTGAGCCGGCGTTTGTTATCGAGAGGGCGCGCCCGACGACAATGTTTCCCCGCGAAGGCGGGGACCCAGCCTGGGCTCCCGCCTTCGCGGGAGAACAAGGGAAAGGGAGCTGGCGTTTGGGTAGAAGACACTCCTCGCTCTGCCACCACCCCGGCGAAGG
>JAYVRZ010000199.1:0-8852 GCA_043775965.1 Sphingomonas sp.
ATGTAGATCATCGCGTTGATCGACGACGACCCGCCGATCACCTTGCCGCGCGAATAGGCGAGACTGCGCCCGCCCAATCCCGCTTCGGCCACCGTCTCGAACATCCAGTCGGCGCGGGGATTGCCGATCGCGAACAGATAGCCCGCGGGGACGTGAAACCAGATCCACTCGTCCTTGCCGCCGGCTTCGAGCAGAAGCACGCGGGTCGGCGGATAAGCGGTTGGCGAGCAGACAGCCGGCCGCCCCCGCGCCGACGATCACATAGTCGTACGTGCCGAACTCCGTCATCCCGCCCTCTCCTCTTTTATCGCTCCGTATCAGAAACTTCCCGCTTCCGCGCGGACGCGCTCGGCGACGAAATCTGCGACGGCGCGGATGCGGGGCACGCGCGCTAGATCAGCGTGAAGCACCATCCAGTAGCTTCGGACCACTTCGACTTCGTCGGGCAGCACCCGCACCAACCGCATGTGGGGACTGACCGCGAAACAGTGAAGCAAGCCGAAACCGAGCCCCGACGCGACCGCCTCCATCTGTGCCGCTACCGAACTGGATCGGAATACGCACCTTCTGGCGAGCGAGCGATCGAGGTTTCGCAGTTCGGGCAGGTCGATCATCTCCTCGATAT
Organism: Sphingomonas sp.; assembly: GCA_043775965.1. GTDB lineage: Bacteria > Pseudomonadota > Alphaproteobacteria > Sphingomonadales > Sphingomonadaceae > Sphingomonas. Next base: position 626 of record JAYVRZ010000199.1, read on the forward strand.
ACGAAATGAACGGCTGAGAGCGCAGCGCCGCCAGTGTCTCGATCGGTCCCACGCGTGCGAGCAGATCCTCCGACGCGTACAGTCCGATCCGGTAATCGACGAGACGCGCCGCCTGCAACCGCCCTTGGTCGGGCCGGTGCAGGCTGATCGCAATGTCCGCCTCGCGCTTCGACAGGTTGACGTTCCGCGATTCGGGCGCGAGTTCAAGTTCGACTTGGGGATGCGCCGCGTTCAGGAGGTGCGCGCGCGGTGCGATGAAATAGGTGCCGAACGCTTCCGGCGTCGACAGCCGCACGACGCCAGAGACCGCGCCGTCCTGCCCCTCGATACGGCGCCCCGCGGCCAGGACCTCCTCCTCGATGCGCTCGGCATGCTCGATCAGGTCGAGCCCCGCCTTGGTCGGCTGGACACCGCGCGGGGAGCGATCGAACAACCGCGTGCCGATCGTGCTTTCGAGCGCAGTCAAGCGGCGCGCGAGCGTGGTGTGGTTGAGCCCGAGTGCGCGCCCGCTGGCAACGAAGCTGCCGCTCCGCGCGACCGCCAGGAAGATGCGCAGATCGTCCCAGTTCAGCATCTACAAAAATGCACACCTGTTTCGCATTCGACCCGTATATCTGTACATAATCGCAGATGCTATCCCATCGTCATAATTAATGGATGAGGATTCCCCGATGCGCACGATTCAGCACTTCATCGACGGCACCGCTTCAACCGCAACGCCCACCCGACTCGGCGACGTCTACGATCCCGCGCTCGGCGAAGTGCAGGCGAAGGTCGCGCTCGGCGATGCGGCATTGCTGGACGAGGCGGTCGCCAACGCGAAGGCCGCGCAACCGGCCTGGGCCGCGACCAACCCGCAGCGCCGCGCCCGCGTGATGTTCCGGTTCAAGGAACTGATCGAGACGCACATGGACGAACTCGCCGAACTGCTCTCGCGCGAACACGGCAAGGTGATCGCCGATTCGAAGGGTGATATCCAGCGCGGGCTCGAAGTCGTCGAGTTCGTCTGTGGCATCCCGCATCTGCTCAAGGGCGAGTACACCGAAGGCGCCGGACCCGGCATCGACGTTTATTCGATGCGCCAGCCGATCGGCATCGCAGCCGGTATCACGCCATTCAACTTCCCGGCGATGATCCCGCTGTGGATGTGTGCGCCCGCGATCGCGTGCGGGAACGCGTTCATCATCAAGCCGTCCGAGCGCGATCCTTCAGTGCCGGTGCGCTTGGCAGAACTGGCGATCGAGGCGGGCCTGCCCAAGGGCATCCTGAACGTCGTGCACGGCGACAAGGCGATGGTCGACGCGATACTTGACCATGCCGACATCAAGGCGATCAGCTTCGTCGGATCGTCCGACATCGCACAATATGTCTATGGTCGCGGCGCCGCGAACGGCAAGCGCGTGCAGTGCATGGGCGGCGCGAAGAATCATGGCATCATCCTGCCCGACGCCGACATGGACCAGGCGGTCGCCGATATCATCGGTGCGGCCTACGGCTCGGCGGGCGAGCGGTGCATGGCGCTGCCGGTGGTCGTTCCGGTCGGCGAGGAGACCGCCGACCGCCTGCGCGGCAAGCTCATCGCGGCGATCGCCGACCTGCGCGTCGGCGTGCCGACCGACCCCGACGCGCATTACGGCCCGGTGATCGGCGCGGCGCACAAAGCGCGGGTCGAGGCCTATATTCAGATGGCGATCGACGAAGGCGCGGAACTGGTCGTCGACGGACGCGGGCTGACGCTGCAGGGGTACGAGAACGGCTATTTCATGGGGCCGACGCTGCTCGACCGCGTGACGCCCGAGATGCAGAGCTATCAGGAGGAGATCTTCGGGCCGGTGCTGCAGATCATGCGCGCCAAGACGTTCGAGGAGGCGGTGTCGTATCCGACCAACCATCAATACGGCAACGGCGTCGCGATCTTCACGCGCAACGGCGACTTCGCCCGCAAGTTCGCGAGCAGTGTCGAGATCGGCATGGTCGGGATCAACGTGCCGATCCCGGTGCCGGTGGCATATCACAGCTTCGGCGGGTGGAAACGCTCGGGCTTCGGCGATCTCGACCAGTACGGCATGGACGGCATTCGCTTCTACACGCGCACCAAGAAGGTGACTCAGCGCTGGCCATCGGCGGACGTCACCGGGGGATCGGTGGTCGACCAGAGCTTCGTCATCCCGACGATGGGGTGATCGATAGCGTCATCTCATCGTCGGCACGATGCGGCGAGGGTTGACGCTCGCACCGGGGGCTTCTCTACATTCAGAGCTGGGGGCAACGCGCCCAGAATGAAATTCGAGGACGCCATGAAGCCCGGAACGAAGCTCAAATCCGTCGTTTGCGACACCGAAGTCATGGTCATCCGCGGCAACAGCGACGGCATTGTCGCCTGTGGCGGCGCAACGATGGTGGACGAGCGGCCGGCCGAACGCGGTGCGATCGACCCAGCGTTCGCGGACGGTACGAGGATGGGCAAGCGCTACGTCGATGCGGGCGGCACGGTCGAGTTGCTGTGCGTGAAGCAGGGCGCGGGATCGCTGTCGCTCGACGGGGTGGCACTCGTCACCAAGGACGCCAAGCCTCTGCCCGCGTCCGACTGAACGGCGATCGCATGAACATCTCGCTCTTTCTCCAGATGGCGGCAGATACCGACGCCGACCGGATCGCCCTGGTCTGCGACGGCCGGCGCTGGTCCTACGGTGCGCTATACCGCGCCGCGCAGGGTGCGGCGCGGAGCATCCGGGCGAGCAAGACGTGGCACGTCGCACTGCTCGACGAAAGCAGCGAGGCGTCGGCGATCGCATTGTTCGGTGCGGCGATCGCGGGAATACCGTATGTCCCGCTCAATTACCGACTCGCGGACGCCGATCTCGGCGCGCTGCTCGCTCGGATCGCACCTGCCTACATCATCGGCGACGTCGAGCGTATCGGACGGCTGAGCGCGGACGCTGGCCACGCGGCATGGTCCAGAAACGGCTTCGTGCGCGAGGCCGAAGCACATGCGGACGGCCCCGAGCTCGACGAAACTGCCGAGACGATCGCTATCCAGCTGTTCACCAGCGGCACCACGGCTGCGCCCAAGGCGGCGGTGCTGCGGCATTCGAACTTGGTGTCGTACATTCTAGGAACGGTCGAGTTCGGTTCGGCGCCCGAGGACGATGCCGCGCTAGTCTGCGTGCCGCCCTATCACATCGCCGGGATCGCGGCGTTGCTCAGCTCGGTCTATGCGATGCGGCGGATCCTCATGCTGCCGGCGTTCGACCCCGACGCTTGGCTTGCTTTGGTCGCCGCAGAGCGCGCGACCAACGCGTTCGTCGTGCCGACGATGCTGGCGCGGATCGTCACCGCGATGGACGCGAATGCGCCCGGCGACATCGCATCGCTGCGAGCGATCGCCTATGGCGGGGGTCGCATGCCGATCGAACTGATAGATCGCGCGCTCGACCTGTTTCCCGATACCGACTTCACGAACGCCTATGGCCTGACCGAGACAAGTTCGACGGTCGCGCTGCTCGGCCCCGAAGACCACCGTGCCGCGCATCGGGCGGATGACGAGGAAATCCGCGCGCGGCTGTCGTCCGTCGGCCGACCGCTGCCGACGATCGAACTCGAGATCCGCGACGAGAACGGCAAGGTCCTTCCCGTCGGCGAACGCGGCGAAATCTACGTCCGCGGCGATCAAGTCTCGGGCGAATACAAGGAGCGCAGCGCGCTCGATGCGGCGGGCTGGTTCCCGACGCGTGATGCCGGGTGGATCGATGCCGAGGGCTATCTCTTCCTCGCCGGCCGCGCGGACGACGTGATCGTGCGCGGCGGCGAGAACATCTCGCCGGGCGAGATCGAGGACGTGCTACTGACGCACGCAGCTATCGCCGATGCAGCTGCCGTCGCGGTCGCGTCGGCGGAATGGGGCGAAGCGGTCGGCATAGCACTTGCCTGCCGTCCCGAACATGCTCGCCCCGGCGAGGCGGAGTTGCGCGCGCTAATCCGGAACCGGTTGCGCTCGTCGCGCGTGCCCGAGCGGATCGTGTTTGTTGACACACTGCCCTATAACGAGATGGGCAAATTGCTCAGGCGCCAGGTCCGCAAGCTGTTCGAGGGCTAAGATGACGGCCGCCATTCCGCTCGCCGATGTTGCCGAAACCTGGGTTCGCGACTTCGAGCGCATGACCGGGCAAACGCTCGCCTGTGTCGATGGCGCGGCCTTGCTGGGCGAGCGCGCTATGCATAGCGGCTTCCGCATTCCTGGCCAGGTATCGGCCGGCGGGGGATGCCGGATCTTCAATACGCAAACCGGGGGCGTGGCGCTGAACCTCGCGCGACCGGACGACTGGACGCTGCTACCGGCGCTGTTCGAGACGTGTACCGAGTATCAGTACGTTGCAGCCGTAACAGCTAGCATGGTTATGCAGGACGTCGACGATCTCGTCGCCCGCGGTCGGATGCTGGGGCTGGCGATCGCTGCTGCGAATGGAATACCTGATGTCGCCCCCAGCTGCACGTTGATAGCCCCTGCAGTTTCGGCACCGGGCAGGAGGGTGCCGCGGGTGCTCGATCTTTCCGCTTTGTGGGCCGGACCGTTGGCGGCACATCTTCTGTGGTTGACCGGGGCTGAGGTCACGAAAGTCGAGAGCCGCACCCGGCCCGATGCGATGCGGCACGGCGACCCAGAGTTTTTCGCCTTGCTCAACCAAGGGAAAGCGAACGTTGCGCTAGACCTTACCGTCGCCGCCGACCGCGACGCCCTCCTGGCGCTGATCGCACGATCGGACATCGTGATCGAGGCCGCACGGCCACGCGCCCTCGCACATCTCGGCATTGACGCAAACGACGTCGTGCGCGGACACCCCGGCCTGACCTGGATCACGATCACCGGGCACGGCGCACAGGGCGACGCCGCGAACTGGGTCGGCTTCGGCGACGATTGCGCAATGGCGGCAGGGCTTGGCGCGGCGCTGCACGACACCGCCGGACGACCGGGTTTCGTCGGGGACGCGATCGCCGATCCGCTGACCGGGATCCGTGCGGCAGGTGTCGCGTGGCAGGCGTGGGCGTCGGGTCGTGGCGGTCGCTACGGGCTGGCCATGACCGGTGTCGTTGCGGAGGCCATGGCGATCGCCCGGCGATCCGGCGATCTCGACGCCTCGCTCTTCGCATGGGCAGCAGCCAAGGGGATGCCGTTTCCAACGGTGCAGTCGCGTCCCATAGGTCCGGTGGCGGAACTTGGCGCCGATACGCGGACAGCGCTGGCAGAGCTGGTCCCATGCTGATCCGCGGCGCCGAACTGGAGGGCGGGCGCCTGGCCGATCTCCGCATCCAAAACGGCCATGTCGTCGCGATCGGACAGCTTACCTCGGCAGCGGGAGAGGCGTCGATCGAAGCATGTGGCGGGCTGCTGCTGCCGGGCTTGCACGATCACCATATTCACGTCGCCGCGCTCGCCGCAGCCGCGGCGTCGGTGCAATGCGGCCCACCGCATGTCGCCAGCCTGGAGGCGCTGACCGCAGCAATGACCGAAGCGTTGCGAATATCCGGCACGGGCTGGCTGCGCGGCATCGGGTATCACGAGAGCGTCGCGGGGATGCTTGACGCCGGGATGCTCGACGCGATCGCGGCGGATCGACCTATCCGTGTACAGCACCGGGGCGGGCGGATGTGGTTTCTGAACACGATGGCGCTCGACCTGCTGCTTGCCGGTCGAGCCGCACCGCCGGAACTGGAACGGATCGACGGACGCTTCACCGGGCGACTGTTCGAGGCGGATGCGTGGCTGAAAACGGCGCTTGCCGGCCGTCCGCCGTCCTTCGGGGCGATCGGCACGATGCTTGCCCGTCGCGGCGTGACTGGACTGACGGAGATATCTCCAGCGAACGACGCCGTAATTGCCGGACATTTTGCCGCCGAACACGCAAACGGAAATCTGCCACAAAGGGTAACGCTGGCTGGTCGCAGTGCGCTGTCTTGGGACGATATGGCGGACGGTATCACGTTGGGCCCGGTCAAGCTGCACCTGCACGAAGCCGCGCTGCCAGCGTTCGACGATATCTTGCAATCGATCCGCGGTGCTCACGACCAGAACCGTGCCGTCGCGGTCCACTGTGTCACCGAGGTCGAGCTTGTCTTCACGCTGGCGGCGATCGACGAAGCGGGTGCGATGCGGGGTGACCGTATCGAACACGCCTCGATCGCGCCGGACTCCGCCGTCGAGGAGATCGCGCGGCTTGGGCTCGCGGTGGTCAGCCAGCCGCATTTCATCGCCGAGCGCGGTGACGCCTACCGCCACAGCGTTGCGGCGAATGACCAGCCGCTGCTCTATCGCCTGCGGGCGTTCCTCGACGCGGACGTGACGCTCGCGGGCGGTAGTGATGCCCCGTTCGGCGGCGCCGACCCCTGGACGTCGATGGCCGCAGCGGTTTCGCGCCGGACGCGTTCGGGGGCAATGATCGGTGCGGCCGAGGCGCTTACCCCCGAACAGGCGCTCGACCTGTATCTGGCCGCCCCCGAAGACTTGCGCCGACGGCGGCGTGTCGAAATCGGGGCACCAGCCGATCTTTGCCTACTCGACCGGGGATGGGCGCGCGCGCGCGACGACCTCGCCTTAGTTGGCGTCTGCGCCAGCTGGACCGATGGCCGCCTCGTCCATGATCGCATCGACCAACCCCCAGCGTAACGCCGTCGCCGCGTCGATCCGCTTGCCCGACAGGATCATCAGCGCCGCGCGCTGCCGACCGATGCGGCGCGGTACCGAGACGCAACCCCCTGCCCCCGGCAGGATCCCCATCCCCAGCTCGGGAAGCTGAAACCAGGCGGAACGCGCTGCCGTGAGCCGCCCCGCGAACGCCGCCATCTCCAGCGCCGAGCCGACGCACGCGCCCTGCACGTGCACATCGACGTTCGGGCCACAGCGTGACAACGGGTGTGCCGGAAGCGTCGCGCTACGGATCGCATGCGCGGTCGCCGGATCGCGCGTGGTACCGAACTCGGCCAGATCGGCGCCCACGCTGAACGCCGGCCCGACCGAGCGCAGTTCGACGTGCGCGATGTCCGGATCGAGCGCGGCGATCGTGAGCGCCTCGAACAGCGCGTCGCGAAGTGCCCGGTCGATGGCGTTGCGGGCGGTGGGGCGGTCGATTATCATCGTCAACCGCGTGTTGTCGCGGGTCAGGACGATCCGGCCGGGTGGGGCGGGTTCGGTCCGTGGTTGCGCCGCGATCCAGTTCGCATGCTCGGCGCTACCCTGCAGCATCGCGTAGGTGATCGATTCCAGCGTCAACGCAGCGCCCGCGTCCATGCCTTCGGTGCACCGCAACAGCTGCACCGTCGCTGCGGCCGCGTAAGGATGACGGGTCACCTGCTCGACGATGCGCTCCGCCGTGACCGGCGTTTCGACGATCGTATCGAGTGCCCGTGATCGTGGATCCGACGGATCGCCAAGGCCGATGATCGGAAAGGGCGGGAGGTGAAGTTCGTCGAAATCGTCCGCCAGTCGATCGACCTCGACGAACGCCAGCGGCATCCGGTCGCCGGACCAGCCCGATCCCAGGAGCGCGGGATCGATCAGATAGGGAGCGATACTCGTCACCTTGGTCCTCCGCCCTCCCCGGCCCGATTGACCGCCCCTACGATGTGCCCGCGCTTGCCGGTCCGGTAAAGCGACTTAGACATGGTCGCGATGAGACCGCTGACCGAACTCTGCGCCGAAACGCTGACGATCGACCCGTCCCGTCCCGCGATCGAATTCGACGGCATCTGGTACGAGTGGGGCACCGTCCAGAGGTTGGCGGCCGAGATACGGGCGCTGCTCGCCGCGCTTGGGCCCGGCGTCCGGACAGTCAGCTTCGTCCCACGCAATCGTCCGTCCGCGCTCGCCGCCTTCCTCGGCATGCTGGTCGATGGTCGCAGCGTCCGGATGATCTACGCGTTCCAGTCCGCGCCCGCGATCGCCGCCGCGATCGAACGGGCGGGGTCGGCGGTCGTCGTCATGGCGGACGCGGATTTCACGCCCGAGATATGCAAGGTGCTCGCCTCCAACGGCATGGCGGGCATCGCGCTGTCGGGCATGAGCGCGCATGTCGTCGCCGGTTTGGACCGGGCCGAACCGCGACCGGACGACGGGCCGACCCGCGTCGAGATCCTGACCAGCGGGACGACCGGGCCGCCCAAGCCGTTCGCGATCCCGCATGCGGTGATCGCACAGTTCGTCCTCGCCCTGGGCATGTCGCTGTTAGACGTTCCG
>JAYVRZ010000200.1:0-4582 GCA_043775965.1 Sphingomonas sp.
CCCAATTGGGCCCCGGCCTTCGCCGGGGTGGTAGCCTTCGCCGGGGTAGCGCCGTGCGCTGGGGTGGCGCCATGCGTTGGAGCGGGCGCCTTCGCTGAGGGCTCTGCGGGTCTTGCGACCTTCCCAAAAGCCTTCCCCAACTCGGTCCGCAACAGAGCGTAGTCCCGCTCGACCCCGCCATTACGCCCAATCAAAACATGATCGGCCCCGACGACGCCGCGCTCCGCCAACAGCTCACGCGCCAACGCCCGCAACCGCCGTTTCATGCGGTTCCGGACGACGGCGTTGCCGATCTTCTTGGTGACGGTGAAGCCGATTCGCATCGTCTCGTCACCGTCATCGCGAGGGCGCATCAGCAGGACGAATCCCGGCATCGGTGCGCGCTTCCCCGCATTCGCCGCGAGAAAATCGCGGCGCTTATCTATAACGGTTAGGCCGACAGCTTCTTGCGACCGCGGGCGCGGCGTGCGTGGATCACTGCCCGGCCGCCGACCGTCGCCATCCGTGCGCGGAAGCCGTGACGGCGTGCGCGTACCAGGTTGCTCGGCTGAAAGGTCCGCTTCATTGGTCATTCCCTAGGTCATCAAATAGAAAACGGCCGCCACGCGGACGGCCTTGATGGCTGGGCGCTTACGGAAAGAGCCGCGGTAAGTCAATTCGCACCGGTCGCGGCAGCGGCGCTTTTAGCCGCCTTCGCGCGCTCGTGCCGGCGCATCGCACTCTGCCGCCGCATCATCCGGTCGACGAACTGGCCCGTCCTCGGCCAGCGCCGCTTCAGCCGCGCCCATTTCAGCCGTGCCCAGCGCGAGTTGCGCAGCACCAGTACCATCCCGCCTGCGAACAGGAAGATCCCCGCCGGCCCCGGCAATGGCGCGAGGATCGGCGCGCTCAGGATCAACACCGTTCCGAGCAGCAACTGGCCGATGCGCAGGATGGGGGAGCGGACGGCGTTCACGGAAGGCATGTGGGTCCGGTGTGTTAGGTTAACAAGACGGGCGTATCCCGCTCGTCCTTGCAGACATGGCAATTCGGGTATGAATAAGGCGTGACGTCGTGTCGCGGGGGGGCGGGCATGGCGGCGATCGTGGCATCGGTGGCGTATCTCGGGCTGGAGGCACGCGCGGTTGAGGTGCAAGTACAACTGATTCCAGGACTTCCGGCGTTCAACGTGGTCGGGTTGGCGGACAAGGCGGTCGGCGAAAGCCGCGAACGCGTGCGCGGTGCGATCGCCGGCATGGGACTTTCCCTGCCGCCGAAGCGCATCGCGGTGAACCTGTCGCCCGCCGATCTGCCGAAAGAAGGATCGCATTTCGATCTACCCATCGCGCTCGCGTTGCTGGCGGCGATGGGCGTCGTCGATGCCGAAGCGCTGGCCGATTATGTCATCGTCGGCGAGCTCGGGCTAGACGCACGCATCACCGCCTCGCCTGGCGTGTTGCTCGCGGCGTTGCACGCATCGGAAATGGGAAAGGGGCTCGTCTGTCCGGCCGCGCAAGGGTCGGAAGCGGCATGGGCGGGCGAGATCGAGGTCATCGCCGCGCCCGACCTGTTATCGCTGCTAAACCATTTCAAGGGTCACGGACTGCTCAGTCCGCCCAAGCCCGGCATCGCCGAGACGGCCGACCACGGCCCCGACCTCCGCCAGGTAAAAGGGCAGGAGACCGCCAAACGCGCGCTGGAGATCGCTGCCGCCGGCTCGCATAACCTGTTGATGGTCGGGCCGCCGGGTTCGGGCAAGTCGCTGATGGCGGCGTGCCTGCCCGGTATCCTCCCACCGCTCGACCCGGCCGAGGCGCTCGAAGTGTCGATGGTCCAGTCGGTCGCGGGTACGCTGACCGGCGGTCGCCTTACGCGCACACGTCCATTCCGTGCCCCGCATCACTCGGCCTCGATGGCTGCGCTCACTGGCGGCGGTCTCAAGGTGAAGCCCGGCGAAGTCAGTCTCGCGCATCTTGGCGTGCTGTTCCTCGATGAACTCCCCGAGTTCCAACGCGCCGTCCTCGATTCGCTTCGCCAGCCGCTCGAAACGGGCACGGTCAGCGTCGCGCGGGCGAACGCGCACGTCACCTTCCCCGCCCGCGTCCAGTTGATCGCCGCGATGAACCCGTGCCGGTGCGGACATCTCGGCGACGCAAGCCTCGCTTGCGCGCGGGCGCCGAAATGCGCGGCGGACTATCAGGCAAAGGTCTCTGGTCCGCTACTGGACCGCATCGATCTCCACATCGACGTTCAGGCGGTCAGCGCCGCGGACCTCATCTTGCCGCCCCCGACCGAAGGCTCGGCGGAGGTGGCGGCGCGGGTGGCGGGAGCGCGAGCGATCCAGTCCGACCGCTACCGCGACCATGCCGCCAGGACCAATGCCGAAGCCGACGGCCCGCTACTCGATGCGGTCGCGACACCCGACGAACCCGGCCAAAGGCTGCTCGCCCAGGCGGCCGAAGCGATGCGCCTGACCGCGCGCGGCTATACTCGCATCCTCCGGGTCGGTCGCACTATCGCTGACTTGGCCGGTAGCGAGACGGTCGGCCGCATCCATATCGCCGAAGCGCTCGGCTACCGTCGCCAACCGCCCAAAAACTGACCTGGGCACAATGCCGCTTGCAGCAACGAACACCTTCGTCTAGCGAACCGCCGCTGCCCCTGTGGCGAAATTGGTAGACGCGACCGACTCAAAATCGGTTGCCGCAAGGCATGCTGGTTCGATTCCGGCCAGGGGCACCAGAGTTGTGGCGGCGTTCAGTCGATCCGGTATTGGATCGGCTTGAACGAGCCGTCGTTCGACTGGAGTGCCGAACAGGCAGTCATTCCGATCACCAAATCCATCTCGGCGTGGAAGACTATCGTGTCACCCGCCTTGCTGAGCGGCGGTTCGACGGTAAACGCACCGGTCTTGCCGTCGATCGGCACGTTCATAAAACAGTTGAACGCGACCGGGATCTGGTCCGGCTCGATGTTCCAAGGCGCCAGCGCCTCAGCCAGATTGCCGAAACACCCGCGGTGCGGATCGGTATCGCCGTAGATGATCGCAAACGTCTCCTTCGAACACGGGGTCAGTAGAAAATCATGGCGGCCGACATCGTCGGCAACGATCTGCAGCATCACGTTACTGCGGTTCGAATACAGCGAATCGCCGGTCGTCAGATACAATCGGCTTGCATAATCGAGCGTCCGCCCGGACGAGATCGCCTCGCGAACGTCTGCGCGGTTGTACGCGAGCAGGTCGGACACCTGGCGACCCTCGGGATCGATGACCGTGAGTGTTTGCCCGCGATCCAGCGTGAACCCGGCCCCCGAACGCGGCGGGATCGTCTCGATATCAGGCACGCACTTCACCTCGCTTGAATGGGCATTTCCAGTATTCGTCGACAACGCGACCGCTATATTGTCGCGCTTCGCTCGATTCTCCGTGCCGTGCCAGCATCGGGTTCATCGATCCCGCCAGTTCCAGGTCGCGAGCCAGGATCGACGAGCGCAGCTTATCGTAGCGTTGCTGGTTCCGCAGCACTTCAAACTGATCGTGCAGGTTGAACACCATTGCTGGAGTTTCGAACCGGCGGGCAGGGCGGCTCGCATTGGGATGAAGCCCAACAACGAAGAACGCTTCGCCGGCAAAGCTCAACGAGAAATGCGGGTCATCAGGGTCGCTACTGACCGAAGGGTCGGGCCGGTATCCCAGCCATTCGTCCTTGTCGCTGAGCGACTGGGCGCGCGCCCAGAGATGGCCTTCAAACTCCTCCTCCGACAGCGCGGCGGGAGTTTCGAACAGCACGACCAAGGTGCGGAAGATCACGCGGTCGTCGTGGTATTTTCGGACAGTGTCGGCCAAGGCAGGCGAAATTCGCATGTCGTCCCATGCCGAACGAACATCGCGAGCGACAAGGATATCCATTTGCCCCTTGCCGAGCGCGGACTTGGCACCGACGCACGGGAAATGCGGGTCCTGAACGTTCGCGATGAAATTACGCGCCAGGGGGTGATCATTTTGAGTTTCGGGTTGATACATGGTCGCGTAGGAACCCGCGAGCCGCTGCAATGTTTCGCTAGCGATACGGGATTTAATATGGATCAGTACGAATGCGGATCCGTTCTTATACGCGTGTCGACATACGGGATCGGTCAGGGGAATATGCGCGGATGATCTCGGGAAAATTCTTGTTGGGCCGGGGGCGCGACGAACTTAGCGACGAAGAAAAGCAGGTCATCGAGGACAGCATCGCGGCGGTTCGTAATGAGCCTGCACGCAGGCAGATCGTCCGGGCCGGCGACCGAGTAGAAACGAGTACGCTTCTACTCGAAGGGTTCATCTGCCGCTACATGGACGATCGCGAGGGACAAAGGCAGCTGGTCGCAGTTCACGTACCGGGCGATTTCGTCGATCTGCATGCGTTCCCGATGAAGCGGCTGGATCACGACGTCGCCACGCTCGGCCCGGTCAAGATCGCGACGTTCGATCATCGGACGCTGCAGAACATTACCGAACGCTATCCTCATTTGACGCGCATGCTGTGGTTCAGCACGCTGCTGGACGCGGCGATGCATCGCGAATGGATTTTCCGTCTAGGTCGGTTGAGCGCCGAGGGCA
>JAYVRZ010000201.1:0-3624 GCA_043775965.1 Sphingomonas sp.
CGTCGGCACCTGTCCGGTGAAGCAAACGACAGGGATCGAGTCGCACAAGGCATCGGTCAGCCCTGTCACGGCGTTGGTCGCGCCGGGTCCCGACGTCACCAGCACGACGCCGACCTTGCCGGTCGAGCGCGCGTAGCCCTCCGCGGCATGCACCGCGCCGCCCTCCTGACGAACCAGAACATGACGAATGGCGTTCTGTTTGAACAACGCATCGTAGATCGGCAGTACTGCGCCGCCGGGATAGCCGAAGATAAACTCGACGCCGAGCTCGCCAAGGACCGAGGTCAGAATGTCGGCACCGCTCTGCTCGCGCGGGCGGTCGTCGGCGGGCTTGGTCGACATCGGCTGACTTCCTTCCTCGGAGGCGGACGCTGCCCCGCCCGTCGACGCTACCGGGGAAGGAGATGGCTCCCCGGGCCTGATTCGAACAGGCGACCATTCGATTAACAGTCGAACGCTCTACCGCTGAGCTACCGGGGAACACCTCTTGCGAAGCGAAGCGGCTAAATAGCGCGCCCACCCGTGAAGGCAAGAGAGTCAGGTTGCGAATTGCTCCATCGTGATGCGTTCGTCGAGTGCGTGCTCGGGGTCGAACAGCAACGTCAGCGAGCGCTCGCGATCGAGGCGGACGTCGACTTTGGCGACTTCGCGCACTTCAAACTGGTCGGCGACCGCGGATACCGGCCGGTTGGTTGGTTCGAGGACATTGAAGCATACCGCCGTATCGTCGGGCAGGATGGCGCCCGACCAGCGGCGCGGGCGAAACGGGCTGATCGGCGTCAGCGCCAGCATCTTGGCTTGCAGCGGCAGGATCGGCCCGCGCGCCGAGAGATTGTAAGCGGTCGATCCCGCCGGCGTCGCCACCAGCACTCCGTCGCAGACCAGTTCCGGCATCACGACGCGACCGTTGACCAGCACTTCGATCTTGGCCGACTGGCGGGTTTCGCGGAGGAGCGAGACTTCGTTGATCGCGGCGTGGGTGTGAACTTTGCCACCAACCGTCGTGGCGATCATCTCGAGCGGCGCGACGCGGATTGCCTTGGCGGCCGCGATCCGCTCGGGCAGCGTGTCGAGCCGCCATTCGTTCATCAGAAAGCCGAAAGTGCCGCGGTTCATGCCGAACACCGGGCGCGAAGACCCGCTTTCGAGCATGTGATGCAACGTCTGGAGCATGAAACCGTCGCCGCCGAGCGCGACCAGGGTCTTGGCCTTGTCGACGTCGGCCCAGTCGTAGCGGCGGCGGAGCATGGCTTCGGCGGCCTTGGCGACGGGCGTGTCCGACGACATCAGCCCGACACCGAGGATGGCGAGGTCGCGCTTGACCTTGGCGCCAGCCGGCTGGCTTACGTTCGCGGTCAATCCTGGTTCCTCATCGGCGCGAACATAGGGTTTTTGGTGAGAGGCGTCACTGTCCCGTTGTGGGTCGGGCCGCGCAGCACGCTTCCAGCTCCCTGCGGCAGGCGTTAGCAGGAGCCATGTTCAAATGGTTCAGTGGATTTTCCAGGGGGAAGCGGGCGTCGGATCAAAGCGTTCCGACGCCCGCCACGCCCAAGCGCGATCGCACGTTGGAAGCGGTCATCGCCCATCAGCGGATTTCGCTTCTCTATCAGCCGCAAATCGACCCGGTCAGCGGCGCGATCGTCGGCGTCGAGGCCCTGGCGCGTTGGGAAGGGGCGGTGTCCCCCGAAGCCTTGTTCGCGCGCGCCGCGGCGGCGGGCTTGTCCGAGCGCTTGTCGCGACTAATCCAGCGCAAGGCGCTGCGCACCGCCGCGACTTGGGAAGGAGCGCTCACGGATCTGCACCTGTCGATCAACCTGTTGCCGCAGGATTTGGCGCGGGCCGGCTATGACCAATGGCTGCTCGCGGAAATCAGGGACGCCGGCATCGATCCACGGCGAATCACGGTCGAGATTACCGAAAGCGCCTTGTTGTCGGATAGCGACGCGATTGCCGCTCGCTTGGCCGTGCTGCGCAGCGCCGGGGTACGCATCGCCGTCGACGATTTCGGCACCGGCTATGCCAGCCTGGCTTACCTCACCAGCCTGCCGCTCGACATATTGAAGATCGACCGCGGGCTGATCGCCGATATCGTCGGCGGGAAGCGCGATCGCATCGTCGTCAAGGCGATGATCGCGCTGGCCCGCGAACTCGAACTGAAGGTCGTGGTCGAAGGCGTCGAGAGCACCGAGCAACTGGTCCTGCTCGCCGACTGGGGCTGCGACCTCTACCAGGGGTTCCTGGGTGCTGGACCGCTCGACGAGACCGAGCTGACCCGCTTCGTCGCCGCATCGATGGCCGAAGCCGCCTAGGCGTTCGTCGAAAACCGCTCGCATGCGTGAAGGGCCTTGCCGCAGCGCAGCCGAGGAGGTGAGCGTATGAACAAATATTGGGTGATCGTTGGCGCGGCGTCGGCAATGCTTCTGTCGGCCTGCAACAAGGTCGCGCCGCAAGCCGCACCAAGCAAATTCTCGCAAGCCGTGCTCGATGCCGCGCTCGCCGACCCGGGCCGCAAGGCGCAGCGCGATTCAGCCGACGAACGGCGTAAACCAGGGCCGCTGATCGCGCTGGCCGGGGTCAAGCCGGGGGACAAGGTGCTCGATCTGATTCCCGGCAGCGGCTATTGGACGCGCACCCTGAGCAAGATCGTCGGGCCAGGCGGCAAGGTCTATGCGGTCTGGCCGCAGGCCTATGCGCGCGAAGCGACCGGCGATGTCGCGACGCTGACCAAACTCGCCGCCGACAAATATTACGGCAACATCGTCACCCAGGTGCAGCCGACGACCACTTTGACGGCGCCCGAGCCGCTCGATGTCGTCTGGACGTCGCAGAATTTCCACGACTATCCGGATGAATTCATGGGCAAGGGCGACCCGTCGAGCCTGGCCAAGGATGCGTTCAAGACCCTGAAACCGGGCGGCACCTTCATGGTCATCGACCATATGGCCAAGCCGGGACGCGGGCTAAGCGATACCGACACACTCCACCGGATCGAGCCGGCGGCGGTGCGCCAGATCGTCGAGGCCGTTGGCTTCAAGTTCGCGGGCGAAAGCAAAGTGCTCGAAAATCCGGCCGACCCGCTCGACATCCCGGTGTTCGACAAATCGATCCGTGGCCACACCAGCCAGTTCGCCTACAAGTTCGTCAAGCCCGCCAGCTAGACTGGCTCGAGTTCCTTGCGGGCGGCTTCGCCGGCGGCGAGGACCCGGGCGAGGCCGCGTGACAGCTGGAGCGCGCCGGCAAGCCGCGCTTCGGCGGTCGGCCAGTCGCGGGCCACGCTCATTTTGCTGTCGGGGCGCAGCTTGGCCGTACCCTTGAGGCGATCGATGTAAGCGAGCAGCGCCGCGAGGTCGGGGAAGCCGCCCTCGGCAAAGGTCACCACGGCTCCGCGCGCGCCGATGTCGAGCTTGGCGATGCATGCCGCTCGGCAATTGAGCTTGGTTTCGACGATCTGGAGTAGATTGCCGGTTTCTTGCGGCAGGTCGCCGAAGCGGTCGATCAGCTCGGCCGCGAACTCGTCAACCGCGCGGCGGTCCTCAAGCTCACCCAAACGGCGATAAAGGCCCATGCGCAGGTCAAGGTCGGGAACGTAGGTTTCGGGGATGAGGATCGGCGCGTCGATGCTGA
>JAYVRZ010000202.1:0-41092 GCA_043775965.1 Sphingomonas sp.
CCTATCAGTGCCAGCATGAGATGTCCTTCGCTTCATCTGTTTCTTGCCGCGGCGGTCGTCACGGGCGGCCTTGGCGGCTGTCGCGCCCGTCCTGCCACACCGGACGTCAACATTCAGTTTGGGACCATTTCAACAGCAGCGGCAGATACGCAATGCGCGTCGTCGCGCGGATACGCCAAGCTGCTCTGCTTTACCGGCGGCCTGACGAGAACGCTTTCGCCCGGACTGAAAGCCAGAATGCTCCTGCCCTACTCGTTCAAGAATGCCAGCAGCTGGAGCAACTTCCCTCCAATGGGATACAGCGATCGCATCGGCCCGATGCTCAGCGAGTTTTCCGTGCCTCAACGTGGATATATCAAGGCGATCCTACGCGAGGTGTCCGGTGCCCAACCGAACCAAGGCTTGGATGAGCTGGGGCAGATCCTAAACGCCGACGACTATCTGCTGACGAAAACCAAGGAAGCGGGCTTCAGCTCCGGCAATTTCCATTTTGCCATTCTGGGAACGCCTTCGGCAGAGGGTATATGGCAAATCTATTATGGCGGGCACCACACTGCGCTGACCAATACCTATATCGACGGTAGGCTGGCCGGTGCCTCTCCCTCGTTCCGCGGCGTCGAGCCGTTCGTGAAGTTCAATCAGAACGGACGCGAGAACGCGCCGATGCTGGACGAGCAGGCTGCCTTTGCAAAGCTACTGAGGAGCTTAACCCCTGCTCAGGCGGCCAAGGCGAAGTTGAGCAAGACCTTCACCGATGTGATCGTCGGCCCGCAGCGTGACGACGACTTTCCGACCATACGCGATGGCCTGAAGGGTGTGGATCTGTCCGCGGCGCAGAAGGCGCTCCTGCTGACTGCGATCGATACATATGTGGGAGACATAGACCAGCCGGACGCCGGCCCCATTCTCGCCCGCTATCGCCGGCAACTCGACGACACGTACGTCGCCTTCGCCGGTACGGTCGGCATGACCGCGGAGAACGATTACGTTCGCATTGACGGCCCATCGGTGTGGATCGAATATTCGATGCAGCCCGGTCGGTCCATTCCGGGCGTCCACCCGCATTCGGTTTGGCGCGATCGCAAAACCGATTACGGTGGAACGAAACCGACAGCGTGACGGCGGTGCTGCGGTGGCGCATGCTCTGGCTAGCGCTGATGACGGGGCTGCTTACGGCAACGGCCGTCGCTCATCCGCTACCCAATTCGCTGGTGACCGTGAGACCGGGCTTCGGGCGCATCACGTTCGAAATCCACACCCCTGCTCCCGACCTTGCAATCGCCATGCGAGCCGATCGCTCCGGGACAGTTACCGACGTCAGGACCGTCGGTCGGTACTATTTGCATCATGTCGCGTTGGCGGACGGGGCAGGTCGTTCCGTGCCGCTCAGGGTGACTGCGGCGATGCTGATCGACGCGACCGACCCTGACGTTGGAGGATATAGCGAGTGGCGCGTCTCTCTCGCCTCGCCGGTGATGTCCGGCACCGACAGCCGATATGTCCTGTCCTACGATGCAGTTATCCATCAAATCCCCAACCATGTCGCCTTCGTCCGGATCGAGGCCGTTCGACTGGGTCGCACCGCTGGCCCGCGGAATGTTGGTGTGATCCGCTACGATTTCGCGACGCGTTCGATCGAGCCGATTGTCATCGATTTGCAAACGGGGAGCATGACTCCCGGCTTCGCCGCGATGATCGCTACCGGCTTTTTTCATGTGCTGTCGGGGCTAGACCATATCCTGTTTCTGGTCGCCCTGCTGATGGTCGTCCCGTTCAAACCGGCGCAAAATCGCTGGCGCTTCGTCGGGATGAACGGCGAAGCGTTGCGCCGTTTCCTGGCGATCAGCGGGGCGTTTACGCTCGGACATTCGGTATCGCTTGCAGCGGGAACGTTCGGCTTTGATGCCGTCCCGGTGCAAACGACCGAAGTCTTGGTGGCGCTCTCGATCATCGTCGCGGCGCTCCACGCGTTACGGCCGCTTTTCCCAAAGCGTGAATGGATGGTGGCAGGCGGATTTGGTCTGATACACGGTCTAGCTTTTTCGGAGACGCTCGCCTCGCTCGACCTTGATGTCAGCGCGAAGCTCGCGGCGCTGTTCGGGTTTAATATTGGCGTCGAGGCGGCACAACTGGCCATCATGATCGTTGCTTTGCCGGTGCTGACGATCAGCGGCGCGGGGTGGCTGGGCCGTCCGAGGCAGGTCGTACTGCTTGCGATCGCGGGGGTCGCATCGCTGTGGATCGGGCAGCGCATCGGAATGATTACGCTGCCGGCGTGGCTGCCATCATAGGCCATGCGCATCGTACCTAGGTCGAACAGGAGACCCACTTGCGGTCATTCAAACGACCTTCCCCACCTGCCGACTTTTGTCACTCGTTCATGTTGAGGTGTTCGCTGCATCCAGCGAACACCTCAAGCGTTCTGCGTCGTGCGACATGCGAGGGAAAAGGCCGATTGGAGAGGTTTCTCTAAGAAGACTGCTGATCGAATTGCATTTGCCGTCGCTTCAGCGGCGACACTCACGGATGAACATCCAATGTGGTTCAGGCCATGACCGTGTCCAGCGCGACGCAGAACGCCTTCATCTCCACCGCCGAGCCGACCGTCACGCGCGACACCGTCGGCCAGATCGGCCACGACCGCCCGATCTCGACGCTCTGCGCACGGAACGCAGTTTGCATGTCCTTGGCCGGGCGCTTCCAGTCGATCATGAACATGTTCGCATTGGTCGGCTTCACCGCGATCCCGCGCGCGCGCAGATGATCGAGCGCGATCCCCCGCGCCACCAGCATCTCGTTGCGGCGCGCGGCGATCAGCGGCGCGGCGGTCAGGCTCGCGGTGGCGCACGCCAGCGACGGCAGCGGTAGCGCCCCTGACTGCATCCCGCCGTCATAGCGCATCATCTTCGCCAAGATATCCGGCCGCGCCATCGTGAAGCCCATCCGCATCCCGGCCATCCCGAAGATCTTCGAGAAGGTCCGCAGCACGATCACGTCCTTGCCCTGCGTCACCATCGACGACGCGACCGGCACGCCAGCGAAATGCGTATAGGCTTCGTCGACCAGCACGATCGACCCGGCCGGCTTGTTCGCGATCAGCCATGCGATGTCCGCGAGCGGCGTGATCGTGCCGGTCGGGTTGTTCGGCGTGCAGATGTAATACAACCCGGCGTTCGGATCCGCGGCCAACATCGCCTTCACGTCATGCGCGTACTCGGCGTTGAGCGGCACGCGCTTGACGGGCGCACCGAGCCAGTCCGCGGTGCGTCCCGCCAGCTCGAACGTCGGGTCGACGATCACCAGACCACGCTGTGGCGAGCAGAAGGTCACGATCGCACGTGACAGCGGATCGCTCGAGCCAGGCCACGGCGCGATGTGATCATAGGGCACGCCCTCGACCGCCATCACAGCCTTCAGAAAATCGTTGCGCTCGTTGGCGGGCGCATAGCGGTTGCTGCTCGCGATGATCTTCTGCGCCGCGCGTTGCCCCGGCAGCAGCGGCCCGGTCCAGCATTCGTTCGAGCCGATCCGCACCTTGGCGGTCGGTGCCGGATCGGGCACGGCGGCCGACGCCCAGGCAGGCCGCCCGAGCGTCGCCGCCACCGCCCCCGCGCCAAAGATTGCGCCGATCTTTGCGAGCTGCCGCCGCGAATAGCCCCGGTCGAGCAAGTCGTCGCGGGCATCTTCGGTCGGGGAGATTTGGTCCGTCATGGCAAAATCCTCGTGAGAAGGGGACATCAAAGGTCGACCGACAGGCTGATCTGCACGGTCCGCGGGCTCAAGGGGCGGAACAACCCATCGCCGGTGATCGCGGGCGAGATGAACGAGAGTACGTCCTTGTCGAACAGATTGTCGACGTTGACGCGGATCTTTGCGTTCTTGACCGGGCCGATCGAAAAGCCGTCGCCGATATCCGCATAGGCCGACACGACGGTGAAGGCGGGCACCGACGATCCGACCGAATTGTCGAACGTCGAGAACCGCTTGCTGGTGTATTTCGCGGTGATGTTGGCGACCAGCCACGAACTCGGCTCGACCGTCATCCCGCCCGACACGATCCACTTCGCGCTGTCCGGCAGGAATTTCCCCGCGGTCCGATAGGTCAGCGTCGGGCTGGCGACGATATCGTCCTGGAACTGCGCATGGTTGTACGTCACGTTCGCGTTGAAATAGGCGAACCCGTTCAGCGCGGCCGGCTTGTAGTTGGCGAGCAGTTCGGCGCCGTACGCCTCGACGCTGCCGACGTTCTGGTAGAAGGTCTCGGTCACGTTCGAGGTGCCCGGCAGGATCGAGGTGATCGACTGGATGCGATTGTCGAACTTGGTGTAATAGCCGGTCAGCGACGCGAAGAACTGCGACTGCGTGGTGCGGACGCCCAGCTCGACATTCTTGGAGCGCTCGGGCGCCGGTGCCGCGACCAGCGCCGCCGAACTCGCATAGGCGACCGAGAAGACGTCATCCATGCCCTTGGGCAGCGCCATGTTCTCCGCATAGGACGCGAACAGCTGCGATCGGCCATCGGGCAGCTTGAACAGGATTCCGGCGGTCGGCAGGAAATAATCCGAATATTTCGCGCGGTTATATTGCGGGCCCCAGCCCGGCACGGCGACACCGCCGACGACCCGCGCGTAATCGTTGAAGTCGCGATAGCCGCGGTGCTGGTAATCGAGATCGAGCATCTTGTTGCCGAGATCGAGGCTGAAGCTGTCGGTCAGCGCGATCCGGTCGCGGACATAAAGCTGCGTCGTCTGGCGCTCGGTCCGGTAGTCGCGGCGGCGATAGACGAGTTCATCGTAGATCGGATCGGCCGCGGGCGACCCGCCGATCGTGTTGTAACGCTGTTGCGTGCGGTGATATTTGTCCTGCTCGGCCCAGATCCCGGCATCGAGCGCATGGGCACCGATATCGGCATGGATCGACTGGACGATGCCGATCCGGTCGCCACCGACGCCCGACACGCCGTATTGCGTGCCGCGCGGCGCGGTCAGCGCGATGCCGACCGCCGATTGCTGATTATACCGGGTCAGCGAGTTGGCGTAGCTGTCGGGCGACACGCCATAACCGGCCTTGTCCTCCCAATAGAGCGTCGTCTCGGCATAGACATTGTCGGCGATCCCGGCGTGGAAGGTCGCGCCGTAGAGCTTGTCCTTCCGCACGTTGATCGCGAGGTTCGAGACATAGGTGTAGTTGGCGTTCGAATATTGCGGGCCGCCGGCGACCGGTGCGTAGACCGGCACGGTGCCGAGATAGCCGCGATACCGCCCGATATTGCCGCCGAGATCGGGCGTCGTCGAGGTATATTCGGCGCGGGTCAGTGACGGCGAATCGAAGTCGACGAAATCGTTCGCGACGAACTTGAAGCGTGCCCAGCTCGATCCGCCCAGATCGACATGCGCCATCGCC
This sequence comes from Sphingomonas sp., assembly GCA_043775965.1. Lineage (GTDB taxonomy): Bacteria > Pseudomonadota > Alphaproteobacteria > Sphingomonadales > Sphingomonadaceae > Sphingomonas. The sequence goes on from JAYVRZ010000202.1 coordinate 5,404, forward strand.
TCCCAATGCTCGCGGTCGACGGTCCCTGCCCCGCGCCAGAGATCGGTGTCGAGCTTGGTCCGGCTGACATAGGCTTTCAGCGGCCCCACCCGCCCGGTGCTGACGCGCACGAACGTCCGCTTCATGTCGAAATCGCCGAAGCTCTGCGACGCGAACACGCCGAGATCCTCCTGCGGCTCGATCGAGCGATAATTGACGATCGGGCCGAGCGAGGAATAGCTCGGCATCGTCACCCCGCCCGCGCCGGGCGACGCCTCGACCACGCCTAGATTTTCGTTGTCGACATAGCGGAACACCGGGCTGCCGCCGAACGCATCGCTGCGCCCGGTCGGGATACCATCGACGATGAAGCCGATCTGGTCGAGGTTGAACGCGCGCACCTGTACGCTGTTACCGAATTCGTAGAGGCCCAGCGCGCCATCGGTCTGGACGTTGAAGCCGGGCAGCGATTCGAGCATCTTGAGGCCAGAGATCCCCGACGGCGCGGAGAGCAGCGCCTCGCGCGTGACCGCGACGGTGCTGGTGATCCTGTCCTGCCCGACCGCCTCGTCCGCCTGCGAGATGCGGCGCCCGCTGACGACGATGTCGCCGGCCGGTTCCTCCGGCACCTGGGGCTCGGCGGCACCGCCGGCCGCGACCTGCGCGGACACCATGGTCGGTGCGGCAAGCGCGATCGACAGCGCAAGGGCAGTACCGGAGAAATAGCGGGTCTTGGTCAATGCGAGGCTCCCTTCTGGGCCGGCGAACCGACCGTTGAGTGCCTTCAGACCGACCGTTCGCCGTGTGCGGCGTTCCGGTCTCCCCTCCCTCGATGTTCAGATCCCGGTGGCCGTTCTGCGGCTCGCCGGTCGCACTTTCGCGACGTCAGGACGTGACGGGGATTTTCGGTTTCACCCCCGGCTCGGCGAGCCGCTGCGCCGCGTCGAGCACGCGCAGCGCGTTGCCGCCCCAGACCTTCGCGACGTCCGCGGCGGTGAAGCCGTGCGCGAGCAGTGCGGCGGTGATCTTCGGATAGTCCGACACGTCGTCGAACCCCTCGACCCCACCGCCGCCGTCGAAATCGCCGCTCATCCCGACATGATCGATCCCGGCCACCTCGATCGCGTGCAGCAGGTGCTTCATCACGTCGTCGAAATGCGCTTTCGGGACCGGCCATTTCGCGTCGATCGCCTTGCGGCCAGCGACCAGTCGGCGGCGATCCGCGTCGGTCATCTTCTCGAAGTCGATCCCGGTCATCAGCGCCTTGATCGCAGCGTCGCGCTCGGGAATCTTGGGCTGCGGCACCATGTAGCCATTGAACGCATTGACCTGCACCACGCCGCCCTTGGCCGCGAGCAGGCGGAGATCGGCGTCGGTGACGTTCCGCGGATGATCGAACACCGCGCGCACGCCCGAATGCGACAGGATGATCGGCGCCTTCGACAGCGCGATCATCTGCTCGAGCGACAGATCGGAACTATGCGAGGCGTCTATGACGATCCCGAGCCGGTTCGCCTCGGCGACGAACGCGCGTCCTTTCGGGCTCAGGCCGTTCCATTCAGGTGTGTCGGTGGCGCTGTCGGCGAGGTCGTTGTTCTTGAAATGCGCGGGGCTCATCATCGTCACGCCGAGCCGCTGGAAGGTCCGCATGAGGCTCAGGTCCGCCTCGAACGGATAGCCGTTCTCCATGCTCATGAACACGAACCGCTTGCCCGCCGCCACCGCCGAACGCGCCTCGGCCGATGTCGTCACCAGGCGGAACACGCCGGGATGCGCGGCGACCATCTCGCGGATCTGCACCGCGCGGACGAGCCCCGCGTCGCGCGCCGCGAGATCGCCCGCGGGCGTGCGCGGCCCCTGCCCGATATAGATCGCGAAGAACCCGCCATCGACGCCGCCCTCCACCATCCGCGGATAATCGACCTGGTCGCCGGTCACGCCGACATCGTGCCGGTCCATGATGCTCCACCCGGTACGCCCGAGATTGGCCGGCGTGTCGAAATGCGTGTCGAGCACGATCGCACGATCGTGTACCGCGCGGGCCGTCTTGGCATCTACGTTTTTCGGATCGGGCGCCGCGCCGATCAACAGCGGCGCGGCGAAAAGAATTGCGACGAAATTCCGCATCATTTCACCCGATCGAACCATTCGAGGAACGCCTTCGACTTGCCGTCCGGCGCCTTGCCGACGCCCCAGCGTACCAACGACTTGCCGTCCTTTGCAAACCGCCAATATTGTCCAACGATTACATCGCCGTTCTTCTGTTCGAGCACTTGGTACGTGTCCGCGTCGAGCGGCTTGATGCGGATTTCGTTGAACCGCGGATTGTCCATCGGGCTGATCGTATCGTCGAGCGTCGCGACGAAATCGTTGATGTACGGCGTCTCCGGCCGGGTCGTGTTGACCGCGTGATAGACGAGCTTGTTGGGCTCGAATGTCATCTCGATCTTCAGCTTGAACCCCTTGGGGAACTTGCCGTCGCTCCAGTAGCTCTTCGCCTCGTTCGACTGCCACGCGCCGTCATGCGTATTCTTCGCCAGCGCAGGGGTCGCGGTCATCGCCGCGATCGCCGCCGCTGCCATCCAGAACTTCGTCATCGCATCGTCTCCCGAAAATCAGAATTTGGTGGTCTCTTCGACGTGCTTCCGCACTTCGGCGCGGGTCGTCCACAGCGTGCGGAAGGTCTTGTTCGCGAGGTAGGACAGCTGGTCGGACTGGTGCTTCGATCCGGGCTGGCTCGAATTGCCATAGCTCATCAGTCCGACCGCCTTCATCGGCGGGCCGAACTCGACCATCGAGACCCAGGTCTCGCCGTGTACCGGGGTCCGCTGGCCGTTCTTCATCGGCCCCCAGGTGATCGTGCGGAACACCCCCGTGTTCCCGAACCCGCCATTGCCCGGCAGGTCGACACCCCCGAGATGAAACCGCGAGACCTCGCCGAACGGCCGGTCGACCGCGCCGTACAAGGTCCGCGTCTTCGCCACCGCCGCCTTCAGCATCGCCAGCGCCGCCGCCGGATCCATGAGCCCGGTCGGCGTCGACAGCGGACGCTCGGGCGACCAGGTCTCGCGGTAGTTCTTGAGCGTGGTGAAGTTGCTCGGCGAGAACAGCAGCGCCCAGGTCTCGAACAGCAGCGCCCCCTTCGCATCCGCCTCGAACCGGTGATCCCAACCCTTCAGCAACGCGCCCGCGCTCTTCAGTTCGGGATCGTCGCTAGCCTCGGCCAGCGGCACGAGTTCGGGCAGCAGACGGTCCGCCATCAGCGAGCGTGTCGTCAGCTTCTTCGCGACGAAATCGTCGAAGCTGATCTTTGGCCCCTCGGACAGCAGTTTGGCCGACATCTGCGCACGCTGGCTCATCGGCCCGCGCGCCGCGACATAGGCCGGGAACCTGGCGGGATCGAGCACCTGCGGCCATGTCGACACCCAGGGCGGATCATTGGCGTTCTGAACGAAGCCCGAGGCGGGATCGACCACCTTGGGCAGGTCGTCATAGCCATGCACTCCGGTCCACAGCGTCTTCGACGTGTCGCCCGCGACGGGCCGCGACCAGGTCTTGAAATCGCCGTCCGGATGCTTGGGCAGGATGCCGTTGTCGAGGTACATGACGTGGCCCGCGCGGTCGCCGTAGACGATGTTGAACATCGGCACCTGGACTTTCCGCACCGCGGCCTGGAACTGCGCCCAGTTCCGCGCCTGGCCCATCGCGTAATATTGCGAGAGCACGCCCGGACGATCGAGCCCGGCGACCTTCAGCGCGATCGTCCGGCCGTCTGGCGTGGTGAACACCGGCCCCTGCACGCTCGATCGCTGCTCGAAACTGACCGTCTTCAGCGTGCCGTCGGGCTGGCGCACCTTGAAGCTCTTGCTCACTGTCGTGAACGGCAGCGTCTTGCCGTCGAAGCTGTAGCCGCCGTCGGCCAGCGTCAGGTTATATGCGGTGAAGCCGGCAATCGTGTTGACCGTGTTGGTGAACCCCAGCTGGTCGTTGAACCCGAACCGCAACACCGGCAGCCCGACCTGCGTCGCGCCGTACAGCGCCAGACCCGGCCCGTTCAGGTCCGCCTCGTAATAGGACAGCACGCTCGGCGCCCAGGGCAGATGCGGGTTGGCGAGCAACATCGTCTTGCCGCTGGCCGAGCGCGACGGCGCGACCGCCCAGGCGTTAGACCCGCCCGCCTCGTTCGCGTCGGGGTTCGCCAGCACACGCTGTTCGGAGGCGATGTAGAGATAATTCATCAGCCGGTGCGCGTGCGCCATCACGTCGAGGCCGGTGACCGGCAGAACCTGCAAAACCGTCGGGTCCAGCGTGTCGCGGTGCGCCGCCGCATAGGCGTTGATCCCGGCCGCGAACGCATCGAGATCGGCGCGGAACTGCGGGGTCTGCTGCGCATACCAGCGTGCCGAGCGCTCGGGCACGTCGTTGCCGATCAGCCACTTGTCCGACGCCGCGAACTTGTCGCCCCAATATTCCGCAGCCCTGGCGCGCGCCTCGCCGTACATATGCAGCAGCAGATTGCCGTGGCTCTGTGCCTGCGCATAACCGAAGCCGTGGAAGATCCCCGCCTCGGTCTTTGCATAGATGTGGGGCACACCGAAGCTGTCCCACAGGATCTCGCCGCCGCCCGCGATCGCGGTCTTCGCCGGTGTTCTGGAGGTGGCGGCAGGCGCGAGCAGGCCGGCTGCGACGACGGCCGTGACGATCGATAGATTACGCATGGTCATCCTCAGAACCCGACCGACACGCGGCCATAGTAAAAGCCGCCGGTGAAGCCGTACGCGCCGCCGGTGGAATAGAAGCCCGCGCCCGTGTTGACGTTGGTCGCGGTCTCGTTGCGATCGGGATAGACGTTGAACAGGTTGTTCGCGCCGATCGCCAGGTTGACCGCCTCGGTCGCCTGCCAGGCCAATTCGAGATCGGTGATCCACTTCGCGCCGAACGACCGGTCGCTGACGACCGCGTTGCCGTACGACTTGAACCCGCCATAGCGGGCGACCCGCGTGCTGAGCGAAAAGTCGCCAGCGGTCGCGATGTTGCCGATGAACAGCTTCGTGCGCGGCAGGTTGTCGGTCAGGTTGCTGCGCGAAAGCCGGTCGAACAGCACGTAATCGGCACCGAGCGTCGCCAGTTCGGCGGGATTGTCTTTCACGCCGGTGATGACCGTCTTGTTGTAATTATAGCCGAGGTTCCACGACAGCGTGGCGACGTCGAACAGCGGGTGGCGATAGGAGGCGACGAGGTCGATCCCGCGCGTCCGCGTGTCGATCGCGTTGGTGTAATATTGCCCGCTGATATCCGGCGACTGGCCGTTGGCGACCAGGATCCCCGACACCGCGTTGCCGGTCAGCGTGCTGGTGATCGCGATCCGGTCCTTCACTTTTATCTGGTAGCCGTCGATCGTCACCGTCAGCCGCGCGAGCGGTTGCAGGACGATGCCGGCGCTGAAGTTGGTCGATTTCTCGGGCGTCAGCGGTTCGGCACCGAGCGCGATCGCGGCGGGCGAACCGACCGGGAGCGTCTTGATCTGCAACAGGTTGAGCACCGGCGGATTGCCGAGGTTGCGGAACTGGCCCGTGGTCGACGCATAGATCTGCTGCGCGAGCGCAGGCGCGCGGAACCCCGTGCTGACCGCACCGCGCACCGCGACCCACGGCGTGATCGCATAGCGCGCGTTGAGCTTGCCGATCAGCGTATCGCCGCTTTCGTCGTCGTAATGCTCGTAGCGCAGCGCACCGCCGATCGTGATGTCGCGGGTCGGATCGTACGCGACGTCGAGGTAGCCGGCGAAATTGTTGCGCTTCACGAAGCCCGCATCGGCAGGCGTGAACCCCGACGCGCCCGAGGCGCCGGGCGATGGCCGGCCGAGCGCGCTGGTGTAGGTTCCCGCGGCATAGCTCGCCGGTTCGCCCTGCTGGATCTGATAGCTTTCGATGCGGTGCTGGACGCCGCCCGAAACCTGGAGGTTACCACCGCCGACCTTGTAGCCGCGGGTCAGGTCGAGCGAGTTGACCGCTTCCTTCGACACCAACGTACCCACGTAGAACTCGGTCTGGCTGGTCGGCCCGAGCGACGCGTTGATCGTGCTGTCGGCGTTCTGTCGCGAGCGATTGCGGCCGAGCGTGCTGCTGAAATCCCAGTTCCAGCCCGCGATCACGCCCTTCGCGCCGACCGCGATCTCGTAATCCTCCTCGGCGATCACGACCCGCGGATAAAAGCCGTTGGGGTAGACGCCGGGCAGCGAATTGGCGTTGCTCGCAGGGCGATAGGTGTAGTTCAGGTCCGACTTGCGCTGGCCATAGGTGCCGAAGCTGTACAGCGTGACGTCGCCCAGGTCGTAGGCGGCATTGTAGCTGCCGTTGATGCTCTCCTGCGGCATCGCGCCATAGTTGGAGGTCACCAACCGGTCGATCGTCGCCTCGCGCGGATCGAGTTGACCGCCGACCAGCGGATACAGCCGGATGTTGGAGGCGATCGGCTCGGCGCGGTTCGAGGCGCGCTGTTTCTTGGCGCCGATCGCGACGTTGAGATATCCGTTCTCGCCGAGCTTCGTGCCGATGTCGAATTCGGCGCGATAGAGTTCGCCGTCGCTGCGATCCACGTTCTGGCCCGCGCTGAACGTGCCGAAGCCGCCGCTCGAATTCTTCTTGAGGATGATGTTGATGACGCCGGCGATCGCGTCCGAACCATATTGCGCGGCGGCACCGTCGCGCAGCACCTCGATATGATCGACCGCGGCGGTCGGGATCATGTCGAGATCGGCCGGGACCGAGCCGTTGTAATAGGTCGACACCGCGTTGATCAGCGAGGTCTTGTGACGGCGTTTGCCGTTGACCAGGATCAGCGTCTGGTCGGGGTTGAGGCCGCGCAGGCCGCCGGTCGCGATCACCGTCGAGGTGCCGCCACCGGCGCGCGACGGCAGGTTGAACGACGGGATCAGCGTGTTGAGCGCGGCGAGCACGCCCGACCGCCCGGTGCGTTGCAGGTCGGCACCCCCGATCACGTCGATCGGCGTCGCGCTGTCCGCCACGGTGCGCGGCTGGCCGCGCGATCCGGTGACGACGATCTCCGAGCCGGCATCCTCCTGCGCGTCCACATCCTGCGGCGCGGCCGGTGCCGGAGCGGTATCGCGCCGCTGCTCCGCTTGCTCTATGGCCGGCAGCGCCATTGCGGCGGCGAGCGCAACCGGCCGCAGCGATGAGGCCTTGTCGGCGCGCAACGCGACATAGCCGTCCTTGATCGCGACGATCTTCAGCGACGTGCCGCGGATCAGCCGGGTCAACGCGTCGCGCGGCAGCATCGATCCGGAAACCTCCTGCGAGCGCAGCCCGATCACTTGGTCATAGGGGTATAGCAGCCGAAGCCCGGACTGCTGCGAGAACTGTGCGAGCGCGGCCTGCACCGGCTGCTCGGCGATCCTGAAGCTGACATGCTGGGGCTTGCCGCTCGCCGCCGCCGGGGCTGCGACGACGATCGCACTCGCGACCAGGCACCGCGCGATGGCAACCGTGGACGGCGCAGGAAACGATGACGTCGTGAAGGCTGGCATGTGACGAAGATCCCCCGATCCGTAGCGGCATACCCCCTCAAACGAGGCGGTCCAGAAAACCCGCCACTCGCCGTTGACGAAATTTTCAGGATGTTCGCGCCCGATCCATGCGGTTGCGAAACGCTGGACAGAACCAGCGATGCATGGTTTGTTACGAATCGAAGACGCTTTTAGGAGAGGCAACTCGAACGCCCGGGAGTGCGTCGTGGCTGCCGATATCGACCGATATACCTGGTTCAAGACCGTCGTGCTGCCGCACGAGCCGGCATTGCTCGCGCGGTTGCGGCGGATCGTCCGCAACCGCGACGACGTCGAGGACCTGTCTGCCGAGACGATGGCGCGCGCCTATGCCTGCGTCGATCATGCACGGATCGTCCACGGCCATGCCTTCCTGTTCCAGATCGCGCGCAACCTGATCATCGACGCGGCACGGCGTGACAAGATCGTCTCGATCGATATCGTCGCCGATCTCGATCTTCTTGTGGTCGACAACAGCGTCGAGGCGGGGCTTCATGCCCGCGACGAACTGCGAAGGCTGAAGGCGATCGTCGAGACGCTGCCTCCGCAATGCCGCCGGGTGTTTATTCTGCGCCGCGTGCACGATCGATCGATGACCGAGATAGCGGAAGAATTGGGCCTGTCCGTTTCTACAGTCGAAAAGCACCTGACCAAGGCGATATCTCGCATTATGCAGGCGATCAGGGACCGCGAGGATGCCGACGTTGAGCGCTACCAGCCAAAAATCGGAGAGAGCCGAGATCGACGCGGCGGCGGCGCGACTGGTCGCTAGCCTCTGCGACGCCAGCGATGCGGACCGTACGCGGTTCACGCTGCAATGGGCCGGACAGAGCCCCGTCCATGCGATCGCCCTGGCGCGCGCCGAAAGCGCCTGGGACGTGTCGGGTCGGCTCCGCGCGGCGATGCCGGCGCTCGATCCACCGGTGGACGGGGCGCAGGGGGTGGTCGCCAAATGGGCCGCCACGCCGACGCACCGACGGGCGCTGCTGGCCGGATTGCTCGCCGCGAGCGCGGTGGGGGGCATCGCCACGACGCTGGCGCTGGGCGGACGCGAACAGCGCTATGCCACCGCGTTCGGCACGCGCCGCTCGGTCGCGCTCGACGATGGCAGCCGGATCGACATGAACACCGGCTCGGTCATCGCGGTGGCGTTCGACGCGACCCGGCGCGTCGTCCGCCTGCTGCAGGGCGAGGCGATGTTCGATGTCGCGCACGACGCAAGGCGACCGTTCTACGTGCAGGTCGGCGACAGCCTGCTGCGCGTGCTCGGCACCGCGTTCAACGTGCGGATCCGCGCCGAGCTGGTCGAGCTGACCGTCTCGCGGGGCGCGGTCGGCATCAGTGACGGCGCCAAGGTTTTGCGGACGGTGGTCGCCGGCTATGGCGCCGCGATCCGCGGCGGCGTCGCCGAGACCAACCATCTGGGCGACGCGGTCGTGCGACAGCGCCTGGCATGGCAGGGCGGCGTGATCGAACTGGACGGCGACACGCTCGAACAGGCCGTCGCCGAATTCAATCGCTACCGCAGCGCGCCGATCGTGCTCGGTGACAACCGCCTTGCCGCGCTGCGCATCGGCGGTCGATTCGGAACAGCGGAGTCGGAACGGTTCATCGACGCCATCCAGCAAAGCTTTCCGATACGCATGGTCGCGAATGGCGACGGATCGATCCTGCTTACGCCCCTTTCGGCGGAATAATTCCCACGAACCACGCGCGATCGCAATTAGGTTTGGACCCAGTTTCGGCCAATCGAGCAGGCCTTCCCGTTTCCCAACTTCAGACACTCGTTCACCTTCATGCCGAAGGTCACGCCCTTTGATCCTGGCGCGGTGGTGATGCCGGGTATCCGCGCGGTACCGCTGTCGGGGCATACGCTGGGCCATAGCGGCTACGAGATCACGTCAAACAGACAGAAGCTACTCGACATGGGTGACACTGCTCATAGCGCTATCGTGTCTCTCGCCAGGCCCGGATGAATCATCGGCTACGACACCGACCGCGAGCAGGGGCGCCAGCGGCGGACGGCCGAACCGGCCAAGTTGGCAGCGAGCGGCGAACATGTGTTCAGCCCGCATTTTCCGTTCCCATGGCTCGGCTAGATCGTCAAGGCCGGCACTGCTTATCGCTGGCAACCGGTGAAACGCTGACGCCGACGGGACGTCGTCCTCACGTGCGGCCGCCCGGCACGTTATCCCTCCTGAGCCGTTTGCTGCTGATCTCCACCAGCAGGAACCGCTATGACCGACGATCCGCGCACCAGCCAGCCGACAAGTTTTCCTGATGAGCCGCGGCAACCAAGACCCGGCTTGACGGCGAAGATGCGAACCAAGCCCGATCACGGCGAGGAGAGCTACGTCGGCAAGGGCCTGCTCAAGGGCAAGGTAGCGCTGATAACCGGAGGGGACTCCGGTATCGGCCGGGCAGTGGCGATTGCCTATGCTCGTGAGGGAGCCGACGTTGCGATCTCCTACCTTGCCGACGAGCAAGCTGACGCCGAAGAAACACTGACGTGGGTCGAGAAGGCGGGGCAACGTTGCGTTTTGCTGCCGGGCGATATTCGCGACCGGGATCACTGCGTAACCCTGGTCGAGCGTACGATCGCGGAACTCGGTGGCATCGATGTGCTCGTCAATAACGCTGCCGCTCAGACAATGAATGAGGGCCTTGATAGCATCGACGACGACGAGATGCAGGCCGCGTTCGCCGCTAACGTCTTTGCCATGATCCGTTTGGCCAAGGCAGCAGCGCCGCACATGAAGCCGGGTTCGGCGATCATCAACACGACCAGCGAACAGGCAAAGGTCGCTGGCAAGACCATGATCGTCTACGCAGCGACCAAGGGCGCTATCTCCAGCCTGACGGTGGGACTGTCCAACCTTCTATCCGGCGACGGCATTCGCGTGAACGCGGTGGCGCCCGGCCCGATCTGGACGCCAATCCAGCCGATCGCCAAGTCGGCGGAGGAACTGGAAGCGCTCGGCCAAAACACGCCGCTCGGCCGCGCTGGCCAGCCGGGCGAACTCGCTCCCGCCTATGTGATGCTCGCGTCGGCGGAGGGGAGCTACATGTCCGGTAATGTAGTGGCCGTGACCGGCGGGGTTCCGATTTCCTGATCCTCACGGCTCAACCTCGGCCGGCTGCATGTCTGCAGTCAGCTGAGGTGGCCATGGGAACCATGCTGCACCGGGGACGCGACGGTTGGGCCAGCGTCAGCCACCATCGCCTGAGGAGATGGTTGGTGGTCACGCCCGCTCTAACTGGCAGGCCCGTAACACCTCCTAACCCGCTTGTTGTAATGGACGGTTTTCGAGCCAACCCGTATCCCTTCGCGGGCTTGGCGATCGTTGATGCAAAGCAACTTTGCCGTCGAAGCTGTTGATGAACAACTATTTCGCACGGCACCGGAAATCGATTTGTGTCGTTCCGCTCCAGTATTTCGGAGATTTGGAACATGACCACGATCGATCTCGGCACGGGTATGCCAGCAGCCGACCTGCACGACGACAAACCGCTCGCGGGATCGTTTGGCGGCGACGACGTCATCCTTGTCCGACATGGCGGGAAGCTCTGCGCGTTCGCCGGCAAATGTACGCATCAGGGCGCGCCGCTCGAAACCGGCATGGTGATCGACGGAACGGTACGCTGCCCGTGGCACCACGCCCGCTTTTCGCTCGTGGACGGCGAGGCGGTGTCGGCGCCCGCGTTCGCACCGCTCGACACGTTCATCGTCGTCGAGGCAGACGGCGTCGTCACCGTTACCGGCAAACCGGAGCGAACGCACGCCGCGCCATCGACCCCTTCGATCGGCAAGATCGTGATCGTAGGCGGCGGCGCCGCGGGCCATGCCTGCGCCGACATGTTCGCGCGCTCAGGGCTCAGCGGCGATGTTACGATCCTGTCCGACGATGCTGACGCACCGTATGATCGTACCACGGTCTCGAAGGACTATCTGGCGGATGATGCCGAGCGCGAAGACACCGCGCTGCCTGAACCAAGCCTGGGCAGCGGTCCTGCGCCCAAGATTCGCACCGGCGTCGCAGTCGCGTCGATCGACGTCGAAGGTCGTACCGTGGTCACCGCCGACCACGACCGCGTGCCCTACGACGTTCTCGTGCTCGCCACCGGTGCGACGCCGATCACGCCGGACACGGTAAAGTCCGCGGAAAACGTCTTCGTGCTGCGCACGCTCGCAGACGCCGACGCACTCAAAGCCGCCGCAAAGGAGGCAGAGCGCGCGATCGTATTGGGCGCGAGCTTCATCGGGCTCGAGGCCGCCGCATCGCTGACCCAGGCGGGGCTCACGGTTACCGTTATCGCCAGGGACAGCGTCCCGCTCGCCAAGGTCGCAGGATCCGAAGTCGGCAAGTTTGTGCAGGCGCTCCATGAGGAGAAGGGCGTCACCTTCCACCTCGACCGCGAACTATCTCAGTTCGACGGACACACCGCGACGCTAGACGACGGCACGACGCTCGAAGGCGACCTGCTCGTCGTCGGTGTCGGTGTCGAACCGCGCATCGACCTCGCCGAGGCGGCCGGGCTGACGATCGCCGACAAGGATGCAGGCGGCGGCGTCGCCGTGGATGCGCAGTTGCAGACGTCGACCGACGGGATTTACGCGATCGGCGATATCGCGAGCTATCCCGACCCAAGGCTCGGCCACCCGATCCGCGTCGAGCACTGGGTCCATGCGCAACGCCAGGGCCAATGGCTCGCCCGCTCGCTGCTCGGCGAAGGTTCAGGCGGCTACGGCGACACGCCGTTCTTCTGGACCGGGCAATATGACACGACCCTCCATTATGTCGGCCACGTCGCCAAACCCGGCGACCGCCGCATCGAAGGCGATGTGGCCGCCGGCGACTTCGCAGTCTTCCTGAAGGAGGACGGCAAGGAGCAGGCCGTGATGACCTGCGGCGACCACGATGGGATCGCGCTCGAAAAGGAGGCCGCATGGGACGCGGCGTGACGCGCACGACGCTGTTCTTCCTGCACTCGCTGGGCGGCAGCGCCCAATCGTGGGACGCGGTGATCGCGCAACTCGGCGCGTTCGACTGCCGACCGCTCGACCTGCCAGGATTCGGCGATGCGTCCGACGCCACCGGGTTCACAGTGGAGGCAATGGCCGACACCATCGCCGAGCAGATCCGCGCGGAAAACGCGGACCGCTGGATGCTCGTCGGCCACAGCATGGGCGGCAAGATCGCGACGATCCTCGCGCAGCGATCGGAAGCGGGACGGCTCCCCGGGCTGGCCGGCGTGGTGCTCATGGCCGCGTCGCCCCCCTCGCCCGAGCCGATCGACGACGAACGCCGCACGACGATGATCGCCTGGGTGAAGCAGGGCCCGGTCGGCAGCGAAGACGCCCGCGATTTCGTCGACCAGAACATCGCCGCCCCGCTGCCGCCCGCCGTCTATGACGCCGCCGTCGCCGACGTGCAGCGCGCCAATCCCCAGGCATGGCGGGCATGGCTCGAGCAGGGCTACCGCGAGGACTGGTCGGACCAGGTCGGCACGCTCAACACCCCGGCCGTGATCATCGCCGGCGCCGAAGACGGCGATCTGGGCGAGGCCAATCAGCGCAAGCTCAACATGCCGCATTACGCCCACGCCCGGTTCGAAAGCATCGCCGGTGCCGCGCATCTCCTTCCGCTCGAACAGCCCGAGAGCGTCGCCCGCCTGATCCGCAACCACGCCGACGCGGTCGGCTCGGCGAGCATTCCCGCCGACTATGCCCGCCTGATCGCCTCCGACCGAGTGAGCGCCCGCACCCGCGCAACGCTCGCCGAACGCGCGATCGCCGACGACGCCGACTATCAGCCCAAGATCGTGACCGCGAAGCAACTCGAAACCCTGCGCGCGCTCGTCGATCGCGTTATCCCGCAGCACGGCATCGACCTTGCCGCCCGGATCGACACGCAGCTCGCGACCGGCGAGGGCGATGGCTGGCGGTTCGCCGCCCTCCCCGTCGACGCCGACGCCTATCGCGCGGGTCTGGACACTCTCGACACACTGGCGAACGGGGCATTCGCCAAACTCACTGGTGAAGACCGCGACGCCCTGCTCCACACGATCGAAGCTGCCGACTGGTCCGCCAAGACCCCGCTCACCCCCGAGCAAATGGCTTTGTGGTTCGAGGACGTCCGCGCCGACGCTGTTCGCCTTTGGCTCGCGCATCCGGCAACGATGGCGCGGGTGGGCTATGACGGCTTTGCCATTGGTGGCGATGGCGTCCGCAAGCAGGGCTACGCGTTGACTGCCGCCGACGAACGCGAAGCCTGGGAGCCCGCACGATGAACCTCGACCAGATGCGCGCCTATGCCGAGACCGACGTCGTCGATGTCGTGGTGATCGGTACCGGCGCTGGCGGCGCACCGTTGCTGGCCCGCCTTGCAAAGGCCGGTTTGAAGGTCGTTGCGCTCGAAGCCGGACCCAATGGCGAACCCGAAGAGCACACCCCCGACGAACTCGCCGCGAGCGACATCTACTGGATCGACGAGCGGTTGAGCGACAGTGCGATGCCGCAGGCGTTCGGCGGCAACAACAGCGGCACCGGCGTCGGCGGGTCGACGCTGCACTGGGGCGCGTTCTGCCCCCGCCCCGATCCGCGCGACCTGCGGTTGAAGACGCTCACCGGCCAGGGCGAGGACTGGCCGATCGATCATGCCGAGCTGATCCGCTACATCGAGCAGGTCGAGGCGTTCATCAGCGTCTCCGGGCCCGCCGACTATCCGTGGGGCCCGAGTCGCCGCTACCAACTGCCCGCGGTCAAGCGCAACGCGCCGGCCGATGCGATGGCGGCCGGGTGCGCAGCGGTCGGCATCACCGCGACCGACGCGCCCGCCGCGCTGGTGTCGCGCGACTGGCGACAGGAGGGTGGCGGGTTGCGCCAGGCCTGCGTCAATTGCGGCGCCTGCCATCAGGGGTGCCGCAACGGCGCAAAGGCGTCGATGGACACCACGTACCTCCCGCTCGCGGTCGCCGCCGGCGCGGAGATTCGCCCCGACTGCCGAATGACCGGCGTCGAGCGCGATGCCGCCGGCCGGATCGTCGCGGTCGTCTACCGGCGCGGCCGGCAGGAGCATCGCCAGCGCTGTGCCGCGGTCGTGCTTTGTGCAGGCGGCGTCGAGACGCCGCGACTGCTGCTGCACATGGGGATCGGCAACGCCAGCGGTCAGCTCGGGCGCAACTTCATGGCGCACGTGGCGACGCAGGTCTGGGGCCGGTTCGATGCCGAGATGCGCTGCAACCGCGGCTATCCCTCGTCGCTGATCAGCGAGGACATGCTGCGCCCCGACGGCGCGGACTTCGCTGGCGGCTATCTGATGCAAAGCCTCGGCGTCCAGCCCGTCACGCTGGCGACGTCGTTCGCGCGCGGCGGCGGACGCTGGGGACAGGGGCTGGTCGACGTGATGGACAAATACCTTCACCTTGCCGGCATCGGCATCAACGGCGAATGCCTCCCGAGCGACGATAATCGACTGGTGCTCGCCGACGAGACCGACGCATTCGGCGTTCCCAAGGCGCGCGTGACGTTCGGCTATGGCGCCGACGAACAGGCGATTGACACACATGCAGTGGCGACGATGACCGCGATCTGGCAGGCGGCCGGCGCGCACGACATCGTCACCCTGCCCCGTGCCGCACATACCATCGGCACCTGCCGGATGGGCGCTAGTGGCGACACCGCAGTTGTTGATCCGTGGGGCCGGAGCTTCGACATCGACAATTTGTGGATTTGCGACAACTCGGTCTTCCCGAGCTCGCTCGCCGCCAACCCGGCGCTAACCATTATGGCATTGAGCCTGCGTACCGCGGATCGGATACTCGGGAGCGGTTGAGATTGGCGAGTACGGCCGGACCCATTGTCGAACGTTTGCGCGCTTTATCGGCCTCCCAAGTTCCGACATTCGTTCACATTAACGGGCGACTATTGTCCTCGATCCGCCCTTTGCGAACCTGCGGATCTTCAGACGAACGTCTCAGGCCATGCCGATCCACGTATCAACCTGTTCGGCCAGCACGCCGAGCGGCAGTGCGCCATGCGCCAGCACCACCTCATGAAAATCGCGGATGTCGAACCGTGCGCCCAATGTGGCTTCTGCCTTATGCCGAAGGGCCGATATACGCTGCTGCCCGACCATGTAACTCGTCGCCTGCCCGGGGTCGTTGATGTAGCGATCGACCTCCTTCACCACATCGCGCGCCGAGAGCGGTGCGTTCTGCGTGAAATAGGCGATCGCCCGATCGCGGCTCCAGCGCTTGGCATGCACGCCCGTGTCCAGCACCAGGCGGCAGGCGCGCCACACCTGCAACGCCAGCATCCCAAGTTCTGAATAGGGATCGCCATAAGCGCCCATCTCCTTGGCGAGCCGCTCCGAATATAGACCCCAGCCCTCGGTATAGGCGCCGTAATAACCGAAGCGGCGGAACTTCGGCACGCCGGTCAACTCCTGCGCGCGAGCGATCTGAAAGTGATGCCCCGGCGCGCCTTCGTGATGAGCGATGCCCTCGACCTGCGTCCTCTGCACTTGGTTCATATCGGCGAGATTGACGTAGAAAATGCCCGGCCGGGAGCCGTCGGGCGCGGGCTGATCGTAGAAAGCGACCGCGGCAGTCTCCTGCCGCCACGTCTCGACCGCCCGCACCTCCAGCGACGCCTTTGGCAGACGGCGAAAGAAGCGTGGCGCCGCCGCCATCGTCTGCGCGATCGCGGCGCGCGCATCGGCGAGGTAGAGCTGACGGCCGGCATCGCTGTTCGGATATTTGAACTTCGGGTCGGACCGCAGCGCCGCGAACAGATCCTGCAACGATCCGGCAAAGCCCGCCCGTTTCATCACCGCCGTCATCTCGGCGTGGATCGACTGCACCTGATCGAGCCCCAGTTGGTGGATCTGCTCAGCAGTCATGTCGGTGGTGGTGTAATAGGCAAGCCGCGCTTGATAATAGGCTTTGCCGCCCGGCAAGCTCCAAGCGCCGTCATTGCCCTTCGCGCGCGGCTCGATCTCGTCGAGTGCGGCGAAAAGTATGTCGAAGCCCTGGCGGAACGGCCCTTTCAGCGCCACGACCGCATCCTCGATCAGCGCCGATTTGACGGCCTCTGCCGCGGCAAGCTTGCCGACCTTCGCCTTGAAATCGGCGAGCAGGCTGCTGTCCGCGCTACCATCGAACGGCGCTCCGGTGATGACCTTGCGAGCATCGCCACGCGCGGGCGTGAACACCATCTTTGGCGGCACGATGCCCTTGGCCGCCTGCTTGCGCATGGTCGCGGCCACCTCGCGCATGACGCGCAGGGAGTCGCGCAACCGCGCCACATAGGCATGCGCATCCGCAACCGTGGCAATGCGGTGCTGGTTGATGAGGAACACCGGAATGTTGCCCGCCGGGCTGCCGTTCGTCGAGACCGGGAAGGCATAATCGCGGAACGCGAACTGGCGACGGTCCGTAGCGACCTGCGCTTCGAACAAGCGGTAGCTCAGCCGAGCATCGGGTCCGAGCCGATCGACCGCGAAGCTGCGCCGCAGGTCGGCGAGTTGCGAGTCCTGTAGCGATTGCGCGCGCTGCGCAGCGGCATCCGTATAATCGTCGAGCCGGTCATAGTTGGCCTTTAGGCCGAGGCTAGTTTGCGTCTCGGGACTGAGCGCGACACTGGCATCGAACGCTGCATCGAGAAAGCGCAGCAGCCCCGCGTCGTCATTGGCGGTGCCGGTCGCTGCGTAGGCGATCATGGGTTCGATCAGTGGCAGAGTTGTGCCCACCATCAGCACTCTTATAAATGCGCGCTTGGTGAGCATCACAACATCTTCCTATCGGTTTCGAACAAGCGCTAGCCGTCGCCACGCGTTCCCGCAACGGCAGACGATCCAGGGCTCGTCCAGGCACGCCGGACATCCTTCTCGCGTCCCCACTGACCCATAACCGGACGCTCGTCACGTTCCCGGACCTCCCAACTTCAGACGTCCGTTCATCAATGGTAGACCGCGATAGTCGCGCTGCCGGTGGTATGGTGTCGATCAGCGCTTGTTACGAGACGGTCCGGGCCAGTTCCGGCGTCACGTGATTTTCGTCGGTCTCGTTCGCCCGCGAAGTCGCAAGGTTCCGCTCGTGCTGCGTCCGATCGATCCGGTAGATGAAAAGTAGCCCGATCGCGACGAGCGTCATTCCAATAGCCTTCGGCAAATACAGTGCGCCCAATCTGAAAATCAGTTCGGGATCTACCTCCCCCGGCTTTGGGCCCCGGGGAAATGCGATCAACGAAAGCACTCCATCCCTGTCGTTGCCCGTGATATAATCATAGCGAGCCCCGATCCCGACGCTGGGCGTAGCGTTGCTCCGCGCAACGCCGATCCGGGCATTGGCAGCATCCCCCGTCGCTCGCGCCTACCGATACAGCGGGTTCGCCTGGATCGCCCGTACCCGCGCCTGGTCGACTGTTGCGTCTTCAAGCCCTGGAAGAAAGATTGGCTGCTGGTAATGGTGCGCAACGCCGCTTCGCTCGGCCGGATGCGTCGAACGGATACTGGCCCCACGATGTCAAAAGCGACGCGCTCGCCGCTGCTCAGCACTTCACCGACTATGGCGCGCGTCCAGTCGCTGATCGAGAAGGTCGCGCCGGCCAATGCGATGTCCTGATCCTCGGGAAGAACGGGACCGGAAAGGACCTGATGGCGCGCGAACTTCACCAGCTCTCGCGACAAGCCGCCGGCGACATGGTGACCGTCGATCTCGGTGCGATTTCAGAGCCGTTGTTCGATTCTGAACTGTTCCACCACGCCAAGGGCGCGTTAACCGGCGCACGCGCGGATCGCGTACGTCGACGCCAGTCAGCCGACTGCTGCTCGTTGCGCTAGGCTTCACGAGTCCGCTCGCCGCCTCCGACTACCGAACTCAAGAAATAAAATCGCATAAGAACCGCGGCGACCGATAACGGACCATGCATCCCACCGCGCGGTCCCAACAACAACTACTGGTTTACGGCACTGCGCTTGTCGAGCCGGCGTCGGCCTACCAGCAGCCCGCCCTCCAACCTGGCGCAGAGCGCGGCGTAATAATCGGTGAGGAAGCCGTCATCGTCGCCATCGTCGGCGAGCCCCGCCTTGCGCCGGATCGCCGCCGCGACCGTAATCCGGGCGAGATCGTCGCCGCCGCGGATCACGTCTTCCAGTGCCTGCAATTCGTAGATGCCGTACAGCGCAAGCGCCGTTTCCGAGAAGACGCGTCGCGGCCGATCGCTGGTCGGCGCGAGATCGGCGGCGAGCGTGCGGACAGCGTTCTGCACGACCCAGGTGCCGGCGACGAGATCGCCGATCCGCAACCGGTCGCGGTTGAACAGCGGGAAGAACAGGAAGATGCCGGTCCACAACATGGCGAAGATGGTCAGGAACGCATCCGCGGTTCCCGCCGCCGCCTGCGCCCCGAGGAACGAAAGCGGCAGGAACACCTCGATCTCGCGCATCGCGTTGCGCGCCAGCACCGCGCCGGCGGTCAGCCGCGCACCATCGCGCGCCACCACGCGCAGGCCCATCAGCCGCTTGCCCGGCGTCGCGCCGCGCCCGCCCATCTCGAACAGCACGAACCAGCCGTTGCGCAGCACGAACGCGCCGATCAGCCACAGGATCTTAGCGATGTCGGCCCGGGTCGCCTGATCCAGCGCGAACAGGGCGGCCGTCACCGCGATCATCACGATCAGCATGAGCGTGACGTCGATCAGGAACGCCGCGGCGCGCGTGCCCGCCCCGCCCAGCTCGAGCTGCAGGTCGACTCCCTCGGGCGTGACGAAGCTGCGCCGTCGCGCGACGGGTGCCTTAGTCCGGCGAGCGGTACGCATGACGCCTCCCGATGCCGTAATAATAGACCAGCCATGCTGCGAGCATCGCCGCACCGATCGCCGCGCGCGTGCCGTCGCCGGTCACCACCTGACGACCTATCCCCTCCAGGATCGCCGCGACCGCGAGCATCAGCACGACGCCCGCCGTGGCGACTGCGGCCGTGCGGCCGGCGGCGACCACTGCCTCCATCCGCTCCTGCCTGCCGGGAAAGGCAATCGCGGTGCCGATCCGCATTCCGGCCGCGCCGGCGATGACGACCGCGAACAATTCGGTCGTGCCGTGGATCGCCAGCCACGCGAGGAAGTTGAGGCCCAGCCCCTTGCCGGCAAACACCGCGATCATCGCGCCCAGCATCAGCCCGTTGTAGAAGATCAGCAGCGCGGTCGGCACGACGAACGCGAACCCGAGCGCGAAGGCGAAGATCGCGATCTGCGCGTTATGGCCGAACAGGAAGCTCGCGAAGACGCCCAGCCCGTCGTCCTGGCTACGATAGAGGGTCGCCCGCAGCGACTCCGCCGACGCGCCGGGATCGCGTCCGCCCGCAAGTCCCTGCGGCACGATCCCGCCATACCAGGACGGATCGGCCCGAACGAGCAGATAGGCCGCGACGGCGCCCGCGATCGTCAGGAACGCCATGACCAGCGTCTCGCGCCACAACGACGCGACCGCGCCCGGCCAGCCCCTGGTGAAGAAGCGTGCCAGATCCCGCCAGGCCGAATCCGAGACGCCATAGAGCTGGAAATAGGCGCGCGCGCACAATTGCTCGAGATAGGCGACCAGCGCGCGATCAAGCGACGTCTCGCGCGCGACCGACAAGGACTACAACGTCGAACGGTACAGCAAAGGCAGCGCCAGCAGGTCGTCGTCGGACAACACGCGGACCGAGCGCTTCTCGATCCGGGTGAGCAGATGGTCCAGCCGCGTCCAGTCCGCCTCATGCGCGGCGCGGAAGCGGCTGGCGTTGAGCAGGGGCGGTGCGATATCGACGAACGCGCTCACAACAGACTCCTCCGCTTGAGGTCGACATAGCCCTCGACGAGCCGCTCGGCGACCTGATCGTACGGGCTTTCGATGACATGGACGCCGAGATGGCGCAGCCGCAGCAATACCAGCCGCCGATCGCGCAGCAACGCCGCGGCGGTCACCGCGCGGGTCACGTCGGCGGCCTGTCCAGGCGCGCGATCGACAATCGTCTCCAGTTCGTCGTCGCGTAGGACGACGATCAGCACGAGATGGGTCTTGAGCAGGCGCGCTACCGCCTTCACCATGAAGTCGGCGGAGATCGGATCGGTGAACTCGGTGAACAGCACGATCATCGATCGCCGCTTAAGCCGCGCCGCGAGGGTGGTCAGCGCGAAGGTATAGTTAGTCTCGTCGCCACTATAGTCGATCCCGGCGGCGAGGTGCTGGAGTTCGGTGAACGCCCCCGCCCCGCCGATGAACCCGCTCGCCATCCGCGGCCGCGAATCGAACGCATGCAGCGCCACCCGGTCGCCGAGCTTGAGCGCGAGCCATCCGGCCAGCAGCGCCGCCGATACCGCGCGATCGACGCGCGGGATGCCATCGACCGGCTCCGACATCTGCCGCCCGGAATCGATCGCGAACACGATCTGGCTGTTGCGTTCGGTCCGGTATTCCTTGGCATAGAGCTTCCTGTGCCGCGCGGACTGTTTCCAGTCGATCGCGCGCCGGTCCACGCCCGATCGGAACTCGACCAGCGCGTCGAAATCGGTGCCGTCGCCGCGATCGCTTTGCGCCAGCAGGCCCTGCACCGCATGGCGCTGAAATATCTGTGCGCCCTGCCGACGGACCGGCTCGATATCGGGGAGGATCGGCAATGTCCGGTCCTCGTCGATCCGTGCCTGCCGCCAAGCCAGGCCCAGTGGTCCCGCCCAGCGCACCCAGATCCTGCCGAGCCGCGCCGTGCCGCGTCGCACCGGCGTCAGCGCGATCGTCCCGGTGCCTTGGCCGGCCGCCAGCGCAATTTCTAGCGGCGCGGTGTCGGCAAACGCCAGCAGCGGATCGGGCGCCAGTGCGAGCTGTACCGAACTCACCGCCCGACGCGCCGCGATCTCGATCTCAATCGGCACAAGCAGGGGAACGCCGACCGCCGCCGACCGCGGCAGAACCAGCGCGACCCGCGCCCGCGCACCGGCAAGCACCGCATCGGCGAGCACGAGCGCCAGCACCGCCAGCGGCCAGCCGAGACCCGCATACCAGGTCGCCGGAAACAGCATCGCCACCAGCAGCGTGACCGGCACGCCGATCGCCGCCGCCAGCACCGCGATGCGGGTCGGATAGATCAACGCGGCGCCTCGATCGTCTCGATGATCTGCGCGACAACGTCCTCGATCGCGCGCCCGCCGATCTCCGCTGCGGGCGACAGGATCAACCGGTGGCGCAGCAACGCGGGCGCCAGCGTCTTCACGTCGTCCGGGATCACGAAGTCGCGGCCGTCGAGCGCCGCCCGCGCCCGCGCGGCGCCTGCCAGCATCGCGCCCGCCCGTGGCGAAGCGCCGCTTTCCAGATCGGCGACATCGCGCGTGCCGCGGACCAGCGCGACGATATAGTCGATCACCTCGTCGACCAGCCGCACGTTCGCGACCGTCCTGACCGCCGCATCGATCGTCGCCGCATCGGCGCACGCCGTGATGCCCCAGTCCGCGGGCGACATGGCGGTCGACCGCGCGCCGTGGTCCGCGACGATCCGGCGCTCCTCCGCCGCGGTCGGATAGGACACCGTCTGCTTGAACAGGAACCGGTCGAGCTGCGCCTCGGGCAGCGGATAGACGCCCTGCTGCTCGATCGGGTTCTGCGTCGCGACGACGGTAAAGCGATTGCTCAGCGTCAGGCTCTCGCCGTCGATCGTGACGGTGCGCTCCTGCATCGCCTCGAGCAATGCGGCCTGCGTCTTGGGCGAGGTCCGGTTGATCTCGTCCGCCAGCAGCAATTCGGTGAAGATCGGGCCCCGCGTCAGGGTGAAGGTCGAGGTCTGGAAGTTGAACAGATTGGCGCCGATGATGTCGCCCGGCATCAGGTCCGGCGTGAACTGGATACGCCCGAACTCCAGCCCGACGGTCTTTGCGAACGCGTGGGCGAGCAACGTCTTGGCGGTACCCGGCGGCCCTTCCAGCAGAATATGCCCGCCGGCGAACAACGCGACCAGCAACAGGTCGACGGTGGCGTCGTGGCCGATCACGGCCTTGCCGATCTCGGCACGGATCGCCTGTCCGAGCGCCTGAACCTCTTCTACCGTCACTGTGTCTTCTCCTGTTGCCATCGGTGCAGCGCCTGCGCCGCTGCGAGCATATCGGTGCGATGCGCGGCACGCCCCGCGTCGGCAACCAGCGCGCTGAACCGCGTCGTTCCCCCGAGGTCGTCGAGATAGTGATCCGCTTCGTCATCCGTCATGCGCACGGGAACGCCGAAGATCGCCCGGGCCCGCTCGCGGATCAGCGCGGCATAGCGCCCACCCAGCATCCCTTCGCGGCCCGCCTTGCGGACGATCATCGCGCTGTTGTCGATCAGCGCGGTCTTGCCGAACGCGATCGCGCGGGTCGGCGGCCGGGGCGTGCCGAAGCGGACCAGCGCCTGCCATCCGACCAGCGCAAGCGCCACCACGATCGCCAGCGTCATCGCGAGGAACGGCGGTTCGAACGCGAGCTTCAGCGGGCTGCGTCCCAGGCCCAGGCCGTTCAGCGTCACGTCGAACGCGATGCCGTTTGCGCCAGTCGCGTTGACGAAATCAAGCAGGTCCAGCGCCGCCCGGGCCTGGTCCAGCCGGCGGATGCCGTGATTGTTGAGCAGGTCGGGGTCGGCAAGGACGTAGATGCTGCTGTAACCGACCTGTCCCAGCACGATCCGTCCCGCATCATCGGTGATCAGCGGTTGCAACGCCGCCGAGGTGACCGCCTGCAATGGCTGCGGAGCTGCCACCGCCAGCGACGGCGGTGCCCAGCGGACGGGGCGCAACGGGCGCGCGCCGCTCGGGCGACGGGTCACGGCCATCACCGTTGCGGGAGCAAGCACGCCGGCGGGATCGAATGCCGGCAGCAGCCCCCAGACATCCACCCACCCGTTCGTCTTATCGTCCGCAACCGTTGCCCATTTCGGCAGTACGATCAGCGTCGCAAGGCCACGGCGTGCCGCGATGAACTTGCTCATGTCGGTCGTGCCATGATCGGGTGTCGCAATCACCAGATCCTCTGTCTTCCAACCAGCGTCCGATCGCAGCACGCGCGGATGGCGCCCGGTCGCGCGCGCCAGTTCGACGATACCGGCATAGCCGGTCGCAGCGTTGGACAGCGCATGCGATCCGGCATTCCGCCCGGACTTCAGATCGGGCGCATAGGCCCCCAACAGCAACGATCCTGCGAAACCGATCAGGCCGATGATCAGCAGCAGCGCCACTGTCAGCGGCGAGAATATCCTGTCCGCACCACCCGCGCGGTGGAGGCCCACCGCGCTCACGCGTGCCACCGTACTGGCAGGGCCAGGTCGGCATAGGCCGTGCGGGCAGTCTGCCAATCCCCGTCGGTAACCGGGCGTCCACCGAACAGACTACGCTCGACCAGCCCGGCGATGCGCGCGAACAGCGGCCGGACCGCAGCCGGCAACATCGGCGCGGACGCGAGTTCGCGGCTGGTCAACGACGGTCGCCGCAGCGCCGGGCGCCGGCGGGCGATGTCATCGATCGAATGGAACAGCAGATAATGGATGGCCTCGGCATGGCGGCCCTCCGCGGCGAGCCGGTCCGCCTCGCGCAGCCATGCCCGCGCCGGCGCCACGTCGGGCAGCCACTCGTCATGATCGGCGTCCGGCGTCGGACCCGCGCGTCGCCGTCGCGCGGGAAGACGCCATTCGCCCGAGCGGATCCGCGCGACAATCATCCAGATCACCGCCGCCGCGATGCCGGCGAGCAGGGTCCATAGCAGGATGCGCGCATAGGGTGCGTCGGGCATCAGGTTGGTCAGCCAGCGCAACAGCCGCCCGATCGGCCTGAACAGGTCGGCGAGCCAGCGTCCGAGCGTCTTGAGCCATGCCGGCGGCTCGGGCGGCACCGGCGGGCGGGTCAGGCTGAACTGGATCGACGGGTCGGCGCGCAACGCCGCATGAGCCGCCGCCAGTCGATCGGCCCCCGTCGCCGCTCCCGCCGCCACATCATGTCCTGAAGCCCCGATGTCACCCTCCCAGCGATCCCGCGATGTCCCCGAGCCTGACTTAGCCGGATCGGCCATCGGTGCAATCCGCCATTCGTGCGACCCGATCGAACTGGACAGCGCGACTTTCGCTTGCCACCATCACCGGCAGGGACTTGGGGGAAAGACAATGGCCAGCCGCACGATCGTCGAGACACGCCTTGGTATTTCCGTGGGCAGCGTATTCGGACGCAGCGCGAACGTCATCAAGGACAATCCGCTCGCGACGCTCGGCGTCAGCTTTGCATTGATAGCGCTGCCGTCGCTTCTGCTCGGCCGGATCGGCCTCGGTGCGGCGATGTTTCAGAACGTGCGGCAGGGGCAATATGCGCTGGCCGGAGTCTACGGACTCATCGTCGGCGCGCTGTGGCTGATCGCCAGCGGGGCACTGGTCCAGGCGACTGTCGCGCATGACGAGGGACGGCCGGCGGACCCGCGCGAGATGCTGCAGGTCGGCGCGTCGCGATGCCTGCCGCTGTTTGCGGTCTACGTGCTGATGCTGCTCGGCATCTGGGTCGGCATAATATTCCTCGTCGTGCCTGGGATCATGCTCGCCGTCATGTGGTCGGTCGCGCTGCCCGCGATCGTCGCCGAGCATCCGGGCGTGTTCGGCGCGTTCGGCCGCAGCCGTTTCCTGACCAAGGGCGCGCGGTGGCATGTGTTCGGTATCCTGCTGCTGGCCTTCGCCATCTACCTGCTCGCCTCGATCGCGATAGGTGTCGGGAGCATGGCCGGCTACGGCTCGCTGGGCGCGCTCACCGGCGGGGGCCAGGTCCGGATGCCGGTGCCGGCGCAACCGTCGTTTATCGTCCAGCTGCTGCAGTCGATCGTCACGACCGTCGTCCTGACCTGGTTCACCACGGTCGGCGCCTCGCTCTTCATCGAGTTGCGCGACTGGAAGGACGGTCCCGACGCAGACCGGCTCACCGACATCTTCGCCTGACGTCTGCATGGTGGTGCCCGATTGCGAACGAAAGACCCAGACCCGGATATTCAGCCCCAACCTCCCGCTTCTGAACATTGGACATTCGTTCATTAGGGTTTTGCCACAAGCTAGGCGCCCAACGTCGGCCGATCTATCGGATAAAAAGAACTGGTTGGCACCCCGGTGTAATGGGCACTACCTTTAGGCCGGCACGGGACAAGCTGGCTGAGATCGCGGGCGTTCGGATGCGCGGCAAAGGGCTCGGTCACTCGCGGGGGACGAGCGAAATTTCGGCGCTCGTGGACGGCTGGAACGGCGCCGCCTTTCGAGTTCCGCACCAATTCATCGTAATACGGCTGGTGACGATCCTTGAGGTCTTCACACGGGAATGGGCCGCTCAGATAATCGACGCCGGGGACCCTTACGCAACCCGCGGCGCGGACTCGGTCAAAGGTACGCTCAAGATCGACTTTGCGCTCGCACGGGCACTCGTCGGCAAAGAAGTGTCATTCGGAGAACTCGTGTCGCACGAGCTTCCGATCAACGGCGTCGGTGACATCGACCGCGTTTTTTCTAAGCTGATGGACAAGCCGTTCCTCGGCCATCTTCATGGCGTGGTTGATCGCTGGGCCGTCAGGGTCGGGGATCGGCCGTCGGAACCGATCATGCCTAGCCCAGAAATGGTTCGTACCGTTCTCGCCGGACTGTTCGAGCAACGGCACATCTTCGTGCATGAGCTGCCGGATCAGCAGGACGTCGAGACTGAGACGCTCGCAGCGTATATTTTCTTCAGCATCGCAATTCGTGAATGCGGCCGACGAGGCGCTCAACACTCTGCTGTACGGCGACTACCCCATCACCCAATTTGAGATGAACGTCGCTGCGGCGGCGGAGGCAGCGAAGGTGAACAACGAACTTGTCGAAATCCTGACGGCTCTCGACCCGGACCGGAAGGACGCGGACCTTGAAGCTAGTCAGGCGGCATGGGACGCTTATCGTGATAGGCAGGCTGAGTACCGTTCTGGAATAAACCACCCCGGACACGGCAGCATTGCGCCATTGCTATACAGTTCCGAGGTCGAGAAGCTTATGCGCGAGCGCGTCGAACTGCTAAAGTGGTACCGCGATCGCGAAGAAGGAGACATTTGACGTGTCGGATCGCGATTTGAAACGGCGGTCCATCCGGCTCAGCGGTGCGGCGGGCCGACGTCTATCCTGCCCGCTACGTACGGTTCGACCTGCATTCTGGAAGTGGCGTCGATCCACCTATCGATCCAAGGACCCAGTTGCGGACACTCAGCAGCTGCCAGCTGTTTACCGAAACCGGACGCCTGTTCATCTTCGACCGCGAAGGGAAAGTCAGTGCGCATGTCTCCCAGCTTCATGCGCCCTCGGGCAAGTTTTAAACCTTCTAGGGTCACGTCAATTGCGCGCTTCTAAGGGATATCAAGCCAGGGTCTCGAAGACTCAGGAAAACTTTAAAAAGCCCGCGTAGCCGTTGGCACGTCGTGCTCAGATCGGCACATCCTGTCGATCGACACTGGTGAAGCCATAGGTCCTGTACCGGCTCTCCACCTTGCGACCAGCAATGGTGATGTCGGTATAACCCTCCGGCGTGCCGAGGAACGACCCGCGCCAGTCCGCACCGGCGACGGCGCCGGTCGTGATGAACGAGATCCCGTCAAGCTCGATCCGCTCGTACGCATGGCTATGCGCCTGCAGCACCGCCAATACGTCATGGTCGCGCAGGATGCGCAGCACCTCTCGGCCATTTACGACGAACGTCCAATTGTGCGGAGTGCCTAGCCAGGACTCCGGCTCGTAGCATTGCATCGCCGTGACGAGCGGAATGTGCGTCACCACGACGATCCGCATATCCTTTGGCTGCGCGGAGAGATCGGCGCGCAGCCATTCCAACTGGACGCCATCGACGCGGCCTTCGTAGCTCCGATCCGACGTCAGGACGATCGAGTCGAGTACGACGAAGTGTACGCCCTTGTGATCGAAGGCATAATAGCGCGCGCCGAAACGCTGGATGTAGAATTGCTTGCCGTAATCGGGCGCGGACGGGTCGATCCCGCTTTTGGGGAATACGCCCAGGCAGTCGTGATTGCCGATGACATGGTGGATCGGCTTGCGCAGATGCGCGCGTTCGGTGCGCTGATAGAGATCCATCAGCAGCGTCGCGCGTGCGCGCGACGCTTCGAGCGCGTCCTCGACATGATCGCCGCCCTGGATCACGAAATCGACCGAAGATGCGGAAATCTGTTCAAAGCACTGCGCGCAGGCGCGATCCGCGCCCAGTTCCGGCCGGATATGACAATCGCCCACGAACGCGAAGCTGAAGCTGTCGCCAGCCCGCTCGGGCGTTTCCGCGGCCGCAGCGGCGCGCGCCGTCAAGGCGACCAGCGGCGCACCGAGCGAGAGCTTCAGAAGATTGCGACGTTCCATGATGCACCTGTCGACATGAGGACGAAGGAGGATTGCCGTTGCGCGGCAGCAACGCTCAAAAATGCACGCGCACCGTGCCGAACACCTGGCGCGGCGCCGCGGTTTGCAGCGTCGTGTAGGTGCCGTTCGGATCGGAGGTGACGAACCCGGCGGTCCCGGTCGAGGCGATGTATTTCTTGTCGAACACGTTGGTCAGGTTGAACTGGACGTCGAACATCCGGCTGAACCGATAGCCCGCCGACAGGTTGACGTTCACCGCGCCGGGCAACTTCGCATCGTTGAGATAGCTGTAATAGCGCGCGCTGCGGTAATACGCGTTGACCTCGGCCCAGATCGTGCCGTCGTCGTAGTTGAGCTCGGCAGTGCCGACGTTCCTCGGCGACGCCACGACCTGCTTGCCGCTGGTGGCGACGATCGCGCCGCCGAGCGGCTGGACGTCGTCGTCATAGGTCGCATCGTTATAGGCATAGCTGCCGTAGACCGACCAGCCGTGCGCGAACTTCCAGTTCGCCGCCGCCTCGACGCCGCGCGACGAGACGCTGCCGACGTTCTGGAGCACGTTCTGGTTGCCGACGATCGTCGCGCTGATCGACGACGCGAGCAGGCGGTTGGTGAACTTTACGTAATAGCCGGTCAGCGACAGTTGCAGATCGCGGTCGTGGAAGCGGTAGCCGGCCTCGACCGTGTTGGTCATCTCCGGCTTCAGGCCGTTGCGGATAAAATCGAACCCGGCCTGCGAGCTGCTTGAGAACGGGCCGCTCGAGGTGGACGCGACGAACGCCGCCATGTTGCGCGTATAGTTGGCGAACAGCTCGTTATCGCCATCCAGCGTATAGAGCGCGCCGACGGTGGGCAGGAACCAGTTCTTCGCCTGGATCGAGCCGTCGATCGGTTTGGTGCTGAAGACGCTGTGCGCGCGGTTGGTCGACACCATGCCCTTCACGCCCGCGTTCAGCCGCAGCGCGCGGGTCGCCTGCCAGGTATCGCTGATGTCGAACTGGACGGTGTTCGTGACGTATTCATTATAGAAATTGGTCTTGAACGGGTTGGCGTAGAATTTCTGGAATTCGCGCGGTGCCACACCCTGTTACAGGCCGTAGAGATACGAGCCCTGGTTGAAGCCATTGCGTTCGTACCAGATCCCGCCCTCGATCTTGTGGTCGCCGGCGTCGAACTTCAGGCGCGAGATGACGCCCTTCCGGTTGATGTCGTAGCGCAGCGCCGACACCGCGATGGGCGATCCGCCGAACGCCGCGGGCGTCGCGTCGTACGGGCTCGCATAGGTGCCGATGCCCTTGTCGAGATGGATGTAGCCGGTGGTGAAACCCGTCAGCCGCGACCCCAGCGCATAACCGAGCTTCTCGTACGCCAGCAGATCGCGCCGCACGCCACCGCCTTGATAGATCGTGTCGTCCGCCGCAGCGAACGGCGCCGGCGGCGTGCCGCCATTCTGCGTGATCGTCGCGAGCTGCTCGGCCAGCGCGAAATCGCGGATGTTGTCGAACCTGTAGCCATAGGTCTTGAGGCGGGCGAGCGAGACGTCGTTGTAATCGTCCTCGCGCCGGTCGATCAGGTCGAGGAACGTGGTCGACTTGACCGCGTCGCCCAGTGGCTGGACGTATTTCGCGTTGAACTGGTCCTGCACCTGCTTGCCCCAGCCGCGCCATTTGCCCTGCCGGTCATGCGCGTAGGACACCGCCAGCCGCCCGCCCCAGGGCAGGTCGCCGCAGTTGGCCCGCCCAAAGCTCCGCCACGAACCGGCGCTGCCATAGCTTTGCGCGAAATCCACGCCGAACCTGTCGGTCGGATCGATCGAGGTGAAGTCGACCGTGCCGCCGATGTTGCTGGTCGATGCGGTGCCAAGCGCGCCGCTGCCCTGCGACAGCGTCGCGGCGCCGTTGTTCTCGCTGAGCAGCGCACGGTTGATCGAAAGGCCGTTGTTATTGCGATACTGCATGTTGCCGAGCGGTACGCCGTCGAGCGTGAAGCCCATCTGGTCGGTCAGGAAACCGCGGATCGACAGCTGCGTCGCCGCTTCATAGGTACCGTGCGCGTCGGAGGAATCGAAGTTCACACCCGGCAGCCTGCCGAGCGAGCGCAGCGGCGACGAGCCGCCGGTCAGTTTCGCCATCGCCTTGGCCGAGACCGTCTGCACTTGGCGCGACTGGCCCTGGCCGAGCACGACGATATCCTGCCCTTCGGTGTTGGTGGCCGCAGTTTCCGGGGAAACCTCCGGCGTTTCGACGGGAACGACCTTCAGCGCGATCATCGAGGCAGTCTCCTCGGCGACCATCAGCCCCTGCCCCGCGATCAGACGGCGCAGCGCCTCGCCGCGCGTGAACCGACCGCGCAGCGCCGCCGCACGCCGATTGGCGACGGCATCGTAGGGAAAGCTGACATGCACACCCGCCTGCCGGGCGAACGCGTTGAGCGCGGTCGCGGTGTCGGACGCCTTGATATCGAAATCGACGCGTGGCGCCTGCGCCTGTGCGGTGGCGGCAACAGGCATCACCACGGCCACACCCGCCGCCACATCCACCGCCACGATGGCCGTCGTCGTCAAAAACTTGAACATGGTATCCCCGCATGGAACCGTGTGACGGTGCAGGGATGGATGAGCGCCGACAAACCGCTATCGACCGCAAAAATAAACTTTACGCTCGGGTCAGGACGATCTCGCCTGACGGGCCAGCGGTTGCGCGGATGCCGAACGAACTGCGCAACGCACGCAGGAATTCCGCAGGGCGGGTGGTCG
Source organism: Sphingomonas sp. (assembly GCA_043775965.1). GTDB lineage: Bacteria > Pseudomonadota > Alphaproteobacteria > Sphingomonadales > Sphingomonadaceae > Sphingomonas. The sequence continues at coordinate 36,098 of JAYVRZ010000202.1, forward strand.
CGAAACTGCCACCCACCCGGAGCCGCGACAGCGCGGGATCGCCGATCACGATCGTGTTCGGCAGATACCGGTTCATTTCCGCGACCGCATAGTCGAGGCTTTCGCCATTGAGCACCAGCGTGTCATGCTGCCATGCCGTGACCCCGCCGAGATCCTCGCGCGGCTGGATACGCACCTGCCCCGCAGTGACGAGCGCGACATCGCCCGAACCGAGACGCGTCGTCGATCCAGCGGAAATCCCGCCCGCCAGCACCGCCAATTCGCAACCGGCGCCGCGTAGCCGCGCGTTGTACGCACCCGGATCGAGCTGGAACTGCCCCCCCGGCGTCAGCAACTGCAGGCGATGGTCGACCGCCAGCAGCAGCGCGATCTCGCCGCGATCGAGCCAAAGGCGTACAGGCGCGCCCGTCCGCCAGTAGACGCGGCTATCGGTGTTCAGGTCGAGCGCTATGCCGGGCGTCACCGCGACCGTCATACGCTGGCCGACCCGGGTCTCCGCCATATCGCGCGCGGCGGCGCGGTAGGCGATGCCACCGCCAACCGCCGCAACGGTCACGATCGAGCCGGTGGCCCGCAGGATCTGGCGCCGGTTTGGCCGTATGACGGCTTTCGGCGGGGATGGTGTTTCAAGCGCCGCCCGCCTCTCGCCCTGTGCGCCGCGCAGTGCGTCGAGATCGCGCCACGTACCGGCCACCTCCGCAAAGGCTACGGCATGGCGAATATCGGCAGCGCGCCAGACCTCGAATGCCACGACGTTCGCCGATCCCGCGTCGAGCGCGGCCAGCCAACCGGCAGCCTCGTCGGTCAGGTCGGCATGACGCTGCGGGATGTCGGAATGGCCGGCCACGCTTCCTCCCACTGGACTTCGCTATCGCGCCGGGCTTTGGTGATGAGGGCCAGCCCCTTAGCGATATGCTTTTCCACGGTCGAGAGCGATAGGCAAAGCGCGTCGGCGATGTCGCCCGGCGGCATGCCCTGCACCTTGCGCATATGCAGGACGCGCGAGCATTGCGCGGGCAACGCGTCGATCAGGTCGAGCAGGCGTTGCAACTCGGATCGTCCGGAGGCGATCGCAAACGCGTCCGGCGCCGGGTCCGCGACCCCCAGCATATCGAGCGAGGCGAACGCGTCGATCCGCACCACGTTCGCCCGTCGCAAGCGTTCGAGCGCAAGATTGTGCACGATCGTCAGGACGAAGCCGCGCGGCGTGACGATCGCGCGATAATCCGGCGTCTTCAGGACCCGCGCATAGGCATCCTGGACCAGATCCTCGGCATTATCGCGGCCGCAAAGGTACGCCGCCTTCGCCCGATAGGCCGCTGCATGCGGCAACACCTCGGCGAGAAACCAGCGATCGATGTCACGCAGCCAACCCAACACATGCTCCAGACGCCCTGCCGGGTCGCCTAGACCGGTATTCTTACACGACGGGGACAGCGTCAGTGGGTCGTGGCATTCGAACATAGCCTTCTGCTGATGCCTTGCGCGTGTATGCGTGCCCCCCCCCCCGTCAGACGACCCATATGCTGTCGTTTAAGCGCTTCGCTCAGTTGCCCAAGACCCGTCATTCATTCAGCTTCGTTTCCTCCCGTCGGACGGTGTGATCAGGCTGCCGTCACGAATGTCAGATAAGGACATACCCCTTCTAGCGGTTGCCACTTCCATCGCGCGGTGGAACACTGGAAGGTAAAGAATTTGGCCACCATTAATGCATGCCATTGCCGCACTGACTGCAAGCGATCACCACGGAGAGTGCACGCACTTGGCATACAATCCTGGTAACTTGCTGACTGTCGGCGCGGATGCTCCTTCAACGCGTGTCTCCCGCTCGCTAGTGAGTTTACGCGCGAGTTGCTGGACGTCGGTGGGACCAGCGTTGATCCTACGAGCAGGCAGCTCGTCGATTACATCCAAAGGTTCGTGAACGCGGCCCTTGGCGAGTGTCGGAGCCGCTCCGCAAAGCAGTGGCCGGAATTAGAAGACATCTTCACTGTCGTCGACCTGCCCAACAGATTTTGGCGGCTATGGCAGGCTTATATATCAACATCGGCCAACTGTCCGTAACGACAACAGCCCCGTTAAGCGAAGTGCCAAACTGGCTGCGTGATCCGCGCTTGATTGCAATAGCCGAACGTATTCAGTCGCGCTTGATTCGAGGCCGCGACCGGTCATCGTCTTTAGCGAAGGTCGCCGCGTCCCTCGTCGCAGAACTCAGCAGCGTAACCTCGCTCAGTCGATCGACGCTGTCGAAGCAAGGTCTCGGACGCAGGGAATTTGTAATTGAGCGAATTGGCATCACCGGCTCGGAAAGCAGCGTCATTCTGGCCATGGCTCTGCTCAATGCAAAAGCCCGCATCGACATTTGCATCGACGCCGCCCTTTCGGATCAAGCGGTGACCGGACACTTCGAGCTGAATTATCACGCGGTGGAACATTGGAACGGTGCAGTTTCCGCAGCGAAATCAAAAATTTCGTCACGAGCGCTGGTCAGAACATCGATGTTCCTACGTCGTCATCTCGCAATGGATCGCCATCATGCGGAACGATCCTGCGGGTTTGAAAATACGAACGCCGGCAGAGCGATGGTCGATGCAGCCAGAAAAGAATTCCGGTGCGTTCACCCCGGTGACGCCATCACCGTTCTCGTGCACGATCCCGCCCTTTGGTTTGCCTGAGCATGCATAAACAATTTCGCGTTACCCACTCGTCTATCCGCAAAGCCCGCCACAGTGCCGGGCATGGCACGTCGATCGACATACGCGGTTTCCTCTTCCGCTCCGGCGGACGACATGCACGCATATGCGCTTGGTCAACTTGTTCGGTTGATGGCTCGAGCAGCAGCAGCGGAGCAGCACCATTCTTGTTCGAAGTGCACTGCACATGATCAAATCCTGCCCCCTCGGAAAGCACCATAAGATGAACAGCTACCCTCCCCGTGTCGCGCTGTATGGCCGCCATTCGACGGTGATGCAGACGGCCACGTCGAGTGCCGATCAGGCGGCGTCATGCATGAGGCTCGTCGATTATCTGGGCGGCACGGTTGTCGCGACTTATCTCGATCCCGAGCAATCAGGCTATCGCCGCGACCGACCGGGATTGATAAAGCTGTTGCGCGACATCGAAACCGGTGCCGTCCATCTCGTTGTCTGCGAAGCGCTCGACCGGCTGGCCCTCGACGCCGAGGACGTCCATTCAGTTGATGTCTCACCGTGTGCCACTGCACACTGTCGCAAAAGAGATGTTTTTCGTGACCTGTCCGCGATCACATTTCGAGATTGCGACGCGACGAAGCTGACCTGAAAACGGCTCGATCCATAACCGAGGTTAGGTTGTACTAAAGGTGCTGCCAAAGTCCGGTGATCACGGTAACAGCACCGGGTCACCGTTCAGTCGATTCCGGCCACGGCAAGGACGACAATGAAGCGATGACGCCGCAAACGCCCCTTACCAACGCCTTCTTCGCGCGGCGGGATGAACTGCGTCGCTATCTCGTCGCCCGGGTCGGAGATGTCGATGCCGACGACCTGCTGCAGGAAGCCTATCTACGCGTCGTCTCGCTTCCCGCCGATGCGGACGTTCGAAACGCGGGTGCATTCCTGTACCGGCTCTGCGCCAATGTAATGCTCGATCGGTTGCGTCAGCAACGCGCCCGGCAGGTACGGGACGACCAGTGGTGCTCCACGACCACCACGACGGCCGGAAACGGCGAAAGCCTCGACGACACGATCGCAGCCGACCGGACGCTTATCGCACGGGATCGGCTGCGACGCCTGCAGGTCGCCCTGGAGAACCTTCCGGTATCGACCCGTGAGGCATTCCGCCTGCACAAGTTCGAAGGCCTTTCGCACGGCGAGGTCGCGGCACGTCTCGGCGTTTCGAAGAGCATGATCGAGAAGCACATGATGCGCGCGATGAAGAGCCTGTCGAGGGTGGAGGAATAGCCATGGCCTGGAACCGCATGCCGATATGCAATGACTGCGGCGCTTCACGCCCGGCTTCGTCTTGCGCCATGAGCGAAGGCGGGGGCGGGCAATGACGGATGATGTCGACGACGATGCACGAACTGAGGCGGCCATCACATGGTTCGTCACGTTGCAGGATTGCGATGATGAGGACGTCTGGATCGCGCATTGTAACTGGCTGGACGCGGATCCGGCCAATCCTGCTACCTACGCGCGCGTCGAAGCGCGCTGGATCGCAGTGGAGAATCCCGATCTTCGAGGCGTATTCGCCTCCGGTCCCCAAACCGACCGGGGCGAAGCAACGGGGCATGTGGTCGATCTGGCGGAGGTGCGCGAGGCGCGAACGGATCGTAGCAGACGGTGGGTATGGCTGCCGCTGACTGCCGCAGCCGCGAGCGTCGCCGCAGTCCTGGCCTGGCCATCGGCTATGCAGCCGGCCAGGCCGCCCGGCATCGCCTATGCGACAGATGCAACGCATGTCCGGGACGTCACGCTGGCGGACGGAACGCGGGTCACGCTCAACCACGACACCTCGCTGGTCGCGCGCGTTGACGGTGCGACACGTGCGATCACGCTTACGTCGGGCGAGGCCGCGTTCGACGTGCGCCACGATGCGGATCGCCCGTTCACCGTCTCGGTGATCGGACGCGAAGTACGCGTGCTCGGTACCGCGTTCGGCGTGACCGCCCGGAACGGTGCATTCGGCGTGTCGGTATCGCGCGGCGCAGTATCCGTGTCCGCGGCTGACGATCCTGGTCGAACGGTGATTCTGCCAGCTGGCAGGGCGCTATCGCGGCTGCGCGGTGCTACGCGGGATGAAATCACCGATATCGTGCCGGCGAACGCAGTCTCATGGAGGACCGGTGAACTGGTCTACACCTCGGCGACGCTGGCAGCGCTGGCCCACGACTACGAGCGGATGATCGGCCAGCCGGTAGCGGTGGATCCGTCGATCGTCGATCTCCCGATCGCGGGCGTGCTGCGTGCGCACGACGAGGACGAACTGGTTCGGCAGATCGAGCTGATCCTCCCG
>JAYVRZ010000203.1:0-8828 GCA_043775965.1 Sphingomonas sp.
GACGCCGGCCCGTCGGCATAGAACTGTCCGTGCAGGTGGGTGCCGATCGGGACGTCGCGGAGCTCGGCCGGCGCGCCGTGGTAGCCGACCGACCCGTACGGCAGGAGCGCGACCGGCAGCGGCAGGACTTCCCCGACGCGCAGGCCGTCGCCGCCGCCGAGGCGGGCACCACGGGCATCGAAGGATTCGACGACTGGGCGCGGGAGCTCGTCGCGACGGGCTACCTGCACAACCACGCGCGGATGTGGTTCGCGTCGATCTGGATCTTCACGCTTCGTCTGCCCTGGGCGCTGGGGGCGGAATTTTTCCTACGCCACCTGCTGGATGGCGATTCCGCCAGCAATACCCTGTCCTGGCGCTGGGTCGCTGGCCTGCACACTCGCGGCAAGGTCTACGCTGCGCGCGCAGACAACATCGCCCGGTATACCAAAGGCCGATTCAATCCGGCCGGCTTGAACGACGATCCGGAGCCGTTGACGGAAGACATCAACCACCGGGTGGTGCCGCTCGCACGTGTCAACGCGTTGCCCCACGGCGACGTGGCGCTCCTGCTGCATCTCGATGATCTCAATTTCGAAAGCCTCGATCTCGGGGGCGCGCAGGTCAGGGCGATCGGCGGGCTGATCGTTCATGCGGACGGCGCATCCGAGCAGGTCCGTTCCGCCGATAGCGAAGCGATGGCAGATGCCTTGGCCCGGGCTGGAGCGCATTATGGCTGCCCGGCAGCTTCGGTCGACGACGGGTGGGCGGGCGATCTGCCGGTGGTGACGCCTTGGGCGCCCATTGGCCCATCCGCCGCCGCGCTTCCAGCGTGCATCCAGGTGCGTCGACATTGGGATGAGCGCGCGTGGCCGAAGGCAACTAAGGGATACTTCAACCTGCGGTCTGCCATACCGCAGCTGCTAGATGCGATGGACATCGGGTAGGCGCTGTCTCCCCCGCGCGTGCCTGAGCTCTACTATGCCGCGATCGCGCCAACAGGTTCGATGGTGTGAAGCCTAAAGCCGTCCGGCCCGACCGCGGTACGCGCGACATCAATCAGATGGGCATGATGGCTGAAAACGATAACCTGGCTATGGGAAGACGCCGCAGCGAGCACCCGGAAGAGGGCAGCCGCCCGGCCATCATCGGCGGTGATGAGTAGATCGTCACAGACGACCGGCAACGAGCCTACGCCGGCGCGGTTCTCGATTGAGCCCAGTCGAAGTGCGAGGTACAGCTGATCGCGCGTTCCTTCGCTGAGCGCCTCGACGCGAACCTCTTCGCCACTAATTCGTCGGGCAAGAATGATCGGCCGATCGTCATTATCGTAGCCGACGGAAAGGCCGGTAAATGCCCCGCCGGTTACTTTGGTGAACAAGACCCCTGCTCTCGCGATCAGCGGCGCCTGATTTGTTGTGCGATGGCGGTCGAGCATCCAGCGCAGCAGCGCAGCCGCACTCGCTGCCTGAATATGCTCCTCCGCGGCCTGTGCCAGGGCAGCACTCGTATCGAACACCGTTTGCTGAGCGTCCGCTGCGGCGCTTTCGCTCGCGGCCCGGCCGACCTCTTCGTCGGCTGCATTCAGGGTACGACCAACAATTTCGCGTTCGGCGGCCACCTCACGCCTGCGGTCATCGATCCGGGCACGCGCGCTCGACGCGTCCTCGACGGAGAGATCGTTGATTTCCGCCGCCAGTGCATCAAGTCCTGCACCATTGTCGGTGCCGGCGAGCTCATTTAGCGCTTCGCGCTCGGCCCTGCGAAGCAGATCTCGCTGCGCGACGCGGGCAATGACCCCATCGAGGGCGGCTCCGCCGGTCGTCCCAGCGGCCTGCATCACTGTAGTGATGGCCGCGGCAATGCCGTCAAGCCGACGCCGAGCCTGGTCCAGCTCACCGGTGATGCGCGCCTGATCAGCTTCGAGGGTTTCCAGCGTATCACGCGCGCGGATCGCCGCGCGCAGCGAGACCGCAAGGTGACGGACAGTCTCAACGGCGTCGGTAGCGGCGGGAAGCTGCAATGCCACTAGCACGGCCGCCAGCTCAGCATCGAATGCCGAGCGGTCACGCTCGATGCTCTCGATTTGTCGCGCGATCGTTTCGCGTCCCCCGGACTCCTCGACCACGAGCGCGATGGCTTCAAGCGCATCGCCAAGCACGGTGACGCTTGCATCGGCAGGCAGCGCTGCCTCTCCAGCAAGTTCGGCTCTTGCATGATCGAGCACATCACGCGCCTGCGCCAGATCCGTAGTCTCTACGTCGAGTGCATCAGACGATTTCTCGATCGCCGAACGATCCGTCAGCAGCCGGTCCCGACGGGTCGCGGCGTTCGTCAGCGCCGCCGCGTGTGCGCTGGCGATTGACAGCAGATTTGGATCGTCGTCGGATGTTACAGGTCCCTTCGCCTCGGAAAGGGCGGTCGCGATGGCGCGACGCGCATCACCGAACCGGTTCGTTAGTGCGACGAGCGCCTGTTCGGCTGCTGCGGCGTCGCGATCTGCCTCAAGGGCTGCGGTTCGCTTCGTGAGCCACCCGGATACTTCTGACGGTGCGAGGGGTCGCTCGAACCCGAGCATCTTCAGGGTTTCGGTCCAGTCCCTTTCGGCCTGAGCCAATTCATTCAGATGCTGTTCCCGCCGCTTCAGAGCTGCTGCGTGCAATGCCTTTGCTTCATCGAGGGAGACAGTCGTCAGGACATATTCGGCGACACGGGCCGCCTCGGCATCGCGCCGGTCGGCGAGTTGATCGGCCTCGGCAATCGCGCGGCCAAGAGCGTCGCCGATGCCATCGGTAGCGTCCATCTGTGGTGCCAACAGTCGCTCGTGAACCTGCAAAACGAGCGCATCGCGCTCGCGCCGGGCCGCTGCAATCACGTCCGGCGTAGGCAGCGTTCCGCCAGCCGTCAGCCCCTTGAGTCTTGCCTCTGCGCGGATGACATTGGCTTCGGCGGTCCCTGCGTCCTTGCGAGCGCCTGCAGCATCGTTCCTCGCCGTCTCCACAGCGCTACGGACCGCGGCGGCTTCGGCCTCACTCGGTATGGCGAGCGGGCGCAGAACAGCGGTGGTCCCCTGCCATGGGGCGAGCGCGGACAAGCGCTCGGTCGCCAGCGTCTGCTTGCGATCGGACTCTGCGCCCGCGTCCGCCAGTCGGCTTTCAGCGTCGGTCGGCAACAGCTGGAGCGCGGCGTTCAGAGCCGCAACGTCGACAGCTTCGCCGATCGTCGCAAGATCACGGTCGTTTGCAGTCCGGTCGCGATCGAGCTTGACCCGCTCTTTCTCGATCGCCGCCTCGCGTGTTTTCAACGCACGAACGGCATCGAGGTGGGCAGCGGCACGCTTGCGCCATCCGGCGGACGGGATCGGTTGCCTTGGTGCAATCCGAGCATCGGCGAGCGCGGCGGCGAGCTTTGTGTCGATGCGCTCCAGTTCGGCGCGACGGCGATCAAGATCGCCTGCCGCCTTTGCGATGACCGGTCGTTGTTCCTCGAGAGCCTCGATCCGCTCTTGCTCGGACAGGATCGACCCAGGCGGCTCGACACCGGCGATGGCTTGATCGACGCGAGCCAAGTCACCCTCGGCTTGAGCGCCAAGTTCGGTAGCAGTGACATGGTCGGCACGCAGGGTTGCCAGCTGTACCGCGATGTCCTGTGGCAACTCAGGCAACCCCTCCAGTCCCGCCAGTTCGGCGCGTGCGTTACTCAGCCGCGCGTACGGCGCACGCGCCCTCCCCACCCGATCCAGTCTTGCCTGCTCACGGTCGAGCGCTTCGGCCTCTTCGATCAGCGCGGTGCGGCGCGCTTCGGCATCGGCGCGACGCCGTCGGGCTTCGGTCCAGTCGCTATCGCTGATCGAGGTCTGTCGTACCTGCGCCAGCGCCTCCGACCGCTCGCGCATCAACCGGTTCACCGGCGGGTTCTGCCCGCCTGGCTTGAATAGAGCGGACGCCGCCTCGGTCAGCCGGGCAAGTTCACTGCCGATATGCGATACGCCCGTCCCAGCCTCGAGTGTGATCCGGGCGGCATCGTCACGACCGCCGATGATGCTCGCCCCGCCCTCGCGCAGTTTGGCGTGGTCGAGCCCAAACATGCGTTCGAACCCCGCCCGATCGATCCCGCCGAGGAGCGCGGCCAGAGGGTCAGTCTTGAAGGGCGTGCCGTCCGCCGTCAGCAAGGTGTCGCGATTGCCTTTGCGGCGCGTCACATCGAGCAAATCACCACCGTGCTCGATCAGCGCCCGCAACCGTAGCTGACCATAGTCGTACCGCCAGTTCTGCCGGCTCTGTCCGGGGATACCGAACAGGAAGTCGCCGATCGCCTGCAGTGCGGTCGACTTGCCCGCTTCGTTCGGTCCGACGACGAGATGCAGGTCGGGGCCGCCACTGCCGAAATCGAAGACGCGATCGGCAAAGCCGCCGTAGCGAACGAGCTCCAGCTGCCGAAACCGCATCAGTGCGCGCCTTCGCCGAGCCGGGCTTCGACAAGGGCCTTGGCAGCGCGAACCAGTGCCGCACCGTCCCGCCCCCGCGCGGACGCGAGCAGCGGCGCGGTATCAGGGTCGCCGATGTCTGCGGGCAATTTCGCCGTCAGCGGCGCGATGGCATTCTCGATTACGCGCAGGCAGTCCGGATCCTCGAGCGCCTGCGCCAGCATCTCCAGCAATTCAGGCGGCAGGCCAGTTGGCAGAGCGGCGTCATTGGCGATGATCTTCACACGCTCGATCCACAACGCGTCGGAAACACCGGCCGCATGGCCGCGGACCTCCGCTTCAAACCAGGCAGGGTCAGCACGAAGACGCTGCGCGAGTGAACCATCGACCGTGATCGATACGCGCGCGGCCAGCGGGCGACCGTCGGCTCCGAGAACGGCAGGACGCAACTGTGCCTGGATTGCCGCTAGCGCCTCCTGAGGATCGGCCGCACCGATCGCGTCCACCCGCGCGTGCGCCCATCGCATTTCGTCTGTGGCGCGGTGCTCGACATGTACGATGGCACCTTCCCCGACCCGGACGATCACCGCGCCTTTTGGGCCGGTCTCACGGATGTGGCGGCCTTGGGTGTTGCCGGCAAAGACGACGTGCGGGTGATCGGATCGAATTGCGTGATCGTGGACATGGCCGAGCGCCCAGTAATCGTGACCCGCGGCCTGGAGCTCACCCAGACTGCACGGCGCGTAATTCGCATGCCCCTCATGGCCGTCGAGCGCGGTGTGGAGCAGCGCGACATTCAGCATGCCCGGCACTGGCGGACTGTACGTCGACGCGATGTTCTCGGTCGTCGCCGCTTCCTTGTAGCTGCGGCCATGAACCACGACACCGAGGTCGTCGAACCGAACGCTCTCGCACCTGGCGCTTTTGAGCTTGTAGACACCTTCGGGCGCCGTCAGGTGACGGGTCACACGGCTCTCGGCATCGTGATTGCCAAACGCGATCACGGACCGGATGCCGGCTCTTGTCAGGCGCGCCAGCTGCGCGATGGCGAACTGGCCGGTCGACTGGTCTTTCCACGCTCCGTCGTAGAGATCGCCTGCAATCACGACGAACGCGGCGCCCTCCTCGATCGCGAGATCCACGACATTGGAAAACGCCTTGCGGGTCGCTCCACGCACCAGACGCGAGAAGGCCTCGTCACTTCGCGAAAGGCCGTGCAACGGGCTATCGAGATGTATGTCCGCCGCGTGGATGAAAGTCAGATTTTCGGCCATTGATCGTGGTGTAACATCTCGCACCGTGCAGAGAAACGATCCATCTCAGGCGCCATCTTCACGGAGCAAAGCCGCTGGAACGATCGTCTGAATCTTGCCGTTCGCAACGTCGTAGACGAGACCGGTGACGCGAAACCCGCTCGCCAGCTCGGGAGCGGATTTCAGCCGAGCAACGTCGATTGCGACTGCCGCCCGCGGATCGGTGATCGCGAGACCGTCCAGCTCCGCTTCCGGAACGCCCATGTACGGCGCGAGCAGCTCGGGAGCGTGATGATAGCAGCCCTTGATGCCGCAATCAGTGTGCTGGAGAAGGATCAGGTTCCAGCCCGCCCCCATATCCTTACCCGCCGCCTGCGCGACGGTGCGCAGGATCGTCATCGTCTCGATCAACGCCGGTGTCACGCGACCGCCGACGTTGCGGAGCACGACGGCCTCTCCGGGCTCCAGCCCGAGCACGTCTACCGGGTCGACACGCGGATCAACACAGCCGATGACCATCGTCCGTTCCGACGGCAAAATCTTGAGCTCGGGCTTGAAACGGTGATCCGCAAAGTCGGCATTGCGAGTGGCGAGCGTCTCGAGAAAATCCATGATCAGGTCCTTCGCTTCTGGATGGAAGCGCTGGGCACTTCCGATGGCGAGGAAATGCCCGTTCAGGCCCGCATCGAGTAGCCGTTCAAATCGGCTAACTTCCATGCTAATTCAGCATCAATGCGAGATCTCCTGGCTCTAAGACTCTATTCGCGTGTTGCACGGCTCGGCAGTTTCTCGGCTGCGGCGCGAGAGGCCGGGCTGGCCCAGTCGCAAGTCTCCCGCATCATCGCGGAACTCGAGGCCGGCCTCGGCACGCGTTTGCTGTCGCGAACGACGCGCGCAGTGATGATGACCGAGGCCGGCCAAACCTATCTCGCACGGATCGAGCCGATCCTCGCCGCACTCGATGACGCCGACAACAGTGTGCGCGAGACAGGCGAGTTGAGCGGCCTGCTGCGGATCGGCATGCCCTCAACCATGGGCATGCGCGTCGTCATCCCGCGCCTACCGGCGTTCGCTCAAGCGCATCCCAAGCTCCAGATCGACCTGCTGCTGGACGACAGTTGGCAGGACATGGTGCGCGAGGCGGTTGATGTCGGCATCCGTGTCGGTAATCTGCCCGAGGGCTCCGGGACGGCCAGGCTCATCGGCCGAATGCAGCGGGTCATCGTGGCGTCGCCAGCCTATTTGGCACGGTGCGGTCGACCGACCGACCCGCGCCAGCTTTCGGATTATCGCATCGTCGGTGGGCCCGCCTCGTCGCAATCCTCGTCATGGCGCTTCGAGCGTGCCGGGGAGAACGTAACGGTAGATGTTCGGGCTCATCTGTCGGTCAACGATACGTCCGGGGCATTGGCAGCCGTCACGAGTGGGTTGGGGATCACGTCGACGATGTCCTGGGCGGCGCACACGGAGCTCAGCAACGGCGTTCTGGAGCGTCTGTTTCCTGCTTGGACGACGGCATCCGTGCCAGTCCACGCCTTCTTTCCGATGGGTCGTGCCGCTCGAATTGCAGCGCGTGTGTTCGTCGACTTTCTGAAAACGGAACTCGAGCGGGCGCCGCCGGCCCCGTAAACGTTGAACCCACGGGCGCACGGACGCGGATGGAGGGCGCCGCTACAACCGTCCTTGGAGGAGTGCAGAATGGCGGCTGTCAGTGGCCGATCATGTTCAAACTCACTGCGTTTGCGCGGCGAAGGCCACATCGTCGATCGCTGCGATGACATCCCTCAAGTTTGTCACGTACAGGTCGTGGTCTCCATCAAGAATGCGCCGCTGACCATTCTTGCCCGCTTGTGCCGCAGCCCTGGAAGCCGCGACGAAGGCGTTGTAGAGCGGTCCGCAAATCTCCGCAGCTTTGCACTGGAATCGCTCGGTCGAAATCATGATCACGTAGGGGATGCGGGGCGGTGCGACCATATCGATCGTTCTGCTAAGGTCAGTCGCGTCGATCCGCTCGTTGTTTTCGCCGGTCATCCAAGCCGCGTCCGCTGCCTGCTGCGACCGCGACATCACGGGATAGGCGAACCGCGTCCACTCGAGCGTCGTGCCCGGCTGGTTGCTCGTCACGAACCCCGCGACGCCGCGCGAAGCTGCGTACGATCGAACGAGAAGTCCGCCCATCGAGGTGCCAAACAAGATATAAGGACCGCGTTCGTTTGCGGCGGAGAGAGCGGCGAAGGCGTCGCTGGTTAAGTCGGCGGCTTGCCTCGGTAGCTGAGCAGCGGAGCTGGCCCCTACGTTACGGCGATCATACGCACACACGCGGTAGCGGTCCGACAGCGCCGCGAACAGCGAGGCCATGTGGGTGCGGCGGCCGCCATCGCCGGGCTCTAGCAGAACAGTGAACTTGCCGTATCCGGCGCAATTCAAGGCGATGGTCCTGCCGCCCCACAGCCTGACGACGCGCTCCCCACTATGAACCAGGGCCGGGTTGTCCTGACTCGGCGGCATCGTGGTGAGCGCTGCAGTGACCAGAAGGGAATGCCAGACCGTCATCCACTGAACATAGCTTGTCTTATGAGCGCGGCAATGTCAGCTGCTGGCATCGCTGCACCCGTAAGCGACGTCCACCAGCGGCGAGAACGACCCACAAGTGGACATTCAGCCCGCCCTTCCCGCTCCCCAACTTCGGACGCTCGTTCATCGTCGCGAACGACCAGCTTGCCACCCTGGACATCCACTAACGAACGTCGTGATCTGCTGGGAAGCGGCCGCTCCGCTATTAGGAAAGCAGATGGCCTTAGCGGAAGTCGTCAGGCGCTGCGGCCTTTCTCAAAAAAGGATGGGATGTTGAGCTTATCGTCGGGTCTGTGGTCAACGGTGTTCGATGACCGGGTGGGAAGGCGAAGCGGCGTGCGGCCAGTGCGATGAGGAAGGCGGCCACGGCCAGCGCGGCGACAGCGGGCGGCAGCAGCGTGGTCCCTCCCGTCGTGAGGAGCACCCCGCCAAGCGACCCACCGGCCGCAATCGCCAGGTTCCAAGCCGTTGTCACCATCGCCTGCGCCAGATCAACGCCATCACCGGCTGCGTCCGCCGACGCCGTCTGCATCATCGCCCCGGCACCACCGAAGCCAAGACCCCAGACAACGGCTGCTGCATAGACGGCAAGGCTC
>JAYVRZ010000204.1:0-5256 GCA_043775965.1 Sphingomonas sp.
CATCGGCGACGCGGGTCGACAGCACGCGATTGTCGCTGCCGATGTCGGCGACGCGGACGATCCCCTTGATCCGGACATATTCGTCGCCGCGGTTGAGCGTGACGCGCTTCTGGCCCTGCACCAGCATCGTGCCGTTCGGATAGACCGCCGCCACCGTGACGCTGACCTCGCCCGACAACGAGTTCGCCTGGTCGGCGGCGCCGGTGCCGTTGAACGTTCGCCCGCCGCTGATCGTCGCATCGGTCTTGTTGAACAGGTTGAGCGCGCCGGTGGTCGGCGGCGTGATGCTGGCCGAGCCGTTGCTGTCGAGCTTCGATCCCGACGACTTCGACGCGGCGGTGCGCTCGACCAGCACGATCGTCAGCGGATCGCCGACCTTCCGCGCCCGCCAGCCTTCATAAAGCGCGGCGTAGCCGTCCTGCGCCTGGAATATCGAGCCGGTCGCGACGACCGGCACCGGCAGGACCGGCAAGGGCCGTGCGACCGAGAAATCTTCGGGCGGCGCCTTCTTGCCGAACAGGTTGGCGTCCGCCGACGACGGGCTGAGCCCGGCGACGATGAGCGCGCCCGCCACGGCGGCGAGCGTGAACTCGATCCAGTGTGCCCCGATACGTGACGGGAAGCGGAAGGGGGTGGGTGCCTTGGATGCCATGGTCCGGATCAGATGTTCTGGTTGACGTATTTGAGCATGTCGTCGGTCGCCGAGATCATCTTCGAATTAACCTCGTACGCGCGCTGCGTCTCGATCATGTCGACCAGTTCCTCGACGACGTTGACGTTCGATGCCTCGAGCATGCCCTGCTTGATGCTGCCGCGACCGTCCTGCCCCGCCACGCCGACGTTCGCCGCGCCGCTGGCCGCGGTCTCGACCAGGTAGTTGTCGCCGGTCGCCTGCAGGCCTGCGCCGTTCGGGAAGCTCGCGACCTGGATCTGGCCGATCTGCGATGCTTCGGTCTGGCCGGGGACGGTCGCCGACACGGTGCCGTCCGAACCGATCGTGATCCCGGTGGTCCCCTCGGGCACGGTGATGCCGGGCTGCACCTGATAGCCTTCGCTGGTGACGAGCAGCCCTTCGGCCGAGCGCGAGAAATTGCCGGCGCGGGTGTAGCCGAGCGTACCGCCGGGCATCTGCACCTGGAAATAGCCGTCGCCGTCGAGCGCGAGATCGAGGCTGTTGCCGGTCGTCTGCATCGCGCCCTGCGTATCCATCCGCGCGGTGCCCTGGATGCGGACGCCGGTGCCGAGGTTCAGCCCGGTCGCGTATTTGGTTTCGGCGGTGCTCTGCGTGCCCGGCGTCGTGACGGTCTGGTAGGCGAGCGTCTCGAATGCCGCGCGGTCCTTCTTGAACCCCGTCGTGTTCACGTTGGCGAGATTGTTCGAGATGACGCGCATGCGCATGTCCTGGGCGTCGAGCCCGGTGCGCGCGATATGCATGGCTGCGGATGACATCGGTCTGTTTCCTCTAGCTCGGCAGGCGCATCAGCGATGCACCGCTCTCGTCGATTTCCTTGGCGGATTTCATCATGTTGGCCTGGACCTCATAACTGCGCTGGTTCTCGATCATGTCGACCAGCGCCTGGGTCATGTTGACGTTCGATCCCTCGACCGCGCCGCCCTGCACCTTGGCGTCCAGATCCTCGGGCAGCGCACCCCCGCCGCGCACGCGCAGCAGATTGTCGAGCCCTTTGACCGTGTCCGACCCCTTCGTGTCGGCGAGCTTCAGCTTGTCAATCACTTGCGGGTTCTTCGCGTCGCCCCCCTGCGGCACGATCGAGATCGTCCCGTCGGACGAAATCGTCAGCGATTGGTAGGGCGGCAGGGTGATCGGCCCCCCCGAGCCGATCACCGGATGCCCGTCGCCGGTCTGCAGCACGCCCGACGGGGCGACTTCCAGGTCACCGCGCCGCGTATATGCCTCGGACCCGTCCGACGCCTGCACCGCCAGCCACGCGGTCGTGCCGGTGATCGCGACGTCGAGCGGACGGCCGGTCAGCTGGATCGCACCGGGCGAGCGATCGGCATCGGTCACCTCTTCCGACGTCGGCGCGCGCGCCTCGATCGTGGTGCCGTCGCCCTTCAGGTCGAGCCGGTCGAACACCACGCGATCGGCGCGGAACCCCGTGGTCGACGCGTTCGCCATGTTGTTGGCGATCGCCGCCTGCGCCGCCATGTGCGCGCGCAGGCCCGTCGCCGCGGTGTAGACCAGCTTGTCCATTCAGGGTCCCCTGCTCGCCGTGCGCTTAGCTGCGGATGTTGAAGATGGTTTCGGAGATCTGGTTGGCGGTATCGAGCGCCTTCGAGTTCGCCTGGAAATTGCGCTGTGCCGCGATCAGGTTGACCAGCTCCTCGGTGATGTCGACGTTCGATCCTTCGATCGTTCCCGACATCAGCTTGCCGAAGCCGTTGGTGTCCGCCGACCCCAGGGTCGCCGAACCCGAAATACCGGTCGACTGCCAATAGCTGCTGCCAAGCTGCCGGAGCCCCTCGGGGTTGGAGAAATTGGCAAGCATCACCTGGCCCAGCACCTGCGTGTCGCCATTCGAGAAGCTCGCATTGACGAACCCCTTCTCGTCGACCGTCACGCCCTGGATCTGGCCGACGGCTGCGCCGTCCTGCGTACGCGACGCGACGGCGAACGCGCTCTTCAACTGTGTCGTATCTGCGCCGAAGGTGAAGTTGATCTGCTGCGGCGCCGTTGAGTTGGCCGTCGTGAACTGGTCGTAGGCGATCGCGGTGGTCGGCGCGGTCATCTTACCCGCCGCATCGAACGTCAACGACGTGCCCGCGGTGCCTGGCGTCGTCGCCGTGCCGCCCGAGGTAAGTTCCTTGTCGCCGACGAAGCTATAGACTTCCCAGGTGCTGGTCGGGCTCGCATCGGTCGCGGCTGAAGTGCGCTTGAAGTAATTGGTCAGCGTCATCGCGTTGCCGGCGGCGTCGTACACCGTCGTCTGCGCCGACTGGTTGTAGCTCGACGGATCGAACCGGTCGAACGTGGCCGTGGTCGGGATCGTCGTAGCGGCGTTGAGGTTGAGCGACATCGTCACTGCCTTGGTCGGCGTCGGCGTGCCGCTCGTCTCGGGCAGGCGCAGGCTCACCGATGCGTCGGTGCCGGTCGGGACGACCGTGCCCGAGCCGTCGACCGGGAACACTTGCAGGTGCGATCCCTGCGAGTCGACGACATAGCGATCGGAATCGACCAGGAAGCCGCCGTTGCGCGTATAGTTGACCGTCGCAGAGTCCGCGTTCGGCTTGACCGCGAAGAAGCCGTCGCCAGATACCGCGAGGTCGAGGCTGTTCGACGACTGGATCAGGTTACCCTGCGAGAATTGCTGGCGGTTGCCCTTGACCACGACGCCAGAGCCGACCTGCTGCGACGGTGCGAGCGACACGCTCGACGCGATCACGTCGGCGAATTCGGTGCGGCTCTTCTTGAAGCCGTTGGTCGAGACGTTTGCGAGATTGTGCGAGATCGTCGACATCTCGGTTTGAGACGCCTGGAGACCCGAGAGCGAAGTGTAGAAGGACATAGGAAATTAGCTCCTGGAAAGTCTAGATTCAGCCGATCTGGCGGACGGCGGTGGCGGGAATTTCGCCGAGGCCGGGAAGCGTGAGAATGGCGGCGCCGGTGGTCGTCGACACCGACTGGACGGGTGCCCACACCAGGCTGGTCGCACCGACCGTGGTGCCGTTGTTCTGTGCGTTGACCGATACCGTGAACGGCCCGCTGCCGGCGTCCGCGCCGGCGGTATCTTTGCCGTCCCAGTCATAGCTGGTCGTGCCCAGCGCCTGCTTGCCGAGCGACAAGGTCTTGAGCACCGCGCCGTTGGCGTCGCTGATGGTGACGTTGACGTCGGTCGCGGCGGCGGCGAGCTCGACCGAACCGGCGATCCCGCCGGCCGCGCGACCATACGCCGTGCTGCCCTCGGTCAGGACGGTCTTGCCGACATAGCCGAGCGCCTCGCTGGTGCTGGTCGCGCCCAGCTTGTCGGCGATCGCCTTCATCGTCGTGTTCATCTCGGAAATGCCCGAGGTGGTCGAGATCTGCGCCATTTGTGCGACCATCTGGGTGTTGTCGACCGGGTTGAACGGGTCCTGGTTCTGCATCTGCGCGGTCATCAGCTTCAGGAAATCGGACTGGCCGAGCGAGCTGGAGGCCGCAGCATTGGCGGTCGTCGTCGTGGTCGACGACCGCGTGATGCCGAGCGTGGAGAGCGTGGTGTCGAAGGAACTTGCCATGATCAGCGGCCTAGCTTGAGGGTGTCGATGATGAGCGATTTCGCGGTGTTCATCACTTCGATGTTGTTCTGGTAGCTGCGCGAGGTCTCCATCATGTCGACCAGCTCGCGGGTCTCGTCGACCGCCGCCTCGAAGATGTTGCCATCCTTGTCGGCCATCGGATTGTCGGGGTCGTAGCGCTTGGTCGGCGCTTCACCGGCGGTGACGACGCGCTCGACGTCGACCGTCGACATGCCGCTCAGCTTATCGAAGCTGGTGCGGAACACGGGCTTCATCGTCTTGTACGCGGTCTCGGCCGACCCGGTGGTACCGCCCGCGTTGGCGAGATTGGACGCCGTCGTATTCATCCGGACGAGCTGCGCGGACATCGCTCGGCCGGCGACCTGGAAGATCGTCATGGGCTGGTTGGACATGGCTTAGTCGCCCTTCAATGCGCGGGTGATCTGGCCGATCCGCCCGTTCAGGAACGACAGCGTCGTCTGATACTGGACGGCGTTCTCGGCGAACGCGGTCTGCTCCTGGCTCAGCTCGACGGTGTTGCCGTCCATCGAGGTCTGCGTCGGGATACGATATTTAGTCGCGGCGTCGGTGCTGCCCTCGTTCTCGACCGACGCGAGCGCCGCTTGAAAATCGATATCGCGCGCCTTGAAGCCAGGCGTAGAGGCGTTGGCGATGTTCGATGCCAACACGCCCATGCGCTGCGAACGCACCTCGAGGGCCGCTCCATGAACACCGAAAAGCGTGTCGCCTGACACAAGCCCATCTCCTGGCGCACCAATTGCGCAAATCGACATAAGCAATGGCCGTGCCAGTTTTATCGTTGCGGGTGGAGGATCGCGATTTGCCGGGCGGCGGCAGGGGTGCGGCAAGACGAACGGCAATGGCTTGCCGGTCCGGCAGGAACGGCCGGCAAGGCGGTTGCCGCTTGGCTCGTGGAAGGCGGGAAGGGAATGTTCCGTGGTGGAAGGATGACAGTGAGGCCGCGCTCCCTCATGATGTTCTCCCGCGAAGGCGGGAGCC
>JAYVRZ010000205.1:0-15285 GCA_043775965.1 Sphingomonas sp.
GAGTACAGGCCGAACATCGTCTATGTCGAGCAATGGCCGGCGGATCGGACCGATGCGCAGATCCTCGCACAGCAGAAGATCGATGCGCCGATCAAGGCGAAGCGGCTTGCCGAGCAGAAAGCGCGCGAGGACGCGATGCGCGCGTCGTTCAAGCGGATGGACGACAAGCTGAAGGCGATGGGAATCTGACCCTGCGGCCCGCAACGGCAGCGGAGGATGCGCGCTGGATGGGCGTCGCGTTGGCCCTCGCCGAGCGTGGGCGGGGACGCACTGCGCCCAATCCCAATGTCGGATGCGTTGTCGTCGACGCCGGCCGCGTCGTCGGCCGCGGCTGGACGCAGGCGGGCGGACGTCCCCATGCCGAGGCGATCGCGCTGGCCCAGGCGGGGGCGAAATCGCACGGGGCGACGGTCTACGTAACGCTCGAACCCTGCGCGCATATCTCGCCGCGCGGCCCGGCGTGCAGCGACCTGCTGGTCGCGGCGGGAATCGAACGACTCGTCTGCGCGCTGGAGGATCCGGATACGCGCACCGCGGGTCGGGGCTTCTCGCGGCTGATCGCTGCCGGCATCACCGTGGCAAACGGCTGCCGTGCCGACGACGCGCGCCGCTCGATGGCCGGCTTCCTGACGCGCCAGGCTCTGGGACGGCCGCTGGTCACCCTGAAGCTCGCGACGTCTCTCGACGGCTGCATCGCGATGGCGGACGGATCGAGCCGCTGGATCACCGGGCCCCAGGCGCGCGCCCACGCGCATCTCGAACGCAGCCGCCACGAGGCGATCCTGGTCGGCCGCGGCACGTACGAGGCCGATGCGCCGCGACTCGATGTCCGCCTGCCCGGCCTCGAAGCGCGCGGCCCGCAGCGCGTGCTGCTGTCGACGACCGTAACGCGTCATTCCAACCTCGCCCGTCATTCCAGCGAAAGCTGGAATATCCCGGTTGGAGATGTCGACGGACACCCAGCGGGAGACCCCAGCGTTCGCAGAGATAACGGCCACGGCGGCTGGACGGTAATCGCCGATCCGGACGCCATCGCCGCCCTACCCGCCACCGACCATATCCTCGTCGAAGGCGGTGCGGCCGTAGCGTCGGCGTTTCTGGCCGCGGACCTGGTCGACCGACTCCTCCTCTACCGTGCGCCGTTCCTGATCGGCAGCGGCAAGCGCGCACTCGCCGACATCGGCCTTACCGACCTGGGCGCGGCGCATGGTCGCTGGGCGGTCGTCGATGCGCGGCAACTTGGCAGCGACCGGCTCGAGGTCTACGAGCGCGAACGAAACGAGGCATAATGTTCACCGGAATCGTCACCGACATCGGCACCGTCACTACCGTGGAGTCGCAGGGCGACACCCGCGTCGTGGTCAGCACCGCCTATGATACCGCCACCGTCGATCTCGGCGCGTCGATCGCCTGCTCGGGCGTCTGCCTGACGGTCGTGGATAAGGGTATCGACGCGCAGGGGGGCTGGTTCGCGGTCGACGTCTCGGGCGAGACGATCAGTCGCACGGCCGAGAATCAGTGGACCCAAGGCCGCAGATTCAACCTCGAACGTGCGATGAAACTGGGCGACGAGCTCGGCGGCCACATCGTCACCGGGCACGTCGACGGCCTCGGCACTGTCGTCGCGCTGGCTGAGGAAGGCGGCTCGCACCGCGTGAACATCCGTGCCGGCGCCGACATCGCGCCGTTCATCGCGCCCAAGGGATCGGTCACGATCGACGGCGTGTCGCTGACCGTGAACGCGGTCCGCGACGTCGATGGCCCCGATGGACAAAGAGAGGTCGAATTCGGCCTCAACATCATCCCCCACACCTGGGCGGTCACCACGCTCGGGACGATCCAGGCGGGACAATCGGTCAACATCGAGATCGACGT
Source organism: Sphingomonas sp. (assembly GCA_043775965.1). Lineage (GTDB taxonomy): Bacteria > Pseudomonadota > Alphaproteobacteria > Sphingomonadales > Sphingomonadaceae > Sphingomonas. Next base: position 1,876 of record JAYVRZ010000205.1, read on the forward strand.
CCTCGCCCGCTATCTCCAACGGATGGAGCATTACCGTGCCAAAGCCAGCTGAACGTACCGCCGAACTGGGGCGCCTGAAGCACGGCTATCTGTCGAGCCCCGAAGAGATCATCGACGAGGCGCGCAACGGCCGGATGTTCATCCTGGTCGACGACGAGGATCGCGAGAACGAGGGCGATCTGGTGATCCCCGCGCAGATGGCGACGCCGGAGAAGATCAACTTCATGGCCAAGTTCGGTCGTGGCCTGATCTGCCTCGCGCTCACCAAGGACCGCACCGAGGAGCTCGGGCTCGAACTGATGAGCCGCAACAACGGCACGCGGCACGAAACCGCGTTCACCGTCTCGATCGAGGCGCTGGAAGGCGTCACCACCGGCATCTCGGCCGCCGATCGCGCGCGCACCATCGCGGTAGCGATCGATGCGACCAAGCAGAAGGCGGACATCGTCACGCCCGGCCACGTCTTCCCGCTGGTCGCGCGCGAAGGCGGCGTGCTGGTGCGCGCCGGCCATACCGAGGCGGCGGTCGACGTCGCGCGGCTCGCCGGGCTCAACCCCTCGGGCGTGATCTGCGAGATCATGAACGAGGATGGCACGATGGCGCGGATGGACGACCTCGTCACCTTCGCACAGTTCCACAACGTCAAGATCGGCACGATCCGCGACCTGATCGCGTATCGCCGCCGCTATGACCACCTCGTCGAGAAGCGCTCGGAAGCCAGGTTCACCAGCGACTGGGGCGGCGACTGGTCCGCGCTCACCTTCTGGAACAAGGCGACCGGCACCGAGCAGGTCGCTCTGGTCAAGGGCAGGATCGATCCCGCCAAGCCGACGCTCGTCCGCATGCACGCGCTGTCGCCGTTCGCGGATATCTTCGGCGAAGCGGGCGACCGTGGCCGCATCCTCGCGCGGTCGATGCAGATGATCGCGGAGGAAGGCGCCGGCGTGATCGTCGTCATCAACCGCCCGCACGGCAACACCTTCACCTCCGCGGTCCTGAAAAAGGCCGGCGCGGAGATCAGCCCCGACATGGAGGAACTGCGCGACTACGGCGTCGGCGCGATGATCCTGACCGAGCTGGGAGTCCATGACATGGTGCTGATCACCAACACGCACCACACGCTGGTCGGGCTCGACGGCTACGGCCTGTCGATCGTCGGCGAGCGTCGCATTGCCGATTTCGATACAGAAAAGAGCCCGAACTGATGGCCCATCTCCTCATCGTCGAAGCGCGATTCTACGATCATCTGAACGACCTGCTGATCGAGGGTGCCAAGGCTGCGATCGAGGCTGCCGGGCACACGCACGAGACGATCACCGTGCCGGGTGCGCTCGAAGTACCGGGCGCGATCGCGCTGGCGGCGGAGAGCGAGACGTTCGACGCGTATGTCGCGCTGGGCGTCGTGATCCGCGGCGAGACTTATCATTTCGAGATCGTCGCCGGTGAGAGCGCGCGTGGGATCATGCAGCTGACGATGGACGGCCTGCCAATCGGCAACGGCATCCTGACCACCGAGAACGAGGCGCAGGCCCTGACTCGCGCCAAGCCGACCGAGGGCGACAAGGGCGGCGGCGCGGCCAATGCGGCGCTGGCGATGCTGGCGCTGAAGGACCGGTTCCTGGCGTGACCTGCGCGCGTGGGTGAGGTCGTCAACCTGCGGCTGGCGCGCAAACACCGGGCGCGGGCGACCGCAGCCGTTCGGGCGGACCAGAACCGCATGCTGTTCGGTCGAACCCGCGCCGAGAAAGCCGCGGACGGTGCCGAGCGCGGGCGGGTGACGAAGACGCTCGACGGCGCGCGGCTCGAAAGCGACATGCCGGACGGACCTTCGGACTAATCCTGTCTTCGCCCCCGATCGGGGGAGAAGAGTACGCTCGCCACCACAGGAACGGCACGCCCACGCGGCCGTTATGCCTGCGTAACAAAGGGGTGCGGGATGATTTCGGATGCGAACGCGACGTGGCTCGCCAAACTGGGATTCGCCGCGCGCGGCGTGGTGTATATCCTGGTCGGATGGTTCGCGGTCGATGCCGCGCTGCGCGGCGGCAAGATCGCCGACAACCAGGGTGCGATCGGATCGATGGCGGACGAACCCCTCGGCCCCGTGCTGCTGGGAATCGTCGCGGCAGGCCTGCTCGGCTATGCGATCTGGCGCCTCACCGAGGCGGCCGCCAACCCCGAGCGGATCGGTGACGACGTCGAGGGCAGCTTGAGACGAATCGGCCATGTCGTCAGCGGCGTCGCGCACCTGATCCTCGCCTGGACCGCCGCCAAGCTCGCACTGCATCTCGAGGACGGCACCGCCGCGGTGTCGCCAGGGGACGAAAGCGCGCGCGACTGGACCGCGCTGTTGCTCGCGCAACCGCTCGGCCGGGTGCTGGTCGGGCTGGTCGCTGTGGCGGTGCTGGTCGCCGCGTTCCAGCAGGCGCAGAAGGCGTGGCAGGGCAAGTTCATCCACGACCTGCGCGGCGACGCACCGGCGCCCGGTTACGTCTGCACGATGGGCCGGATCGGCTACGGCGCCCGCGCGCTGGTGTTCCTGATCGTCGCAGGGCTGTTCGCGCTGGCCGCGTGGCGCTCGCATGCGAGCGACGCGGGCGGCATGGCCGACGCGCTGGAGATGCTCCAGTCGCAACCGGGCGGCAAGTGGCTGCTCGCGCTGACCGGGATCGGGCTGGCGCTGTTCGGCGCATACAGTCTGGTCGAGGCGCGGTTCCGCCGGCTCCACGTCGACCTGCCCGGCACCGACTAGGGACTATCGAGGACCGGCGTCAGTCCTGCGGTGCGGTCTCCTGCAACGCCGCCTCGACCTCTTCGATCGTGATGCCGAACGCGCCGGCGAGCCCCGACAGCGACGCACCACGGTCGGCGAGCGTACGGATGCGAGCGGAGTCGACGATCGTCGTATAGCTGCGGGTATCGCGGTCGGTCTTCGATTCCTCGCCGCTGCGGGCGAGCGCGCCGGATCGGCGACGCTTGGAGATCTTGAGCGCCTCGACGTCGTTGGTCGGCGGCGCATCTAGCCGCGCCTTGATCCGCTGATCCTCCTCAATGCGCCGGCTTTCGCGGGCGCGTTCGCGCTCCTGGGACTGGCGGTCACGCTCGGCAGCACGCGACTCGGATCGCTGTTCGGACGCTGCGAGCCGTTCCTTGGCGCGTTGCTCGCGACCGTTGGCCCGCTCCTCCGCACGCTTTGCGGCGCGGTCGACGGTACCCGGCATGAGCGGACCTGTCCCCCTGCCGCCGCTCGGCCAACCGTCGGTCATTGCATATCCTGTCGTCACCGGTGCGCCGTACGACGCGGAGGCGCGCTGCTAGGCGATGGCGACACCGGTGACAATCGGTCTCCCCCCCAAGTCCGTCATCCCAGCGAAACCTGGGATCTCCCCGTGAGGCATTCGTCGCGAACCACGAAGGATACCCCAGCTTCCGCTGGGGTGACGGGCGGAGGCGTGGGTGGCGGTTTGAAGGCGCGGAAAACAGATAGAAGGACGGGAGCCGACCGTTATCAGCCGGCCCCATCACTTACGCGTCGGCGGTTTCCAGCGCAGGGTAGTCGATGTAGCCCTCAGGCCCCTGGCTGTACCACGTCTTCGCGTCGTCCTTCGCAAGCGGCGCACCGGTGCGCAGGCGCTCCGGCAAATCCGGGTTCGCGATGAACGTGCGACCGAAGGTGATCGCATCGGCATTGCCCGAATCCAGCTCGGCCTGTGCCTCCTCGACGGTCGTGTAGTCCGAGTTCACGACCAGCACGCCCTTGAACACCTTGCGGATCGCCGGGCTGAGCTTCGGGACGTCGGTGCGGCCGAAGGTGCCGTCCGGACCGGGCTCGCGCAGTTCGAGGAACGCGATGCCGAGATCCGACAGCGCCTTGGCGGCGGCGGTGAAAAGCGGCTCGGGGTTGCTGTCGTCGACACCCTGCGAATCGCCATTGGGCGACAGGCGGACACTGGTGCGATCGGCGCCCGCGACCGAGATCACGCGCTCGGCGACTTCACGCAGCAGGCGGATGCGGTTCTCGATCGAGCCACCGTATTCGTCGGTGCGCAGGTTCGCGTTGTCGCGCAGGAACTGGTCGATCAGATAGCCGTTCGCGGCGTGGATCTGCACGCCGTCGAACCCGGCGGCGAGCGCATTCTTCGTCGCCAGTTCGTAATCGTTCAGCAGCCGCGGAATCTCGTTCAGCTCGAGCGGACGCGCGACCTCGAAGTCCTGCTTGCCCTCGAACGTGTGCGCCTGGCCTTCGGTCTTCGTCGCCGACGACGAGACCGGCTGGCCTCCGATCACCGACGAATGGACCTGGCGACCCATGTGCCACAGCTGCGCGACGATCCGGCCGCCAGCGGCGTGCACCGACGCGGTAACGGGCTTCCATGCCTCGACCTGCGCATCGGTCCACAGACCCGGCGCGAACGGCCAGCCAAGGCCTTCGCGGCTGATGCCGGTGGCTTCCGAGATGATCAGCCCGGCGCTCGCCCGCTGCGTGTAATACTCGACCATCAAGTCGGACGGCACGGCCTCCTTGTCGGCACGCCCGCGGGTGAGCGGCGCCATGAGGATGCGGTTGGGCGCGTCGACGGCGCCGATCGTGATAGGATCGAAAAGGCTTGGCATGAAAACTCCTTAATGCCTGACGGGCGGAAGATAGGAGGCTACACGGCCGCATGCACCGCCCCGACCCGCAAAGATTATCTAGCGTGCCCGATACGGCGGCCGACACGCCGAACCCGGTTTCGCCGGTTGCGAGCCCGCCCGCACCGCCACCGGCACCGGCACCGGGGCTGATCGCGTTCGCGGCGCTGGTCGTCGCCAACGTCGCGCTGGCGTTCGGGCCGTGGTTCGTCCGCGCAACCGAAGTCGGGCCGGTCGCCGCCGGGTTCTGGCGGCTGACGCTGGCGGTGCCGTTCCTGGTCGCGCTGGCGATCCAGCAGGGGGCGCGGCCAAGGCGGCTCGGGTGGCCATTATGGGCCGGGCTGCTCGCTGGCGGGGTGTGCTTCGCCGCCGATCTCGGCACCTGGCATCTCGGCATCCTGCGGACGACGCTCGCCAACGCGACGCTGTTCGGCAATGTCGCGACGCTGATCTTCCCGATCTACGGCTTCCTGATCGCGCGAAGCTGGCCGACGCGGACGCAAGGCTGGGCGCTGGCGCTGGCGGCGGCCGGCGGCGCCTTGCTGCTCGGACGGTCGTATCAACTCGATGCGAAGAACCTCGCGGGCGATCTGTTCTGCCTGCTCGCCGGGCTGCTCTACACGATCTATTTCATCCTGATGGCGCGCGCGCGATCGACACTCGCGCCGGTTTCCGCGCTGACGTTGTCGACGCTCGCCGGGGTCGTCCCGCTGCTCCTATTCGCGCTGGCGATGGGCGAGCGCGTGTGGCCGTCGCACTGGGGGCCGCTGATCGGGCTCGCTTTATGCAGCCAGGTGCTGGGGCAGGGCTTGATGATCTACGCGCTCGGCCGCTTCCCGCCGCTGGTGATCGGCATCGCACTGCTGATCCAGCCGGTGGTGGCCGGCGCGGTCGGCTGGCTCGTGTACGGCGAGCGGCTCGGCGCGGCGGATCTCGTCGGCGTGGCGATGGTCGCCGTCGCGCTCGTTCTCGTCCGGCGCGTACCACCTCTTGAAGAGCCGCTTGATACACCTGATTTTGGACGGCAGGAGACGGTATGACCCAGGACCTTACGCTCGACGAAATCCGCGCCCTGCTCGCCCCCGGCATCGCCGCCAACGCGGCATTCGACGGCTGGAGCGATGCCGCGCGCGATATGGCCGCGGAGGGCGCGGGGATCGACAAGGACGTCGCCGCGCTCGCGTTCAAGCAGGGCGCTGTAGACATGATCGACGCGTGGTTCGCGCATATCGACGGCGAGATGCTCGCCGCCGTGCCGCCCGAACGGCTCGCGTTCATGAAGGTCCGCGAGAAGATCACCGCGCTGATCGAGGCACGACTGGATGCGACATCGGCGGACCGCGAATCGCTGCGCCGCGCGCTGGCGATCCTCGCGCTGCCGCAGAATCTGGCGAAGACCACGCGGCTCGGCTGGCGCACGGTCGACACGATCTGGCACGCCGCGGGCGATGTAGCGACCGACTACAACCACTATACCAAGCGGACGATCCTGCTCGGCGTGTACGCATCGACGGTCACGGTGTTTCTCGACGACGAGAGCGAAGGGCTGGCCGACACCCGCGCGTTTCTTGCCCGGCGGATCGACGGGATCATGCGGTTCGAGAAGGCGAAAGCCGGCTTCCTGAAGCGGACCGAGCACGGCTTCAGCCTGTCGCGATTCGTCGGCCGGCTGCGCTATCCCACGGCGTAAGGGCTTTCCTTCCATGATGGTTACTGATAATCAGTCGCATCATGGAAACTCACCGCGATCGTTCCGTCAGTCTCGAAACCCTGCCTCGCAAGCAGCATGGCATTGTTGCCGCGATCGAATGGGCCCGACTCGCGGGTCCGGAAGCCCGCCGGTTGCGCGAACTGGGCTTCGACGAGGGTGTCGATGTCGAGGTGTTGCACCGCGCGACGCTCGGCCAGGGTCCGATCGCCTGCCGGATCGGTCGCATGACCGTTGCGCTGCGCCGTGCGGTCGCAGGCGCGATCCATGTTTCGCCGACGCCAGCCGCCGCCGAATAATCAGCCTTACTTAAATGAACGCAGCACCGCTGGTCGCGCTCGTCGGCAATCCCAATGCCGGCAAAAGCGCGCTGTTCAATGCGCTGACGGGTGCGCGGCAGAAGGTCGGCAATTATCCGGGCGTGACGGTCGAGCGGAAGGTCGGGCGACTGATGCTCGACGACGGGCGACCGATCGAACTGGTCGACCTGCCCGGCGCGTACAGCCTCGAACCCTCCTCCCCCGACGAGCGCGTCACCCGCGACGTCGTCACCGGCACGCAGGACGGCGAGCGGCTCCCCGATGCGCTGGTCGTCGTCGTCGATGCCGCCAATCTCGACAATCACCTGCGCTTCACGCTCCAGTTGATCGCGCTCGGCCTGCCGGTGGTGGTCGCGCTCAACATGGTCGATCTGGCCGAGCGCGACGGCCTGAAGCTCGACCCCAAGGTGCTCGAACGCGAACTCGGCGTGAAGGTCATCCCGACTGTCGCGGTGCGCAAGCGAGGCCTCGACGAGTTGAAGGCGGCGCTGTCGGATATCGTCGTCAACGGCCCGATGCGCCTCCGCAAATCCGACGGCAGCGTGCAGGACGACATCGTCACGCTCCAGCGCCGCGCGCGTCAGATCGCGACTTCGGCAACAGTGTCCGAGACGACCGTCCGCCGCTGGACGCACATGCTCGACGCGGTCGCGCTGCACCCGGTCGCCGGGCCGATTCTCCTGCTCGCGATCATGTTCCTGATGTTCCAGGCGGTGTTCAGTTGGGCGCAGCCGTTCATGGACGCGATCGACGGTGGATTCACTGCGTTGCAGGCGTTCCTGACATCCGAACTCGCGCCGTCATTGCTCCGCTCGCTGCTGGTCGACGGCGTGATCGCGGGTGTCGGTGCGGTGATCGTGTTCCTGCCGCAGATCCTGATCCTGTTCCTCTTCATCCTCGTGCTCGAGGCGAGCGGCTACATGGTCCGCGCGGCATTCCTGATGGACCGGGTGATGGCCAGCGTCGGGCTGTCGGGCCGCGCGTTCATCCCGCTGCTGTCGAGCTTCGCGTGCGCGATCCCCGGAATCATGGCGACGCGAACGATCGACGACGAGAAGGACCGACTGACGACGATCCTGATCGCGCCGCTGATGACGTGCTCCGCGCGCCTGCCGGTCTACACCCTCATCATCGGCGCGTTCATTCCGAATACGCAGATCCTGCCGTTCGTCGGGCTTCAGGGCATCGTCATGCTCGGGCTGTACGTGATGGGCATCGTCGGCGCGTTCGTCGCCGCGCTGGTGCTGCGCCGGACGGTGACCAAGGGCGTGTCGTCGGGCTTCATGATGGAGATGCCGAAATACCAGTGGCCGCAGTGGCGCGACGTCGGCATCGGCCTGTGGACCCGCGCGCAGATCTTCCTGAAGCGCGCCGGCGGCATCATCCTGACCTCGACGATCATCCTGTGGGTGCTGCTGAGCTTCCCCAAGCCGCCCGAGCAGCCCGTTGGTGCGCCGAAGATCTCCGCGGTCGATTATTCGATCGCCGGGCGGATCGCCAACGGGATCGCGCCGGTGTTCGCGCCGATCGGCTTCAACCGCGACATCGTCCTCGCGCTGATCCCTGCGATGGCCGCGCGCGAAGTCGCCGTGGCGGCGATCGGCACCGTCTATGCGATCGACGATCCCGAGAGCAACCAGGGCGGCAAGGCGATGATCGAGAATTTGCGCGGCCGCTGGAGCCTCCCCACCGCGCTCGCCTTCCTGATGTGGTTCGTGTTCGCGCCGCAGTGCATCTCGACGATCGCGGTGACCCGTCGCGAGACCAACGGGTGGAAATGGCCCGCCTTCATGGTTGGCTATTTGTTCGCCGCCGCCTACATCATGGCTGGCATTACATACTGGCTGGCGATGTTCGCCGGCCTCTGAGGGGCACCATGGCAGGCAGCGTCAACAAGGTCATCATCGTCGGCAATCTGGGTCGCGACCCGGAGAGCAAGGCGTTCCAGAACGGCGGCAAGGTCGTCAATCTGCGCATCGCGACGTCGGAGTCCTGGAAGGACAAGATGTCGGGCGAGCGCAAGGAAAAGACCGAGTGGCATTCGGTCGCGATCTTCAACGAGGGTCTGGCGAACGTCGCCGAAAAGTATCTCCGCAAGGGCTCGAAGGTCTATATCGAGGGCGCGCTCCAGACCCGGAAGTGGCAGGACGCGCAGGGCCAGGACAAGTACTCGACCGAGATCGTTCTGCAGGGCTTCAACAGCGTGCTGACGATGCTCGACGGTCCGAACGGCGGCGCAGGCGGTGGTGCAGGCGGCGGTGGCGGTAGCCGCGGCGGCGGCGACGACTGGGCCGGCGGCGGCAACGACTTCGGCGGTAGCTCGTCGGGCGGTTCGTCGGGTGGCGGCGGCAGTTACGGCGGCGGCGGCAGTCGTGGTGGCAGCGCGCCTTCCGGCGGTGGCGCTCGCGGCGGCAGCTTCGGCCAGACCGGCGGCTTCTCGGACGATCTCGACGACGACGTGCCGTTCTAAAAACCGTGGCTACGCTCTATTCCATTCCCAGCACGACATCGTTTGACGAGGCCGCGCGCGCGCGCGTGATCTCGTCCTACGACGTGGCGGGTGCGCGCGCGCGTGGGCAGCTCGACGATCTCGTGTCGTTCGCTGCCGAACTGTGCGACGCGCCGGTCGCGCTGCTGAGCCTGGTCGAGGAGGAATATCAGCGCTTCCTAGCGCGGACCGGTACCGACCTGGTCGAGACGCCGCGCAGCATGTCGTTCTGCGCGCATGCCATGCATCATCACGACGTGATGGAAGTGCCCGATGCGCGCGAGGATCCGCGGTTCGTCGACAACGCGCTGGTGACGGGCGAGCCCTATGTGCGGTTCTACGCGGGGGCGCCGCTAGTTTCGAGCGAAGGCGTGCCGCTGGGGGCGCTGTGCGTACTCGCACCCGACGCGCGCGAAGGCCTGACGCGGTTCCAGCGCGATGGCCTGACCATTCTCGCCAAGGCCGCGATGGGCCGTCTCGACGATCGCCGCACTGCGCGCGAACAGTCGCTTTCCGAAGCCGAGGCACGCCGTACCCTCGAGGCGAGCGACCTCAAGTTCCGCACGCTCGCCGATACCATGCCGCAGATGGTGTGGAGCACGCAGCCCGACGGTTTCCACGATTACTACAACGCGCGCTGGTACGAGTTCACCGGCGCGCCCGCGGGCACGACAGACGGCGAGGGCTGGAACGACATGTTCCACCCCGAGGACCAAGACCGCGCCTGGACGGTCTGGCGGCATTCGCTTGCGACCGGGGAGCCCTACAACATCGAATACCGGCTTCGGCATTTCGACGGCACCTATCGCTGGGTACTCGGCCGAGCGCTGCCGGTACGCGATGAAGACGGAACGATCACGCGCTGGTTCGGGACGTGCACCGACATCCACGAACAGAAGCTCGCCTACGAAGAGCGCGAGGTCATCAGCCAGGAGCTGAGCCACCGTATCAAGAACATATTCGCGGTGATCGCCGGGCTGATCGCGTTCGCCGCCCGCGGCAAGCCGGAATTCGCCGGCATCGCGACCGACCTTCGCCACCGGATCACCGCGCTCGGTCGGGCACATGATTTCGTCCGGCCGCACAGTGCCAATTCGCGCCCCGCCGCCGCGCAGAACAGCCTGCACGGCCTGTTGCAGGAACTGTTCGAGCCCTATCAGCGCGCCGATGGCATCCGGCTAGTCGTCACCGGCGATGACGTCACGATCGACGACCGCTCGGCCACGCCGCTCGCGCTGCTGTTCCACGAGCTCGCCACCAACGCGACGAAATACGGCGCGCTGTCGACCGAACTCGGCGTCGTGCGCGTCACCATAACGGTGCGCGGTGGCGACGTCGTACTGACATGGAGCGAAGAGGGCGGCCCGGCGATCGAAGTGCCGACCACCATGCCAGGGTTCGGTACGCAGCTGATCGAGATGAGCGCCGTTCGCCAACTGGGCGGTATAGTTTCACGTGCGTGGAACGTGGATGGCCTGATCGTCGAGATGACGATCCCGAGAGCCGCGTTCAGCCGCGAATAGGGTTGGCGATGACGTCGCTATGCACGACCGGTTTGCCTTCGCAGGCAAGCGCTGCCGCCGCGAGGATCGCCGAGTCGCTGAACGGCTTGCGGATATAGCCAAGGCAATCGGTATCGCCGATCTGCGACGGGTTCGCTGTCACGAACACGACCTTTACGCCGTAGTCCGCCGCCATCCGCCGCGCGATCTCGGGACCGGTGGGCCCGTCGCGCAGGTTGATGTCGACAAACGCAAAGCTGCATCCTGGTGCCGCCGCAATTGCGCTTTCCCGATCCGCGGCGATCCCCGCGACGCCATAGCCGGCGTCGGTGAGAATTCTCTCCAGGTCGAGCGCGACGAAGATTTCGTCCTCGACGATCAGGGCGGTTCTGGTCATCGGCGGATTAACCAGCCGACTATCGTTCGGTTCCCATATTATGCTGATCCAGATCAATCGGCTCACGCACGTTGCGAAAATGCCGCGAATATTCAACGTCGCAGCAGGAATACCGCGTGTTCGGCGAGCAGGTTGGCGGCCCCGGCGCCGGTCCGCTTATCGCCCGACAGGAACCACGCGTCTTCGACGGTGATCCCCCGCGCCTTCACGAAGGCACGGAAATCGTCGATCGTGACGTGGTGGATATTGGGCGTGTCGTACCAGCTCTCGGGTAATTGCCGTGTCACCGGCATCCGCCCGCCCCACAACAGCGACAGCCGCACGCGCCAATGCGCGAAATTGGGGAAGCTGACGAACGCGCGCCGGCCGATCCGCAACAGGTGATCGAGCACCAGATCGGGCGCGCGCGCGGTCTGCAGCGTCTGGCTGAGGATCGCATAGTCGAAGCTGCCGTCGGGGTAGCCGGCGAGATCCACGTCCGCGTCGCCCTGGATCACCGAAAGCCCGCGCGCGACGGCGGAAGCGACGTTGCGCGCGTCGATTTCCAGCCCGCGCGCATCGACGTCGCGCGTATCGCGCAGCGCCGCCATCAGCGCGCCGTCGCCGCAGCCGATATCGAGCACGCGGCTGCCTTGTGCGACATTCTCGGCGATGACGGCGAGGTCGGTACGCAATGTTTCGGGGCGAGTCATGGTGCGGTCCGCAACTGCTCGGCGAGCCCGGGTGCGAGCCGCTCCATGTAACGATCGGCGCGCACCAGCGGGTGGAAGCCGAGTCCCGCATACACGCCGTGCGCGTCGGCGGTGACGAGGCCGAACCGCCGCAACCCGGCAAATGACGGGTGTTCGAGGAACCAGCTTACCATCCGCCGCCCGAGCCCCTGCCCCCGTGCGGACTCCTCGACCCAGACGTCCGCCAACCACGCAAACGTCGCGTGATCGGTGATCATCCGTGCGAACCCGATTTGCAAATCGTCCCGGTACGCACCGAGGCAATGCGAACCCGCGATGGCGCGCTCGACCAGGCCGCGCTCGATTCCCGGCGACCAGTAACTGCTCGCCAGCCAGCCGTGGATGCGATCGACCTGCAACTTGCCTGCGTCGTCGGACAGGATGATCGTCATCGCCCTGCCCTCAGGAAGCCATCGACGACCCGGTTCAGGTCGGGCGCTTCCAGCAGGAACGCGTCATGGCCGTACGGGCTCGACAGCTCGACGAAGCTGACCGGCGCGCCCGCTGCGTTGAGCGCCTGGACGATCGCGCGCGATTCGGCGGTCGGGTACAGCCAGTCGGTATCGAAACTGACGAGGCAGAACCGCGACTTGGTCGCGCGGAAGGCGTTGGCGAGCAGCCCGCCATGCTCCTCCGCCAGGTCGAAATAATCCATTGCCCGCGTGATGTAGAGGTACGAATTCGCATCGAACCGGTCGGTGAAGGCGAGCCCTTGGTGACGCAGATAGCTCTCGACCTGAAAGTCCGCGTCGAACCCGAACGACTTCGCGTCTCGCGCCTGCAGCCGCCGCCCGAACTTCTCGGTCAGCCCGGCTTCGGACAGATAGGTGATGTGCGCCGCCATCCGCGCGACCGCTAGCCCCGCGGTTGGCGCGTCGTCGTCGTGATACTCGCCCCCGCGCCAGTTCGGATCGGCCATCACCGCCTGCCGCCCGACCTCGTGGAACGCGATGTTCTGCGCGGTATGCCGCGCGGTCGAGGCGATCACGACGCACGCCTTCACCCGGTCCGGGAAAGTGGCGGGCCAGCTCAGCGCCTGCATCCCGCCCATCGATCCGCCGACCACCGCGTGCAGCACCTCGATCCCTAGATGGTCGAGCAGCATCCCCTGCGCGCGGACCATGTCGCGGATCGTGATGACGGGAAATCCCATCGCCCAGGGGCGTCCGGTCGCCGGATTGATCGTCGCCGGCCCCGACGACCCCATGCAACTGCCCAGCACATTTGCGCACACGATGAAGTGGCGCGCAGGGTCGATCGGCTTGCCCTCGCCGACCATCCGCGTCCACCAGCCGGGCTTGCCGGTGCGCGGGTGGTGCGACGCGACATGCTGGTCGCCGGTCAGCGCGTGGCAGATCAGGATCGCGTTGGAGGCATCGGCGTTGAGCATGCCGTAGGTTTCGTAGGCGATATCGACCGGCGACAGCAGCACGCCGCCGTCGAGCCTGAGCGGCCCCGGCAACGTGACGCGCCGCGCAAGGCCGAAGCGCGGGTCGGTGTCGTGGCTGGTGTTGGGGTCGATGGCAGGCGTGTCGAGCATGCCGCGCGCTACCATAGGGGGCCACGATCATGCCAGCGCCGCATCCTCGATCCTCCCCCGCAAGGGGGAGGTGGCTGGCGCTTGCCAGACGG
>JAYVRZ010000206.1:0-4351 GCA_043775965.1 Sphingomonas sp.
GTCGGGACTACCGGGAACACGAACGGATCCGAGCGATTCGCGATGTCCGCCTGCCGGGTACCGACATCGGCTATCGTCCAGGCCGACTGCCACGCGCCCTTGGTTTCGGCGAGATAGGCGGTGGCGATGCGACCGCCGAGCGCGACCAGCGTCTCACCCGAGATACTGCAGTTTTCATGGGCGAGCCAGCCGACCGCAGGGGCGACGAATTCGGGTCCGAGCGGCGGGAACTGGGTGACGTCGATGCCTTCGGACATCCGCGTCACCGCGCTGGGCGCGATGCAGTTCGACTTGACGTTGTGCGGCGCGCCTTCGATCGCGGCGGTATGCGACAGCCCGATCAGTCCCGCCTTGGCCGCGGCGTAGTTCGCGACCTCGTGATTGCCGTATAGACCGCCGATCGAGGTGGTCATCACGATACGACCATAGCCGGCCTTGCACATCGCCGCGAACGCGGGTTGCAGGACGTTGAAACCACCGACCAGATGGACGTCGAGCACCGACCGGAAGATGTCCTCGGTCATCTCCGCAAGCGGCGCGCGGCGGACATTGCCAGCGTTGTGGATCAGGATGTCGACCCGCCCGTAGGTGTCCAGCGCCTGTTCGACGATCGCCTTGCCGCCGGCCGAGGTCGCGACCGTATCGCGGTTGGCGACCGCCTGGCCGCCGGCTGCCTCGATCGCCGCGACGACATCGCCCGCCGGGTCCTCGCGCGTGCCGTCGCCCGCCATGCTGACGCCGAGATCGTTGACGACGACCCTTGCCCCCTGCCCGGCGAGCAGCTCGGCATAGGCACGCCCAAGCCCGCGCCCGCCGCCGGTGATGACGACGACACGCTCGTCGAATCTCAGTTCAGTCATGCGATAATCCCTCGGTATCGATCGGCACGAGGTCGGATATCATGCGGTGGAAACGCCAGAAACCGCTGCACCGGCATGTTGCCGACAATCCGGCCCCGCGATGAATCCTCCCGCTGGATTGACAAGTCATGGCCCGATGCCGCCCGGATCCTGGGCAGCATCGTCTGAGGCTCATTACTGTAAGGGACCGTCAATGAAGGTAGCGATCGTCACCGGCGCGGGAAGCGGGATCGGGCTCGGCACCGCGAAGATGCTGTACGACGCCGGCATGGCGATCGTCGGCGTAGGCCGCGATCCTGCCAAGCTCGCGACGCTGGAGGCGACCATCGCCGACCCCGACCGGCTCGCCACCTTGTCCGTAGACGTCACCGCCGACGACGCGCCGCAGCGGATCGTCGACCTCGCGATCGAACGCTTCGGGCGGCTCGACTTCCTGATCAACAATGCCGGCGCGGGTAGCCCCAAACCGCTGCACGAAACCGACGATGCGACGCTCGACGCGTTCCTCGACGTGATGCTGCGCGCGCCCTTCCGGCTCTGCCGCGAGGCGATCGGGCATATGGGCGACGGCTGCGGCATCGTTAACGTCACGTCGACCTATGCGGTGATCGGCGGACGCCGCGGCGGCGCGTACTCGGCGGCGAAGGGCGGCCTGGCTTCGCTGACCGAGCATATGGCGTGCGAATACGGACCGCGCGGCATCCGTTCCAACTGCGTCGCACCGGGCGTGACGATGACCGACATGGTACGGCACCGGTTCGAGGACGAGATGTTCAAGCGCGTCAATGTCGAGACGACCCCGTTCCCGCGCCTTGGCGAGGTATCGGACATTGCCAGCACGATCGCCTTCCTGTGCTCGCCTGGCGCGGGGTTCATCAACGGCCAGACGATCGTCGTCGACGGCGGCTGGACGACGACCAAATACATGTCCGACCGCGCGCTCCGGACGAGCTGGGTCGAGCCCTCATAGCATCGGCGGGATTTCGCCGGGGCGATGAGCCCGGCCGGCGCTTGCTTCGTCCCGTGCCACCGTGCTCTGTCGCCACCAGAGTCCAGAACGACCGCGGAGAGGAATTGCGATGACGAGGTCCCTTAACGGCAAGGTCGCGGTGGTGACGGGCGCTGGCTCCGGCATCGGTCGTGCCATTGCCATCCGGCTCGCCGAAGACACGGCGAAGGTCGCGATCTGGGACATCAACGCCGCTGGTGCCGCCGATACCGCGAAGATGGTCGAGGACGCTGGCGGTACGGCGATCGCCATAGACGCGGACTGTTCGGACAAGGCGGCGATCAAGGCCGCCGCCGACCGCACCCGCGCCGAACTGGGTCCGATCGCGATTCTGGTCAACAACGCCGGGATCGCGCCCTTCACGCCGTTTCTCGATATCGACGACGACCTGTTCGACAAGGTCATCCGCATCAACCTGCGCGGCCCCTATCTGCTGATGAAGGAAGTCGTGCCGGACATGCTGGCCGGCGGCTGGGGCCGGATCATCAACATCACGTCCTCGTCCGTGCAGACCGGATCGCCTGCGCAAGGCCATTACGTCGCATCGAAGGGCGGTCTGATGGGCATGACCAAGGCACTCGCGCTCGAGTTCGCGGCGAGCGGCATCACCGTCAACATGGTGCCGCCGGGGTTCATCGACACGCCGATGCTCCGCGCCGCGCCGATCGACGCCGACGCGTTCGCCAAGACGCTGCCGATGAAGCGGATCGGGCAGCCCGAGGATATTGCCGCCGCCTGCGCCTATCTCGCCTCCGAAGAAGCGAGCTACATCACCGGGCAGACGATCAGCACCAATGGCGGCCGCTACATGGGTTCGCACTGACGTCATGCCGCAGACCGGTCTTGCGCGAGCACTACGGGTCGAGCCGGTGCGCGCCGAGCCGGTTTGCACGCCTGTGGTTGCCCCGTATGCTCGGGCGATGACCACCAAACGCCGGATCGGCCCCGACACCTCCGAAACCTATGCCCTGATCCTGGACGCCGCCGAACAGGTGATCCGCGACGAGGGTTATGCCGCCGCGAGCAGCCGGCGGATCGCGACTCAGGCCGGGCTGAAACCCTCGCTCGTCCATTATTATTTCCCGACCACCGACGACGTCTTCCTCGCTGTGTTCAAGCGCGGCGCAGCGCAGAGCGACGCGATGATCGAGCGCGCGCTGACCAGCGAAGATCCGCTCCGCACGCTGTGGCGGTTCTTTTCCGACACCAGCCGCAATGCGCTCGCGCTCGAATTCGTCGCGCTGGCCAATCACCGCAAGGCAATCGGTGCGGAGATCGTGGCGCACAGCGACGCGATGCGCAGGCGCCAGGCCGCGATGATCGAACGGCTGCTCGGCGAACGACTCGGAACCGATGGCGCGACGCCGATGGGATTCAGCTTCGTGCTTGCGGGCATCGGCCGTGCACTGGCGATGGAAAGCGAACTGGGCATCACGTCCGGTCACGCCGACGCGCGCGCGTTCGTCGAAGCCTGGATAGACCGACTGCTGCCCGCAAAGCTTGACGCGATCGATTAAAAGTGCTGAACACGTGTTCAGCAATATCTTTTGGAGAGGAACCGACATGGCCACTGCTGCACTGGACCGACCGCTGACCATCGTCAGCGAAGAGATCAAGCCGTCGATCGGCACGCGCATCCTGAACACGAAGGAAGAGCTTCTCGACGGCCAGCTAGGGCCCGAGTTGAAGGAACTGCTGCAGGAGCGTGGCATCCTCATCTTCCCGCAGATCAACTTCACCGACCAGGAACAGATCGCCTTCACCAAGACGATGGGGACGTTCGCGTCGGAAGTCCGCGACGGCGAAGAGGAAGTGATCCACAAGATCACGCTCGACGAGAAGGAAAATCCGCAGAGCGCGGCGTTCCTGCGCGGCTCGCTCTACTGGCATATCGACGGTACGATGAACAAGGTGCCGATCCTCGCCTCGCTGCTGTCGTGCAAGAAGCCTTCGCCGAAGGGCACCGGCAACACCGGCTTCGCGAACACCTATGCCGCCTACGAGGCGCTGTCCGAGGAGCGCAAGGCGGAAATCGCCGATCTTCGCGTCAATCACGGCGCCTGGGCCTCGCTGTTCTATTACAGCCCCGAGCCGAGCATGAAGATGCTCGATATCATGCAGGGCATCGGCGAACAGGAACTGCCGCTGGTGTGGACGCACCAGTCGGGTCGCAAGTCGCTCGTCCTCGGCAACACCGCGATCAACGTCGTCGGCATGTCCCCCAAGGAGAGCCAGCGTACACTCCATGGCCTGCGCGAATGGGCAACCGGCGACGAGTTCACCCACAGCCACGAGTGGAGCACGGGCGATCTCGTGATCTGGGACAACACCGGCACGATGCACCGCGCCGAGCCTTACGACGCGACCTGCGGCCGCATGATGCATCGCACGAAGCTGCAGGGCGAAGAGCCGTTCGAATAAGCGCCGCTCGCGTAAATATCGCCTGCATGATCTGAACGGCCTCCGCCCGTTCCGTGGATAC
>JAYVRZ010000207.1:0-5071 GCA_043775965.1 Sphingomonas sp.
CCCCCGCTTCCGACGCCCCCCTCGTGCTGACCGCGCTCGCGGCAAGTGCCGACGGCGACCTGGCTCGGGCAGGGGCGCTGATGTGTGCTGCGGTCGCGCGCAATCCCCGCAACGACATCGCGCGCTACTGGATGTTGGACCATGCGATCCGGACCGGCGATTACCCCGCTGGACTGGCGCAGGTTGGCCCGGCCCTGCGTCTGCGCGAGGGCACGCAGGCGCCGATCCTGGCCTTGGTCGCAGGCCTCCTCGCCTTGCCTGCCGCCGCGCCCGCCGTCCGCGCGGTCCTCGCGACCGATCCAGACTGGCGGACCGCGTTCTTCCAAACCCAGGCGAGTACCGGAACAGACCCGGCAATGCTGGCGCGCCTGTTGCTGGCGCTGCCGCCGTCGCGTCGCGCCGGTGCGAACGCGCTCGAGCAACGTGCGGTGCTATATGCGGCGGTCGACCACGGCCGGTTCGCGCTCGCCTACGCCGTCTGGCGCGCGACGCTGAAATCGCCACCACTGCCGGGAACGACGATATACGATCCCGATTTCGCCGGGCTGCCGGGCGCCCCGCCCTTCAACTGGAACTTGCAAGCGAGCGACGGCGGCACGGCAACGCTGATCGCGACGCCACCCGCGACTTCGAGCGCGCCATCGAGCGAACCCGAGCGAACCGCACTCGACATGGTCTTTCATGGCGCCGCGCGGGCTACCATCGCCGAACAATATATATTGCTCAAACCGGGGGCCTACACCCTGTCGCTGCGGACGCGCGCGATCGGCCCGCCTGGCGATCCCCGCCTGTTCGCAAGGGTCCGCTGCGCCAACGACGATACGATACTCGCGCAGATCGCGCTGGCGACGACATCGTCGACCACCGCGCAGGCCGGCGCCGTCGTCGTCCCCCAGGGATGTGCAGCGCTACGGATCCAACTCGTCGGCGAACCAGGCGCGCAGCCGGGCACCGCGCGGGGCCGAATCACCGCCATCCGACTCGATCCCCGCTAGCCAATGGCCGGTACCGAGCCAACGCAGAACGCATGGCCTGCCGCCCGTCGCATCTACCGCCATCTCTCGCCGCCGCGCCGCCGACAGCTCGCGGGTACGATCGCATTGATGATCGCGGGCGCGTTCGCCGAACTCGCCACGATCGGCGCGGTGCTGCCGTTTCTCGCGCTGGTCACCGGCGGTGCGGGCGATCGCTACGCCGGGATTGTGAAGATCGTGTCGATGCTCGGGGACCTGGTCGGGCTGAGCACGCTGGCAGTGTCGGCAGCGCTGCTGATCCTGGTCGCGGTTCTGTCCGCGATCTTGCGTCTCGTGCTGATCTGGTCGAGCCAGAACCTGGTGTTCGCGGTCGCGCATGACTTCGCAACGCACATCTACAGCCGCACGCTGCACCAGCCGTACAGCTTCCACGTCATGCGCAATTCAAGCCGAACGATCGCCGGGATCGACAAGGTTCAGCACGTGCTCGGTAACGTCCTGCTCCCGGCGATGGCGGGCACGACGGCGGCGGTGGTCGCGGTCTTCATCCTCGCCGCATTGATCGCAGTCGATCCGGGTACCTCGCTGGTCGCCGCTTTGAGCTTCGTCGCGCTCTACGCGCTGGTCAGCCTGGCGACGCGGCAGCGGCTGTATCGCAACGCCGACATAATAGCCTCGTCGCTCCAGGCGCGCGTGCAGACGTTGCAGGAGGGGCTGGGCGGCATCCGCGACGTGCTACTCGACCGGACGCAGGCGATCTTCGTCGCCAAGTTCGAGCGCCTCGACAGCCAGTTCCGCCATGCCCAGGCCGCCAATCAGTTCATCGGTGCCGCGCCACGCTATCTGGTCGAGGCCGGCGGGATCGTCCTGATCGCAGTGCTCGCGCTGTATGTCGGCAGCCGGCCGGGCGGAGTCGTCGCCGCGTTGCCGATGCTGGGGGCGCTCGCACTTGGCGCGCAACGCCTGTTGCCACTCGTACAGCAGGTCTATTTCAGCTGGTCGCAGATCCACGGCAACCGTGCCGCGCTGACCGACGTCGCCGCGCTGCTCGACATGCCCGAGCCACCGATCCCCGCACGCGTGCCGCTGCCGGTGTTCGCGGTCGCGCTCGAGATCGACCATGTCCGCTATGTCTACCCGACCGGTGGCCGCCCGGCGCTCGAGGCCGTCTCGCTGACCATCCCCAAGGGCATGCGGATCGGGCTGGTCGGGAAATCGGGTAGCGGCAAGAGCACGCTCGCCGATCTCGTCATGGGCCTGCTCGATCCGACCGAGGGCGTGATCCGGATCGATGGCCGCATCCTCGATTTCCCCGCCAAACCCTCGTGGCAGGCGCAGATCGCGCACGTCCCTCAGGCGATCTTCCTGGCGGATACCAGTATCGGCGCCAACATCGCGTTCGGGCGCGACTCAGCAACGATCGACCACGCGCTGATCCGCGAAGCCGCGCGCGGCGCAGACCTGCACGGCTTCATCCAGGGCTTGCCGCACGGGTACGAGACCATGGTCGGCGAACGCGGCGTGCGCCTGTCGGGCGGACAGCGCCAGCGGATCGGCATCGCCCGTGCGCTCTACAAACGCGCCTCGATCCTGGTCCTGGACGAGGCGACCAGCGCACTCGACGACGAAACCGAGGATTCGGTGATGGCCGCGATCGCCCGCCTGTCGCGCGACCTGACCGTCGTCTCGATCGCGCACCGCGTGTCGACGTTGCGGCTCTGCGACATGATCGTTCGCCTCGACGAAGGCCGGATAGTCGCTACCGGATCCTATGACCATATCGTCACCGACTGGCGACCGGGCGGTTGACAGCAGCGACAGCCGAGTGCGTCCCCGGGCCCGGCGCCAAGCACTGGCGTGGCGATATCCAGATCCTGCGCGGCTACGCGGTCTGCGCGGTCATTCTGTTCCATGCCGGGTTCGACACCGGGTTCGAGATCGCACCGTCGGGCTATCTCGGGGTCGACATCTTCTTCGTCGTGTCGGGATATTTGATCGGCGGCATCGTCCTGCGAGACCAGGCCGCCCAACGGTTCGCGTTTGGCGCTTTCTATCGGCGGCGAGTGCGAAGGCTTGCCCCGGCCGCGTTCGTCACGCTCGCCGCGACCATCGCGGCCGCAGCGATGTTGCTGACGGCGAGCGCGTACGAGCGGTTCTGGCCGCAATTGCTCGGTGCGTTGAGTTTCTCGACGAATATCGTGCTGTGGCGGCAGATCAATTATTTCAACGACGGCGCGCAAGGCGAACCGCTGCTGCACGTCTGGTCGCTGGCGGTGGAAGAGCAATTCTACCTCGTCTTTCCCGTCCTGCTGCTCAGCTGTCCCAGGCGCTGGTGGATGCCGGCGATCGGCATGGCGACCGCGGCCAGCCTAGCCGCGTATCTGACACTCTACGCGCAGTCGCCTGGTGCAGCATTCTATCTGCTGCCGACGCGCGCATGGGAAATCGGGCTCGGCGTGGCGGCGGCGGGGCTAAACCTGCCTCGAGCGGCAACGACGGTGCTTGCCCGGCTCCGCCCGCTCTCCGCGTTCGTCGTCGGCGTGATGCCGTTCGTGCCGTCCTCCGCGCAGGCCTATTGGCTGGCATTGCCCGCCTGTCTCGCGACCGCTGTGATCGTCGCCGCGCCACCGCCGAGCATGGTCGCGAATCACTGGCGGCCGGCAATGGCGATCGGCGATCGGTCCTATGCGCTGTATCTGGTGCACTGGCCGCTGTTCGCGTTCGCCAACACGGTGCATCTCGGCGCACCGCTGTCGGTGATGACATCGCTGGGGCTGATCGCGCTAACGGTCATCAGCGGCGAGATCCTGTTCCGCTGCGTCGAGACGCCGTTACGCCGCGAACGCGGTCGCCCGGTCTTCACCTGGATTGCGTTTCTGGCAACATCACTGCTGCTCGCGGCGATCGGCGCGGGGGTGTTGCAAGCCAAGCGCGACGCCGGAACCGGACCGGATGTCGCAGGCGTGCTCGGTCTCGAACTGCCGGGCTGCGACGCAGATACGGCGGCGTTCGACGGCCGTTGTGCGCAGTCCTCGTCACCGCAGATACTGGTCTGGGGGGATAGCTTTTCGCAGCATCTGGTCCCGGCCATCGTCGCGACTGCCGGGCTCCCGATCGCACAGGCCAGCGAAGGCGGATGCCCGCCGATCGTCGGCTTTGCCCCGATCGACCTGGACGCGCCGCTGGCGATCGCGCGGCGCTGCGTCGCCTTCAACGCGAGCGTCCTGACCTATATCGCGCGCATGCCCAGCATCGAAGTCGTAGTGCTTTCCGGCCGGTATCTTCGTTACGGACTGCCCGGGACGCGCGCGCTGCATGTCTCCGCAGACAGCGTCGAGGCGATCGCAACGCCCGATCCAACGGCACTTGCGATGGCGCAGCAACGGACCAGCGCGGCGATCCGGGCGATGGGCAAGCGCGTCGTCATCGTTGCCGGTCCCGCGCAGGCCAGTTTCGATGTCGGCCAGTGCTGGGAGCGCACGAATGCCCACCTGCCGCTGATAACGTCGACCAAGCGGTGCGCGATCAGCGCGGCCAGCATGCATTCGCAGGCGGCATGGGCGGATCGGTTGCTCGCGCGATTTGCCGCGACGGGCACGCCGGTCATAAACCTTGCCGCTGCCCTCTGCCGAAAGGGCGTATGCGCCACCGAACTGGACGGCACACCGCTCTACCGCGACGCAGGTCATTTCAGCCGCACCGGATCGGTGTTGATCGGTCGACGGAAGCGGTTGGGACAGCGAATATGGCAGGTCGCCCGCTAGCGCATCCGCTTGATCGCCGAATATACCCGCGCCATACGACGAAGCAGCCCGCCAGGAAACATCGACAGCGCGGTAAGTGCTGCTCGTCTCGCACTCGAATGCCCGACGCCCGCAAGCAACGCGCGCGCCGCCGCCGCTTGCCCGTTGTAGAGCAGGCTGCGAGCGTAGCTCAGCCGCGTACGGTTGGCATAGTCCCGGATCGCGCCATGACGCGTAGCATGACCGGGATCAGCCAATGCCGCATCGAGAGTCGCGAAGACCGGCGACACTGGCATCGGCGTTCGCGCGCCCATCCGCACCTGCTGCCGGTCCATGATCCCGCCATTCTCGCGG
>JAYVRZ010000208.1:0-7030 GCA_043775965.1 Sphingomonas sp.
ACGGCTATTTCGCGCCGTGGCGTAACCAGATCAACGCGATCACGATGAACGTGGTGGACGCGACGACCAACACCACGCAGATCATTCGCGGCTCGGCCAACACCGGCGCCGTCGACATGAGCGGTATCGAACTGGACGGCACGTTCAACGCCACCCGAGCCTTCGCACTCAATTTCTCGGCCGCGCTGACCGACAGCGACATCAAGAAATATCAGAACGCGACGGTGACCGCCTATTCCGGTGTCAGCGATTTCAGTGGCAACGAGAACCCGAACACTTCGAAATATGCAGCGACCGTCGGCGGGCAATACACCAACGACATACGTGGACTGGACGGAGCGTCGTGGTTCGGTCGCGTCGATTATTCCTACAAGTCGGGGATGTGGGCCGACGCCGCCAACATCGTCAAGACTGAGGATAGTCACACCGTCAACCTGCGGGTCGGCGCAAGCCAGAACGGTGTCTCGCTTGAGGCGTTCGTCAACAACGTGACGAACAACCGCGCGTATACGACGATCGCCGACGCAACCGTCTTTACCAACAACTTCAGGTACAGCACCTACAATTCCGCCCTGATCGTCGGACTGCCGGACCTGCGTACCTATGGTTTGCAGATGAAGTTCAAATTCTGATCGCTACCGCACGCGGCTCCGTCTCGGCCGTGTGCGGGCCTCTACGAGAGGGCGAAGCCGGTGGGTAGACCCGTGATCGACAGGGCTGCGGCGACCTCGCCGTTCGCCTTTCCTCTCTTTCGCGCGGTGTGGGCGGCGAGCACCGCGTCGCATGCCGGTGGGCTGATCCAATCGGTCGGCGCGTCCTGGATGATGCTGTCGCTGGCCCACAGCGCGAAGCTCGTAGCGCTGGTACAGACCGCGGCGACGCTGCCCATCGTGCTCTTCTCGCTGTTCGCAGGTGCGGTGGCGGACGGTCACGATCGCCGCCACGTCATGATCGTTGCCCAGGTCTTCATGCTGCTGGTCGCCGCCGGGTTGGCGATCCTGGCGACGCGGGACCTGCTAACCCCGGCGCTGGTGCTGGGCGGTACCTTCCTGATCGGTTGCGGCTCTGCGTTCCACGCGCCCGCATGGCAGGCCTCTGTCGGCGACCTCGTGCCGCGGCCCGTCGTTCCCGCCGCGATCGTCGCCAACGGCCTGGGCTTCAACCTCTCGCGCACGGTCAGCCCCGCGATCGGCGGGCTCGTCGTCGCGGTAGCCGGTGCGTCGGCGGCGTTCCTAGTCAACGCGATCAGCTATCTCGGCCTGATCGTCGTCCTGCTGCGATGGCGATCCGGCGTGGGCGATGCGCCGGTCCGCCAAGCGATCGTTGCGTCGATGCTTGGTGGTGTACGTCACGCGATCGCCTCGCCGCCGTTGCGCGTGGCGATGGTCCGCGCCGGCGTCTTCGGGACGATGTCCAGCGCAGTCCTCGCATTGATGCCGCTCGTCGCGCGCGATCTCGTTGGTGGCGGTGCGTCCGTCTATGGCACGCTGCTGGGACTGTTCGGAGTGGGATCGATCCTCGGCTCGTTCGCCAATCGCCGCCTGCGCCGAGCGCTTTCGAGCGAGCGGATCGTGCGGATTGCGTCGTTGG
Source organism: Sphingomonas sp. (assembly GCA_043775965.1). Lineage (GTDB taxonomy): Bacteria > Pseudomonadota > Alphaproteobacteria > Sphingomonadales > Sphingomonadaceae > Sphingomonas. The sequence goes on from JAYVRZ010000208.1 coordinate 1,591, forward strand.
CGGTCGCGGGCGGCGCGATCGGCATCGGCGCGGAAGCGGGGTTTGTGGTGACTGCGACCGCTCTGGTGGCTGCGGGCGCCGGTACGGTGCTGGCACTGTCGACGTTCAACGTCGTCGTCCAGATGTCCGCCCCGCGCGCGGTGCTGGCGCGTAGTCTTGCACTCTACCAGATGGCGACATTTGCGGGAATAGCGCTCGGCAGCAGCGTTTTCGGCATCGTCGCGCAGCATCACGGCGTCGCTGTCGCCCTGTTCGCGGCTGCCGCCCTTCAGGTGTCGATCATGCCCCTCGGCATCCGCTGGGCGATGCCGGACCAGTTCGAACCGCAGCGATGCGCCGAGTAACGGGACGCTGGAGCGCAAGTGACCGGGCGATGCGACGCGCACATTGCCGCCACGTCGCGCGATTTGATCGTCGTCGACCAGGCCTGATTTGTCGCCCTGCGGTCAAACGGCAAGCATTCCCTTTCTATCGATGCCCGCCGAAGCGACGACAGGGCGTCAAAGGCTTTTTTAGGACTCGCGATGGACCTGCGTCACCTGCGCCATTTCATCGCCGTCGCGGAATTCGGCTCCTTTTCCCGTGCGGCAGACAAACTGTGCCTGACGCAGCCAGCCCTGACCCGCAGCATCAAGACCCTGGAGGAAGAAGTCTCGGCGCAGTTGCTGGATCGGCAGTCGAGCGGTGTCGTCCTCACCGCCGCGGGCAGGACGTTATTTGCGCATGCCAAATATATCCTCACCGAAAACGAACGCGCGCTTGAACGGGTGCGACTTACGGCCAGCGGGATCGTCGACGAAATCACGATCGCGGTGTGCCCGTTACAAGCCTGCTCGTTATTCGACCGCGCGGTAAACGACTTCAATACCGCGCATGCGCAGGTCTCGATCACCCTTATCGAGAGCAGTGTCGAGAAGGCGGTTTCCTTGCTCATGGAGGGGAAAGTCGATGTCGTGTTCACGACGATACCGGAAGCGACGATGCACGAGGGCCTCACGTACGAGCGCATACGGTCGTCGCGATTTTTCATCTACGCCGCCCCGTCGCATCCACTCCACGCACAAAAGCACATCTCGAAACATGAGTTGACGCGGTGGCGATGGGCGACGCTCGACAGCGCCTGCGCGATCGCGTTGGCAAGCCAGTATTTCGCGGCTGGCAACGAGGGGCTGCCTGCCAACGTGATCCGGATGAATTCCGCCGCGCTGTTGCGCTCGATGGTGCTGCGCGGCGGCGCGATCGGTTTCCTGCCCAAAGCATTCATGGAGGGTACGCAGGCCAGGATACTCCCCGCGCCCGATGCGCCGACCCTGCGCCAGGCCGGGCTGCTCTATCGTGCCGGGTCGCCAGTCAAGCCGCTCGTGGCGGCGTTTGCGGAAAGACTGCGGGCCCTGCAGCCGTCGCCGCTGGCACTGGTGCAATGATGCCGCCGTGAAAATATAGCAAATCTGAGGTAGCGCCGAAGATCAATTGCTAAACCGGCCCACAATTCTAGGAAAGCTATAATCAAAAATTATGATACCGAACTAATAAGTAATTTGATTACGACTTAAAACCATGAGAGCCTCGCTAAGAGGCGGTAAAAAGATCAGTTTGTAAAACACGATCTACAGTCACCCAGTATAAATCCGGTTAAAAATAAAGATGGTACGGTAATATATGCCGACTAGCTCTGTGATATCAAAATCACTTACCAGATAATACGGGAAAATCTAAAATCGGATAGTTGTGCGCGGAGGCACGGATATCGCTTGAGCTGTAATTTAAAGGGGTATGACGATGAATTCCACCTATTGTAGTATCATGAAGTCCTCGTCGCTACTGGCGGTCGTGATGATGGCGATGGTTGCGGCACCTGCCAGCGCACAGGAGGCACCGGTCGCGGCCGGCGACGTCGCGTCGGACGCTACCCAGAACGCGTCGGGAGACGTCCTCGTCACCGCGCGCAAGCGGTCGGAAAGCGTGCTGAAGACGCCGGTCGCAGTGTCGGTCGTCACTAGCGAAGATATCGCCAAGCGCGGCATCACCTCGGTGTCGGATCTCGCCGCGAACACCCCCGGCATGAACATCAACAACAACAGCTCCGGCCGCGCCGATCGCTCGTTCCAGCAGATCATCATCCGCGGTTTCACGCCGTCCACCTCGCTGTCCACCACGACCTCGACCTTCATCGACGGCGCGCCGGTGTCGTCCCCGACCGCGTTCAGCAGCATCACGGATCCGGCGCGGATCGAGGTGCTCAAGGGCCCGCAGAGCGCCTATTTCGGCCGCAACACGTTTGCCGGCGCGGTCAATGTCGTCAACAAGCTGCCGACCGACGATTGGGCCGGGTCGTTCGGCATCACCGGCGGTTCACGCAAGACCTACCGCCTGCATGGCGACGTCGAAGGCCCGATCTTCGGCGACGCGCTGACCTTTCGCGTCACCGGCGACAAGTCCGCGAAGGACGGTACGTACCGCAACCAGCTGACCGGCGACACGCTGGGCGACCAGGCGAGCAAGAGCTATACCGGTCTGCTGGTCGCCAAGCCGTTCAGCGGGCTGACGATCAAGGCGTTCGCGCTGTATTCGCAGGACGATGACGGTCCTTCCGCGCAAGGGTTGATCTCGGCGGTCGGCCTGAAGGACGCCGCCGGAAACACGGTGGTGGCGAACCAGTCGAACTGCACGCTGCAGGGACTGAGCTCCGGCACGGTCGGCGCGACCGGCGTCACTGCGGTCAGCAACCCGTATATCTGCGGCGCGGCACCTGGCCTCTCGCAATATGCGCCGTCGCAAAACACGCTGGTCGATCAGAACGTGCGCAACTTCCTCAATACCAGCACCGGTCGCATCAACGGCAGTGACGGCGTGCAGGGCTATGGCCTGCTACGACGCTATCACCATTATCACCTGACGGCCGACTATGAAATTGCGGAGACGGGTCTTACGCTCTCGTCGATCACGGCGCGGAATTCCGAATTCTACAGCGTGTTGTCCGACCTCGACGGCTATGGGTCGTACGGCGTGGCGAACTCCGCTTCGGCGATCGCCGCGGGAGCCGCGACCTACTGGACATATCCGTTCCTGATCGAGCGCAAGAACGACGATTTCTCGCAGGAAGTCCGTCTGGCCTATGACAAGAACGGACCGTTCAAGGCAACGATCGGCGGTAGCTATCTGAACAACTGGGTGACCAGCGATCTGGGCGGCGGTACCGGCAACCTGACGCCCACCGTCGCGCTGACGTCGATAGCGGCAAAGACGCGATCGAGGACGTTCGGCGGGTTCTTCGCGCTGTCGTACAAGCTCTTCGACAAGCTGACGCTGAATGCCGAGGGGCGATATCAGATCGACAAGCTGTCCGCTGCTACCGTGCCGACGCCCGTCGAGGCAACGTACAAGAACTTCCTTCCGCGGATCATCGCGCAGTTCGATTTTGACCGTAACACGATGGTCTATGCATCGTGGTCGAAGGGTGTGAACCCGGGCCAGTTCAACACGAGCTTCCTGACATCCCCGCCTGCGACGGTTGCCCTGGCACAAGCCGCCGGCATCAACATCGTGGTGGAGCCGGAAAAGGTCACCAACTACGAGATCGGCATCAAAGGCAAGCTGCTCGAGGGTCGGCTGCGCTACTCGCTCGACGCGTATTTCGCGCAGTGGCGCAACCAGATCAACACGATCGCGCTCGCTGTGATCGATCCGGGTACGGGCCTTCCGCAGCTCGTTCAGGGCACGGCGAATACCGGCAGCGTGAACATGAAGGGGATCGAGTTCGACGGCAGCTATTCCGTGTCGGACCTGGTCACGATCAACGCCGCCGGCTCGATGAACGATTCGGACATCCAGAGCTATGTCTCGCCGACGGTCAGCAAGCTGACCGGGATCTTCGACTTCAGCGGCAAGGAAATGCCGAATACGTCGAAATGGTCTGCGTCTGCGGGTGTCCAGGTCGGCGGCAACATCGTCGGCCTGGATAAGGCCAGCTGGTTTGCGCGGGCGGACTATGCCTACAAGTCCGGTGTTTGGGCCAATGCGGCAAACATCACGCGCACGAAGGACTACCACAACGTCAACCTTCGGGTCGGCGTTACGCAGGGCCCCGCGTCGTTCGATCTGTTCGTGAACAACGTTCTCAACGGCAAGACCTACACGTCAATCGCGGACCAGTTCCTGTTCACGCCGACCTTCGCATACACGAGCACCAACTCGGCGATCGCGGTGGGCCTGCGCGAGCTTCGTACCTTCGGCGGTGTCATGCGATACCGCTTCTAAAAGCAACGGGGCGCGGTATCTCCGCGCCCCGCTTCCCTGGCCGATATCGCGCGCTGCTGCAGCCGAAGCGGCGCGCTACCACCGCATCGGCGCGAGCGCTCCCTTGTTCGTATTGAGGATCTGCAGGCGCATCCCGGCCTTCACGCCATAATCGCCCTAATCGATTCCCATGCCCGACGCCTCGATCATCGGAAACGCGCCGGCGTCTCGGTCCGCACGATGTACCAATATTTCCCGCACAGGCAGGCGCTGTTCTTCGCCGTGCTCCAGCGCCATCTCGCACTGCTGACGAACGCCGTGGAGCTCGCGCATCACGCGCGATCTTTCTGTTCGCGGCCGACCTCGATACCGAGGCGCTGCTAACCGACGTGTTCGAGCGTGTGCGGTCGGCAGTCATGCAACTGCTTGCCAGCGCCAGCGCGAACGACGCGACCTTCGACAATCTCGATTCCGTCGCCCAGATGATGTGCGCGGTGCTTTCGGGCACGACGCGCACGGTCGTCGAGCGGTCCGATCCCGGTGCGTTGGACGTCCTGAAGCGCGAGTTGCCCGCGCTGTGCGGGGCGTAGCTGGCGGCCGCGGCCGTGCCCGATCCGCCCCGCAGCCTGTCCGGCTGGCGGTCATAGGCGGCACCGCCATAGCGGCAAGCCCGGTCGTGCCGCGTCACTGCTGCTCTGCATATAATCGGGGGTTTCATGGCAAGCACGACAGCGACGGTATCGGCTCCGGTGGGAACACTCGGGCTTGGCGCGCAACTCGGCTATGGCGTCGGCCAGATCGCGGGGCAGGTCTTCCGCGACGTACCGTCCTTGCTACTGCTGTTCTTCATGACGACGGTGCTCGGCATCGCCCCCGCCATAGCCGGGACGGCGATCTTCGTGCCCAAGCTGATCTGGGGAGTGGGATCCGACATGCTGGTCGGCGTCCTGTCCGATCGCTGGCAGCGGCGGATTCATCGCCGCTACTGGTTGCTGGGCGGCGCGGTCGGCGCACCGGTTGCGATGCTGTTGCTGTTCCACGTGCCGGCGGGATCGACGACGTTGCGCGTCGCCTATGTCGCTGGCGTGTTCAGCGTCTACATGATGGTGTTCGCGTCCTTCTCGGTGCCGTATCTCGCGATCGCCGGCGAACTCACGTCGAGCCCGCGGCAGCGCAACGTCATCATGGCGTGGCGGCTGGTGTT
>JAYVRZ010000209.1:0-9283 GCA_043775965.1 Sphingomonas sp.
TAACGGCGCTCAGCGCTAGCCAATGCAACGTTGCCCAACTGGGCCCCGGCCTCCGCCGGGGTGGTGGCGCGCGCCGCGGTGGTTGCGTTTTGGTGTAACGACGTCCCCGCAAAACACCCGTTCCCCCGCGGACGCGGGGGCCCATCTAAGTTCGGAAAGCCTGCTTGGCTCCTGGGCCCCCGCGTTCGCGAGGGAACTAGAAAGCGCGCGCGATCGCGTGGGCTGAACATTACCACAAATCCGCCCATCACGACAAAACCGCCGGATCCAGCACAGTCTCATTCGCGATAATCGCCGCCGACCGCGCCTGGATCGCCGCCGGCGCCGCAATCAGCCCCCGTTTCACCAGCGGCCCGCTCACACCCCAGTTCGCCGCATACAGCTTCAACAAATTCCGCAACCCCGGGATCGCGGTAAGATGCGCCTTCTTCACATAGATATACAGCGGCCGGGACCCCGGATACGCATTGTCCGCGATCGACGCATAGGTCGGCGCGACGCCCGAGATCGACACCCCGTTCACGTCGTCCTTGTTCTCCTCCAGATAGCTGTACCCGAACACCCCGATCGCGTTCGGGTTCGACTGAAGTTTCTGGACGATCAGATTGTCGTTCTCGCCCGCATCGACATACACCCCGTCCTCACGCACCCGCGTACACAAGGCCTTGTGCGCATCCGGATCGGCCTTCGCGAGCGCCTTGGCCGAGGGATCGCTAGCCTCGCACCCCTTGGTCAAAATCAACTCGGCGAGCGCATCGCGCGTCCCGCTCGTCGCAGGCGGCCCGTAAACCTGGATCGGCACCGCGGGCAGCGCCGGGTTCACGTCGCGCCACACGCGGGCCGTGTTCGGCTTACCGTCCGGATTGGCCGCCAGCGCCTTGTAGAGATCGGTCGGCGTCAGCTGCATCTTCGGGCCGTTCTTCGCCTCGGCAAAGGCGATGCCGTCGATCCCGACCTGGATCTCCAGGATATCGCGCACGCCGTTCTCGGCGCAGGTCTTGTACTCGCTCGCCTTCATCCGCCGCGACGCGTCCTCGATATCGGGATGCGCCGCGCCGATCCCCGCGCAGAACAGCTTCATCCCGGCCCCGGTCCCGGTCGATTCGATCACCGGCGCCTTCGCGTCGGGGTCGTTGGCGACGAGCTGTTCGGCGATCATCGTCGTGAACGGATAGACCGTCGACGATCCGACCGCCGTGATCTGGTCCCGCGAGCCAGCCCCGCCGCCATTCGCCTGATCGACGCACGCCGGAAGCGCCGCCACCAAGCCCAAGGCAAATACACACCGCTGCACCCGAATTCCCGTCATGCACCGCCCATAGCGGGACTAAAGGCCATCCTGTGTGACAGTTGCGTTACCCTTTTATGACACCCGCTTTTGCCGGCATCGAAGCGGGCGGCAAGGTGACGACCACGGTCGTTCCCACGCCGACCTGGCTGGCGATGTCGAGCCGTCCGCGGTGGCGCTCGACGATGTGCTTGACGATCGCGAGGCCCAGACCCGTCCCGCCGAGCGATCGGCTGCGCCCGGCATCGGCACGATAGAAGCGCTCGGTCAGCCGCGGGATATGCACCGCCGCGATCCCGTCGCCCTCGTCGCGGATCGACAGCCGGATCATCCCGGCGGGGTCGCGCTTCAGCTCGACCGTGACCGGCGTGCCCGCGCGACCATATTTCATCGCGTTGCCGATAAGGTTGTGGAGCATCTGCGACAGCTGGACGCGGTCGCCCGATACCGCGGCCAGATCCGGATCGATCGTCGCGACCAGGTCATGCCCGCGGTCGCCCGCCGCATCGGCCAGCTCCTCGCGCGTGTCCTCGACCAGTTGCGCCAGATCGACCGCCTGGTCGGGCAACCGGAACTTCTCCGCCTCGATCCGGCTCAGCGAGATCAGGTCCTCGACCAGCCGCTGCATCCGCCGCGCCTCGTCGTCCATCACCTTCAGGAAGCGTGCGCGGACATCGGCATCCTCGCCCGCCTCGTCGCGCAAGGTCTCGATGAAGCCGAGGATCGATGCGAGCGGCGTGCGCAGTTCGTGGCTGGCGTTGGCGACGAAATCGATCCGCATCCGCTCGGCGGCATAGTTGCCGGTCTGGTCGACGAGGTGGACGATCCGCTGGCCGTCCGACGCCTCGCTCAGCCGCATTTCCCAGCGCTGGTCGCGCGTGCCGAGTCCGACCAGTTCGATCGGTCGCTCGCCGTCGATCGGCGGCTCGCCCTCGACCACGCCCTGCGCGCCGAGCCGTTCGGCGGCGGCGGGATGGCGGATCGCGACGCGCGCGTCCTCGCCCAGGATATGCGCGCCGAGCAACGTGCGCGCGGCGCGGTTGGCGAGCGCCACGCGGCCGTTCTGGACGAGCAGCACCGGCGCGACGATCGCGTCGAGCACTTCGTCGAGGATCGAATTGTTCGCGGTGGCGCCGGGATCGAGCGCGAACGCCTCCTCGCCCGTCCCGGCGGCGACCAGCGCGGCGGCGATCCCGCCGACCAGCGTGACGAGCGCACCTTGCGCGTCGCGGGTGATCGCGAACACCGCCACCGCCGCGATCGCCACCACGACGATCGCCCAGAACGTCCGCAGGCCAAATCCGGAAAGCATCATTATCTCCAGGGCGCGTGTACGCGGCGCGCAGCCGTCCTAGTTCGGTGCCGTCCTAGTTCGATACCGTCCTAGTTCGATACGATGCATGCGGCTATATTGTCAGTGCTTCAGGATTGTGAAAGGGCTGTGGTTTAGCAGGGATATCATGAGCGACGACACTGTACCCCACGACCCGATGCCGGAGACCGGCGCCACCGACGGCGTCACCGAAGGCGTGCCGACGCGCCGCCGCGTGCTGGTGCTCGGTGCCGTCGGTGCAGGCGCGGTCGTGTCGATCCGCCCGGCGCTCGCGCAGACCGTCGGGTCGGTGATGAACTGCGAGATCCCGATCCCCGATGCCAGTCGCGCCGGCAGCTATATCGACTCGGACGGCAAGGTCGTCGCCGCGCGCACCAAGGGCGCGTTCCCGCCGTCGCCGCGCGCGTTCAAGGGCGAGGAAGTGAAGAGCGCGCTGGCGAACGGCAACAACCTGCCCGGCACCGATTCGGATCGCAGCCGCGCCTATGTCAAATATATCCGCCGGTTGCAGCGCGGCCAGGGCGGCTTCACCTGCTTCGCATCGTTGCAGATGCCACGCGGCTGAGGCCGTGCCCCAACTTCTCTACCGTGGCCCGCCCGAAAATGGCCTGCTGATCGCGCCGCTCGACGAATTCACCGCCGTCTACCACCGCGCGTCGGGCATCACGCACCTGCTGACCGAGCCTGCGCCGCAGATCCTGGCGGCGCTCGGTGAAGACGCGCTGTCGCTCGACGCGCTGCTCGACCGGCTCGGGCGCGACTATGACCTGGCGGACGGCAATCGCGAAGACGGCGATCTCGAAGACGGCGACCGTGCGGCCCTGGCGTCCAGGCTCGACGAGTTGGTCGAAGCCGGGTTGGTCGAAGCCGGGCTGGTCGAGCGCGCATGAGACACGTGTTCTCGGTGCGGATCGGCCCGGTCGGCTTCCGCATCGGCTCCGACTGGCGCACCCCGATCGCGCAGCTCGAGACGCTGTACCGCGATTATCCCAAGCCCGACGCCGGCGTACCGGATTTCACCGTGCGCCTGTTCGCGCGCCGTCCGTGGCGGCGGGTCTTGCGCCCCTCGGTCGAGATCGGCGGCGATTACATGCTGCCCGAGGCTGCGCCGTTGCCGCTGCGGCAAGGCCTGCTGGCGGCCGAGATGGCGATGAACCTGCAGATGGCGCTGGGCGCGCGCCGCTACCTGCTGCTCCACGCGTCGGCGGTCGAGCGCGACGGGCGCGTACTGTTGATGACCGGCGAATCGGGCGCCGGGAAGTCGACGCTGGCGACGCTGCTGGCGGCAAGGGGCTGGCGGTTCATGGGCGACGAATTCGCGCTGCTCGATCCCGGGACCGGCCTCGTCCATGCGTTCCCGCGCCTTATCAGCTTGAAGAACGAAGCGATCGCCGCGGCGGAGGCAGCGTGGCCGGACGCGCGGATGGGGCCGCTGATGCCCTCGACGCCGAAGGGCGACATCCGCCACATGGTCCCGGATGCAAGGGCGATCGCGGCGATGGACGTACCCGGCCGGCCCGCGTTGCTGCTGTTCCCGCGCTACGGGTTCGAGGCGGAGACGCGGTCCGTGCCGCCCGCCGAGGCGTTCATCCGGATGACGCAGGCCTCGACCAACTACGTTCCGCTCGGCGAAGCCGGCTTCCGCGCGCTGACGGGATTGATCGCGGGCGTGCCGTCGGTCGCGGTCGACTATCCCGACGGGGCCAGCGCGATCGCACAGGTCGAGGCATTATGGGCCGCGTCGTGAGCGACGCCCGCCTGCTCGCCCGCGCACTCGTCGATCCGGCCAGCGTGACCGGGCTCGACGCCGGCGGCTGGACCGCGTTGCTGGCGATGGCGCGGGCCGAGCAACTGATCGGTACGCTCGCGACGCGCCTCGACGGCCTGCCGATGCCGGACGCCGTGACCCGAATCCTCGCCGATGCGCGCGATGCCGCCGAGCATGGCCGTCGCGCCGCACTCTGGGAGGCGGAAATGGCGCGGCGGGCGCTGGCCGCGCTCGGCTGCCCGGTCGTGTTGCTGAAGGGAACCGCGTTCGTCGCGGCGGGGCTGTCGGCGGGGCAGGGGCGGTCGATCGGCGATCTCGACATCCTCGTACCGCGGGCCGCGATCGATGCGGTCGAGGGGGCCTTGCTGGCGGCGGGGTGGGAATGGGTCAAGCCGGACCCGTATGACGACGCCTATTACCGCCGCTGGATGCACGAACTGCCGCCGCTGATCCACCGCGAGCGCGACCGGATGATCGACGTCCACCACACGATCCTGCCGCTGACCGCGCGGATCACGCCCGATGCTGACGCGCTGATCGAGGGCAGCGTGGACCTTCGGAACGGGCTGCGGACGCTGTCGCCCGAGGACATGATCGTTCATGCCGCGGCGCATCTGCTGGCGGATGGCGATCTGGCAGGCGGGCTTCGCAACCTGTGGGACATCGATCGACTGTGCCGTGAGTTCGGTGACCAGGAACCGGATTTCTACCTGACGGTCATGGAGGCCGCTCACGCGCATGGGTTATGGCGTGAGACCGCGCGCGCGCTGCGGTTGGCAGGCCAGCTGTTCCGCACGCCGGTCAGGGGACATGAGTCACCGATCCGCTTCCGGTTCGATGAACAGCCGGGGGACCGCTGGTTCCGCCGCCGGATCACTGCGCGCGATGGCTGGGGCAGGCCGACCCGTCCGCTGACCCGCCTCGCCTTCTACGTCCGCTCGCACTGGCTGCGCATGCCGCCGGCGATGCTCGCCCGGCATCTCTGGACGAAGTGGCGCAAGGGGTAGGCGATCGCAACACGGCCTTCCCGACACCGCCACGTTTACATCACCGCCGCGTTTCCGCCGCCGCCACGCTTCCGACACCGCCACGCTTCCGCCGCCTCCTACTCCCGTCACCCCAGCGAAAGCTGGGGTATCCCCGTGGCGAGTCCGTTACCTATCACCGGGAGACCCCAGCTTCCGCTGGGGTGACGGGCGCGGCGTGGAGTGACGGGAAGGCCGCAGTGACGGGAGGGCCGGAGTGACGGGAGGGCCGAAGGGCCGGGAGGGCCGGAGTGACGGAAAGACCGGAGTAACCGGATCAATCCCGAACCCCTAAGGCAGCCGAGCCCCGCGCCCGCGCCGTGCCAGCCGCACGATCACCAACACGACCGTGATCGCCAGCGTATCGGCAAGCCAGTCGTGGATGTCGCAATCGCGGTGCAGTGCGGGGATCGACTGCAGCACTTCGATCATCGCGCCGAGGAACGACAGCCGCTCGCCGATCCGGAACAGCCGCGCGGTTGGAAACGACAGCGCGGCCAGCAATGCCATCGTCGCGAACGCCAGCATATGCCCGAACTTGTCGCCGAACCGGTCGATCGGCATCTCCGGCGGCTTGGGCAGCAACGCCATCGTCACCGCGAACACGATCGCGGCGACCAGTGCGCACCGCAGCGCAACCGTCCGGTTCATGCGCCGAGCCGTTCGAGCGTCGGCAGTAGTTCCGCGTATCCGTCGATCACCGCCTCGGCGCCAAGCTCGGCGACCGGCTGCATGAGGAAGCCGAAGCTGCAGGCGATCGCGGGCAATCCGGCTGCCTGCGCCGCCTGGATATCGAAGATCGAATCGCCGACGAACGCCGCGCGGCCACCGCCACATTGCCTGACCATCTCGACGATCGGCATCGGCGACGGCTTGGCTTCCGCCAGCGTGTCGCCGCCCAGGATGCACGCGAACCGGTCGGTCAGCCCGAGGTCGCCCAGCACGATCCGCGCGAACCGCTCGATCTTGTTGGTGACGATCCCCAGCGTCACGCCGCGCGCCGCCAGCGCATCCAGCGCCGCGATCGCGCCCGGATAGGGCTTGGTCAGCACGCAGATATGCGCCTCGTAATAGGCGAGCAGTTCGGCGTGCAGACGGTCGAGCATCGCCTCGTCATAGCCGCCGGTCGCGGTCAGGCCCTGCTTCAACATGTGCCGCGCGCCGCCGCCGATCATCGGCTTGACCTGCTCGACGGTGAGCACCGGTCGATCGACCAGCGCGAGTGCGTGATTGACCGCCGCCGCGAGGTCGCCGCTGGTGTCGAGCAGCGTGCCGTCGAGGTCGAAGCCGACGATATCGAATGAAAAATGCGTCATTGCGCAGCGGCCTGCCAGCGCCGGTATGGAATTGGCAAGGCTTTCGTGGCAGCGAATTCCGCATGACGACGCATCCACCAGACCAGCCGACGCACGCCCACCCGATTCAGGCTCACCCGCCCGCCCACTCGCCTGCTCACTCGATCGCCGTCGTGATTCTCGCCGCGGGCAAGGGCACGCGGATGAAGTCCGACCTGCACAAGGTGCTCCACCCGATTGCCGGGCGGCCGATGCTGCTGCATCTGGTCGCGAGTGCCGCGGCGCTGGATCCGGCGAAGACGGTCGTGGTGACCGGTGCCGGGCGCGAACAGGTCGAGGCCGCGGTCGCGCCGCTGGGCATCGCCACCGCGCTCCAGGCGGAGCAGCTCGGCACCGGCCACGCGGTCGCGCAGGCACGCGGTGCACTGGCGGGGTTCGCGGGCGACGTGCTGATCCTCTACGGCGACGTGCCGCTCGTGACGACTGCGACGATGCAGCGGATGATCGACCGGCTGCACGGCGACGACGCGCCGGCCGTCGTCGTGCTCGGCTTCCGCCCCGCGGATCCCGGCGCCTATGGCCGCCTGATCGCCGATGCCGAGGGCCGGCTGGACCGGATCGTCGAGTATAAGGACGCGTCGGACGCGGAGCACGCGGTGACGCTGTGCAACTCCGGGCTGATGGCGGTGCACGCGGACGACCTGTTCGCGCTGCTCGACCGGCTGGGCAACGACAATGCGGCGGGCGAATATTACCTCACCGATATCGTCGGGCTGGCGGGCGTCGACGGCCGTTCGTCGGCGGTGATCGAGACCGGCGCGGACGAGGTCGCGGGCGTCAACAGCCGCGGCGAACTGGCCGGCGTCGAAGCCGCGTGGCAGGTGATGCGCCGTGCGCAGGCGATGGCCGACGGCGTCACGCTGATCGCGCCCGACACGGTCTGGTTCGCACACGATACGCAGGTCGGACGCGACGTGGTGATCGAGCCCAACGTCGTGTTCGGCCCCGGCGCGCGCATCGCCGACGGCGCGACGATCCACGCGTTCAGCCATATCGAGGGTGCATCGGTCGGCAAGGGCGCCACTGTCGGCCCGTTCGCCCGCCTCCGCCCCGGCGCCGAGCTGCACGCCGAAGCCAAGGTCGGCAATTTCGTCGAGGTGAAGAAGGCGATCATCGGCGAAGGCGCGAAGGTCAGCCACCTCACCTATATCGGCGACGCGGACATCGGCGCCGGCGCGAACATCGGCGCCGGCACGATCACCTGCAACTACGACGGCTATTTCAAATACCGCACGGTGGTCGGCGAGGGCGCGTTCATCGGCTCGAACTCCGCGCTGGTCGCTCCGGTTACCATCGGTGCAGGCGCGATCGTCGCAGCCGGCTCGGTCGTGACCGCCGATGTCGAGGCCGACGCGCTGGCGCTGGTCCGCCCGGAACAGATCGCCAAACCCGGTTGGGCCAAGCGCTTCCGTGAGAAAATGTTGGCCCGCAAGGCTACCCGATAAGCGCGTTACTGGAGTAAGATCGTATGTGTGGCATCGTTGGCATTCTCAGTAGCGAAGACGTCGCGGGCCGGTTGCTCGACGGGCTGAAGCGGCTCGAATATCGCGGGTATGACTCGGCTGGGATCGCGACCGATCACGACGGCGCGATCGAGCGGCGGCGGGCGTCGGGCAAGCTGGTCAACCTGGCGAACGAACTCGCGGCGCATCCGCTGCCCGGCAAGACCGGCATCGCGCATACCCGCTGGGCGACGCACGGCGGCCCGACCACCAACAACGCCCACCCGCACGCCACCGGCGAAGTCGCGGTGGTCCACAACGGCATCATCGAGAACTTCAAGCCGCTGCGGGACGAGCTGATCGCGCGCGGCCGGACCTTCACCAGCGAAACCGACACCGAAGTCGTCGCGCATCTGGTCAGCGAGAAGGTCGAGGCGGGGATGGACCCGGTATCGGCGGTGCGCGACGTGCTGCCCCGGCTGCACGGTGCGTTCGCGCTCGCGATCCTGTTCCGCCAGCATCCCGACCTGCTGATCGGCGCGCGGCTCGGCTCGCCGCTGGTCGTCGGGCACGGCGAGGGCGAGATGTACCTCGGCTCGGACGCGCTCGCGCTCGCACCGCTGACGCAGCGTATCGCGTATCTCGACGAGGGCGACTGGGTCGTGCTGACCCGCGACGGTGCGCAGGTCTATGACCGCGACAACGCGCCGGTCGAGCGCGCGATCACGATTTCGGGGATCACCGGCGAAGTGATCTCGAAGGGCAACCACAAGCATTACATGCTCAAGGAGATCTACGAGCAGCCGATCGTCGTCGCACAGACGCTGCGCTCCTACCTCAAGCGGATGGAGGGCGAGGTTTCGCTGCCGGTCCCCGAGTTCGACCTGTCGAGCATCAAGCGCGTCACGATCGTCGCCTGCGGGACGAGCTTCTATGCAGGCATGGTCGCCAAATACTGGTTCGAGCAGTTCGCACGCGTGCCTGTCGACCTCGATGTCGCCTCCGAGTTCCGCTACCGCGCGCCGGTGATGGAAGACGGCGGCCTCGCGCTGTTCATCTCGCAATCGGGCGA
>JAYVRZ010000210.1:0-8414 GCA_043775965.1 Sphingomonas sp.
CGAGCGTCGCCAGCCAAACGGGGATACCCCAGCTTCCGCTGGGGTGACGAAGTTGGGTCGGTTCGACCGATGCACCCTATGCCTCCCGTCATCCCAGCGAAAGCTGGGATATTTCGCGATGACGAGCGTCGCCTGCCAAACAGGGATACCCCAGCTTCTGCTAGGGTGACGGAGTTGGGTCGGTTCGACGGATCCGCTCCAGGCGGCGCTCCATCCCCGATGTCGACGCCCGATCCTCGCGTATCCGTTGCCGGCCTACGGCAAGCCACACAAATTCCCATATCGCTCGGCGAGCGTTGAACGTACCAACCCCTCTCGTCATCCCAGCAAAAACTGGGATATTCCTCAATGACGAGCGTCGCCAGCCAAACGGCGATACCCCAGTTTCCGCCGGGGTGACGAAGTTGGGTCGGTTCGACCGATCCGCTCCAACGGGGGCCCCATCCCTCCCGTCATCCCAGCGAAAGCTGGGACATTTCGCGATGACGAGCGTCGCCAGCCAAACGGGGATACCCCAGCTTCCGCTGGGGTGACGAAGTTGGGTCGGTTCGACGGATCCGCTCCAACCGGCACCCCATCCCTGATGTCGACGCCCGATACTCGCATATCCGTTGCCGGCCTGCGCCAAGGCCAAACAAATTCCCATATCGCTCGGCTAGCGTTGAACGTACCCACCCCTCACGTCATCCCAGCGAAAGCTGGGATATTCCTCGATGGCGAGCGTCACCAGCCAAACGGAGATACCCCAACTTTCGCCGGTGTGACGGAATTTGACCAGTCCGCCCAGCGCCCTACCTAAGCGCCCGCGCGATCACGTCCGCATAAATATCCGTCAGCGTCCGCAGATCCGAAACCGCCACGGCCTCGTCGACCTTGTGCATCGTCGCGTTGATCAAGCCGAACTCGACCACCGGACACAGTCTCGAGAGGAACCGAGCGTCCGACGTGCCACCCGTGGTCGACAGCGCCGGTACGACCCCCGTCGCCGTATGGATTGCGTCCGACAACAGCGTGGAGAACGCGCCGGGCTCGGTCAGGAATGCTTCCCCCGAGACCCGCCCGGTGACGACCGCACCCGGTGCATGCCGGTCGGCGATTCCCCGGATCCGAGCGATCAGATCCTCGCCGCGGTGCAGATCGTTGAAGCGGATGCTCAATCGCGCCGAGGCCTTGGCCGGAATGACGTTGTGCGCCGCGTTGCCGACGGCGATGTCCGTCACCTCGATGTTCGACGCCTGGAACCAGTCGGTCCCGGTGTCGAGCACCACGCCCTCGATCTCGGCCAGCGCCGCGATCAGTCGCGGGATCGGGTTGTCGGCCAGATGCGGATAGGCGACGTGCCCCTGCCGCCCGGGGACGTCGATCCAGATGTTGACCGAGCCGCGGCGACCGATCTTCACCATGTCGCCCAGCTTGGCGGTAGAGGTGGGTTCGCCGACGAGGCACAGGTCCGGGACGATGCCGCGCGCCGCCATCCGGTCCATCAGCGCGACGGTGCCGTAGGTCGCGGGCCCTTCCTCGTCGCCGGTAATGATCAGCGACAGAATGCCCCCGTCGCGCGCCCCGTCGCGTCCGGCGTCGCGTCCGCCGTCGCTACGGCTCGCAGCGGCGACGAACGCCGCCACCGCGCCCTTCATGTCGACCGCGCCGCGCCCGTACAGCAGGCCGTCACGGACCTCACCCGACCAGGGCGAGCCGGTCCAACCCTCGCCCGGTGGCACCACGTCGACATGGCCCGCAAAGGCGAGGTGACGCGGGCCAGCGCCGCGTGTCGCGAGCAGGTTCTCGACCGGCCCATCGGGTGCTTCGCCCACCGTGAACCGGTCGACCGCAAAGCCGAGCGGGACCAGTGCGGCCTCGAGCACGTCGAACACGGCGCCGCGCGCGGGCGTGACGCTGTCGGCGCGCAGCAGCGCCTGCGCCAGCAAGACGGGATCGATCATGCTGCCATCGCCGTTATTCCCTCATGCCAAGGATCGACATCGCCAGCCTTACGCCCGTGAAGATCGGCAGCGACTATCCGCCGCCCTTCGACGAACCCGCGGCGGGGCGCATCATCCGCGACATCGCGCATGCCGGTGGCGCGACCGACTGGGTCGCGAACCATGTCGTCCTGCCGCCCGGCGCCTGGTCGTCGCAGCGCCACTGGCAAGCCGGCGAGGACGAGATCGTCGTGATCCTCGCTGGCGAGGCGGTCCTGGTCGACGACGACGGGCGGCATGCCATGCGAACCGGCGAGATCGCCGTCTTCCCCAAGGGTGACGGCAATGGTCACCACCTGATCAACGAGAGTAGGGCAGACTGTGTCCTGCTCGCGTTCGGCATGCCGGAGGCGTCGCTCGTGACCTATCCGGACATCGACCTGTTGTTTTCGTCGGAAACGGGGCAGGTGCATCGCGACGGGACGCCTTATTGAGCCGCTGCGACGGGCTGCTCATATTGCTCGAGCACCCATTCCTCTTCCTGCGCCGCGGCGATCCAGTCCTGCATGAACGGGTGTTCGAACATCGCCTGCATGTACCCCGTGGCAAAGCGCGCGATCGGCAGCTGGTAGGTGACGATGCGGGTGACGACCGGCGCAAACATGATGTCCGCCGCCCCGAACGTACCGAACAGGAACTGGCCGTTGCCGCCGAAGCGCGCGCGTGCCTGTGCCCATAGCTCCATGATCCGCTGCAGTTCGACCAGTACGTCGTCGCCAGGCGTGCTCGCAGCGAATATCTGGCGGACGTTCATGCTGTGCTTGCGACGAAGCGCCTGGAAGCTCGAATGCATCTCGGCCGCCATTGAGCGCGCCATCGCGCGCGCGGCATTGTCTTCGGGCCAGAACCGGTCGCGGCCGACCTTGTCGGCGAGATACTCGACGATCGCCAGACTGTCCCACACCACCGCGTCACCGTCCCACAGGATCGGGACCTTGCCGGAAGACGGCGCGAACTCGTCGCCCGAGCGGCGCTTTTCCCAGTCGGCGTCGTACATCGGCACGACGACCTCCTCGAACGGCAGACCGGACTGCTTGCACGCGAGCCAGCCGCGCAGCGACCAGGAGGAATAGGCCTTGTTGCCGATGATCAGTTTCATGCGCGGTGGACTAGCCGCGCAGGCGGCGAACGGCAACGCCGGCCGTGCCGATTGGCATTATGTACGTGTGCCCCGCTCGCGCGGCATCAGCCGGTGTAGCGTCGCGATGGCGGCGAGCGCCACCGCGGTGCCGAGCAGGATGTCGATCAGGTAATGCGTGCCCTCGACCGGCGTCGCCAGCAGCATCGCCGCGTTCAGCGCCAGCACGGGCCACCGCAGCCGCCGCAGCCGCCACGCGGCGTTGATGTAGATCGTCGCGGCGGCGGCATGGAAGCTGGGCGCCGACACGATCCCGCGCAAATGCCCCATGTCAACGAACCGCTCGGTATGCGTGCGCAACGCCGGGATCAGGCCCTGCTGCCACTGCTCGCTCTCGGGCATGTAGGCGATCGGATGGTGCCACAGATACGAGAACGGGCCGACCGCCGGCATGAAGGCATAAAGGATCAGCGTGCCGATCGCGGTCAGCCAGAAGATCGCGAGGAAGCGGTGCGCCGCCACCCTGTCGCCGGTCGCTGCGAACGTGGCGAGCAGGACCGCCGGCGTCAGGTAGATGCTCCGATACGCCGCCAGACCAAGCGTCTGCAGCACGGGGTTCGCCGCGACCAGCCGGTACCAGGCGAGCCAATCGAAATGCAGCATCACGTCGATCCGCTGCAGCGCCGCGTCGTGGAATCCTTCGGTCATCGCCGCGACCGGATAGCTCGCGATCGCGCCCATCAGCGCCAGCATCGTGAAGACGCCGAAATACTCCGCACCATCGGCGACCGCGCGCGCGTGGCGCCACGCTCGATTGCGCACACCGAACCGCAGCGCCAGCAGGATCATGCCGGCCACGTAGAACGGCAGAGTATCGGAGTCCGTCGCATCGATCGACAGGCCCGCCGCGCGCATCATTACGGCCAGCATCGCCAGGCTCGCAATCATGCCGCCGCCGATCCACCAGCCATAGTCGGGCAGGGTGGCGGTAGCGGGCGGACAATCGCGGCAGAGGTCTGCGCGCGGGGGGCGAGCGGTAATCGAGGCGTCAATCATGGTCGGCAGGCGCGTATCACATTCCGGAGGACATGCGATCGCCGTCGGCCGATCTTGCTTACGCTCGGCTGAACAAAGCGCGCGCGCCGTATCGCTCATCGATCGGCGGGCGGTACGAAGCGTCGAAACCAGGCCCGGGTTCATGCCCTGCGCAGGGCTTCACGAGAAGCGTACGCGCCACGGACTAGGGTGGATGGCCATCCAAAGATCTCTCTTGCCACCACGAGGACGTGGACCGCTCAAGCGGCTCGGAAGGGGAATCCCGAACGAGATTTCGCCGCTTCCCTCCCCCTGGCGGGGGAGGATCGCGATCCAACCGCCTAGAACGAGCCGGGCACCATGCGTTGCGCAGCGCTCGGCGCGGCGGGCATCAGCAGGTCCTGGCGCACGACCGCGGTGCGTGCAGCCTGCAGGCTCGCCGTGGCCGTGATCGGGGTGCACGACCGTCCGGCCAGGAAGTCGAGCGCTTGGCGGGTCGACGATTCGCGCGGATCGCCCAGCTGGTAGCTGATATCGTCGTTCGCCCGGCAGCTCGCCTCGACCGTCGTGGCGAGGCCATCGAAATAGGCACCCTGTCGCGCGGCGTTCTGCGTCGCGAACGCGATCACGCGAAGGCGATCGTCGCATTCCGGCTTGTCGAGCGGGATCTGGCCGACCGGTTTGCCATAGGTATTGGTGCCGATCAGCGCGGCGTTGGCGTGCAGGTACGGGATGAAGGCGTTGATCACGAACTCGCTGGCCGATGCCGTGCCGCCGGTGCCGATGAAGGCGATCTTGGTCGGCGCGATCGATTCGGGCTGCGGGGCGAAATACCGGGTCGAGTTGTTCGAAGACTTCTCGGTGCGGAACGTCGTATAGTCGACGACCTCGGAGGTCGACCGGTTCGCACCCATCAGGTCGCTCATCAGCTCCGCCGTCGCAACCAGACCGCCGCCATTGTAGCGCAAGTCGACGATGACGTTGGTGATACCCTGCGCACGGAAGCGCGCGAAGGCCTGGCGCAGCGCCGGGTCCGCGGTCGAGATGAAGGTGCGCAGGTTGATGTAGCCGACGTTGCGGCCGCCATCGGCGATGATCTGCGCGCCGTAGCGCGGCGAGACCGGCTGGAGCGTGAAGTCGGTCTTGGCGACGGTGACGGTGCGCGTTCCGGCGGCGTCCGCAATCCGGAAGACGCGCGCAGTGCCGACGGTATCGGGCCCGAGTGCGGTGGTGAGCCCCGCATTGCCCTCGGCAGCGATGATCGCATCGATATTGCGCAGATTGGCGGTGGTCGTGCCGACCGCGACGATCTCGGTCCCGCGATCCATCCCGGCGGTCAACGCGGGCGCGCCTTCGAACGCTTCGATCACGTACAGCCGATTGGTCGAATCGATCCCGAGCCGGAAGCCGAAGCCTGCACTGGCGCCCGAGTTGTAATAGGCGTTTTCTTCCTTGATCGACGTCAGATAGGTAAAGAACCGATCGCGTCGCTGCGACCGCGCCGTCGCGGTCAGCGCATCGATATAGTCGCCGACCGTGGTGTAAGGCGTGGGGTCCAGGCTGGCAGGCAGCGTCTCCGGGAACAGATACCACTCGCGGAGCTGCGCTGCGGCCCAATCCTGGCGGCTACGGAGCGAACAGGCCGCCGTCGGTGTCGGCGTGGGCGTTACGGCGGGAGTCGGCGTCGGCGTCCCCGAGAATCCGCCGTCACTACCACTGCCGCCGCATGCGGACAGCATGGCTGCCACACTCAACATCGCCCCGAGACGCGTACGCTTCACTGAATTTCTCCCCCGTTTGGACGGAGGGTAAAGCGGGACGACCGCGATGTCAGTCGCAAATCGTCACACAATTGCGACAATCTACATCAAAGTCGCATTGCGACGGCCGTCAGCTGACGGCTTCGACGACGGCGGCGCGCAATTCGGGAATGCCCATGCCGTATTCGCTCGAGGTGACGAGGATGTCCGGATGCGCGGCGGGACGCTTGCGCGCTTCGGCGGCGGTACGCTCGGTGACTTCAACCAGTTCGGACGCCTTGATCTTGTCCGCCTTGGTCAGGACCATGCGGTAGCTGACCGCGGCCTTGTCGAGCATCTCGAGAATCTCGCGGTCGACCTCCTTGATGCCGTGACGCGAGTCGATCAGCACCAGCGCGCGCTTCAACACGTCGCGCCCGCGCAGGAAATCGTTGATCAGGAAGCGCCATTTCTTGACGACGTCCTTCGGGGCCTTGGCAAACCCGTAGCCGGGCATGTCGACGAGACGGAACGCGAGCGGGGCGCCGACCTCGAAGAAGTTCAGCTCCTGCGTACGGCCCGGCGTGTTCGACGTCCGCGCCATCGAGTTGCGGCCGGTCAGCGCATTCAACAACGACGACTTGCCGACGTTGGAGCGCCCCGCGAACGCGACTTCCGGCACCGACGCGTCGGGCAGGAATTCGAGTGTCGGCGCCGACTTCAGGAAGCCGACATGCCCCGCGAACAGTTTCCGCGCATGTTCCAGCATTTCGGGCGTGAACGGTGCATCGGTCCGCTCGAGGTCGGGACCTAAGTTAGGAACGTCGTTCACTTGGTCACCGGCACTTTCAGGCCCGGATGGCGGGCGTAGAGCAGCTTCTGCTGGATGATCGTCAGGCAGTTCGACGTGATCCAGTAGACCTGGAGGCCGACCGCGAACGGCGCCATCACGAACATCAGCACCCAGGGCAGCAGCGCGAAGACCTGCTTCTGCGTGTCGTCCATCGGCGTCGGGTTCAGCTTGAACTGGAAGTACATGCTGATGCCCAGGATGATCGGCACCACGCCGATCGCGATCATGTGCGGCGGCGTGAAGGCGAGCAGGCCGAACAGGTTGAGCGGTGTCAGCGGATCGGGCGCGGACAGATCCTTGATCCACAGCACGAAATGCTGGTGACGCATCTCGATCGTCAGCATCAGCACCTTGTACAGCGCGTACATGATCGGGATCTGCAGCAGCGTCGGTGCGCAGCCCGCGAGCGGATTGACGCCCTCGGCCTTGTACAGCGCCATCGTCTCCTGCTGCAGGCGGACCTTGTCGTCCTTGTGCTTTTCCTGGAGCAGCTTCGCCTTCGGCTGGACCGCGCGCATCGCGGCCATCGACTTGAACTGGCGCTGCGCGATCGGGAACAGCAGGCCGCGGATCGTCACGGTCAGCAGGATGATCGCGACACCGAAGTTGCCGATCATGCGGAACAGCCAGTCGAGATAATAGAAGATCGGCTTCTCGACGATCCGGAACCAGCCCCAATCGATAGCGTAATCGAGCTTGGCGACGCCGCCGGCCTGATCCGAATAGCGGTCGAGCAGGCGGACTTCCTTGGCGCCGGCGAAGAAGCGCGAGGTCTGGGTGATCGCCTGGCCGGGTGCGAGCTGCTTGGGCTGGAGCGCGTAGTCGGCCTGGTACGCCTTGTTGGCGCCGGCGCGGAACTGGCCGTCGAACGACTGCGCCTGATCGGGGATGATCGCGGTCAGCCAGTATTTGTCGGTGAAGCCGAGCCAGCCGCCGGTGGTCGTGAACTTCTGCGCGGCGGCGTCGATGTCCTTGTAGTTCGGACGGTAATGCGCGCCGCCATTGTCGACCGACATCGGCCCGACATGGATCGTCATCGACGACGGGTCCTTCGAGATACCGACGCGGTTGACGAGGCCGTAAGGGGCGACGGGGACGGGCGCGGTGCCGGCGTTCAGAACGGTCTGGCGGACCGTGAACATGTAATCCTGGTCGACCGCGATCTGGATGCGGAAGCGTTGCCCGGTGGCGTTGGTCGCGTCGAGCGTGACCGGCGTCGTCGGCGTCAGCGTGGTCGCGCCCGAGGGGGTCCAGACGGCGTCGGCGGCGGGCGGGGTCAGGCCCTGCGCGCGCCAGCCGAAGCTCGCGAAATACGCGTCGGGCGCGCCGGCGGGCGAGAGCAGGCGGATCGGCGGCGAGTTCTTCGCGACCGTCTCGTCATAGCCCTTGAGCACGAGATCGTCGATCCGCGCGCCCTTGAGGTTGATCGAACCCGACACGCGCGGCGTCTCGATGCGGATACGCGGCGTCTCGGCGATCACCGCGGCGCGATCACGCACGGCTGCAGCGCCGTCGGCGGCCGGATCCGCGGCGGGGTTGGCGATAGCCTTGGTCTTGCCGCCCTCGATCTTCGTGACCGGCGGATTCGCGGTCGGGAAGAACTTGCCCTGGATCAGCGGCCATCCGAACAGGATCAGCGCCGCGATCACCGCGAACAGCACGAAATTCTGCTTGTCGTCTTTCACAGGGCGGCGTCTTTCAATTTCTTGTCGATGTCAGGCTTGTCG
>JAYVRZ010000211.1:0-8982 GCA_043775965.1 Sphingomonas sp.
AGCTGGCTGTCCTTGCTGCCGCGACGATTGAAGAGCGCGGAGGCCGGACGATCGCGGCCGCTCTGGCAGGATACGCAGGTGCGGACGCCGGGGATCGCCAGCCGGCGTCCTTCGGGGATATCGTCGCCGCACTGCGCGCAATAGGGCTCGCTCTCGCCGGACGGCATCCGCGCACGCGCGGCGAGCACCGCGTCCATCACGGTGTCGTCGATCTGGTCCTGTACCGCGCCATCGCGTGTCCAACCGCCGGCCATTGCTCGTGTCCTCGTTCAACGTCCTGTGAAATATGGGCAATGTCTCACGGTTATCCAGTCGCGTGCCGTCGCGTCGGCGCCGGATTGCGCGTGCGGGGCTTGTCGATCGACTGTGTTGCGGTCACTCTCGCCCAGCTGATTTCGAAAGGTCGACGATGAACCGCTACGCCTGCCTGATGCTCTGTGCCGCACCCGCCCTGATCGCTGCGAGCGCACCGCGTGTTCCGGCACCGATCGCCGCCGCGGTCGCTGCGCCGACGCGTACGCCGGCCAACATCGCGCGCGACCGGTATCGGCACCCGGCGCAGACGCTGGCGTTCTTCGGCGTGAAGCCGACCGATACGGTGGTCGAGATCTGGCCGTCGGGCGGGTGGTACACCGAGATTCTCGCGCCGCTGACCGCGCGAAGCGGCGCCTATTACGCGGCGGGCCCGTGGGAGAAAGGGCTGAACGCCGTCCGCGCGATGCAGGGCAAGAACGCCGCGATCTACGGCAAGATCCGGCTCGCGGCGTTTCCGGCGGAGGCGGGCCAGCCATCCGTGCGCGATGGCAGCGCCGATGTCGTGCTGACGTTTCGTAACGTCCATAACTGGCGGTTCGGCGGCGAGGACCGCGCGCGCGCGACGTTCGCGGCGATGTACCGGATGCTCAAGCCGGGCGGCACGCTGGGTGTCGTCGAGCACCGCTTGCCCGAGACGCGCGACGTCGCCGCCGAGGAGAAGAGCGGGTATATGAAGACCAGTTCGGTGATCGACTTTGCGACTGCGGCGGGGTTCAAGCTGGTCGCGCGCTCCGAGGTGAACGCCAACCCGAAGGATAGCGCAGACTGGCCCGAGGGGGTCTGGACGCTACCGCCGAGCTACCGCCTGAAGGACGTCGACCATGCGAAATACGCGGCGATCGGCGAGAGCGACCGGATGACGTTGAAGTTCGTCAAACCCCGCTGACGCGCCGCTTGCGACGGACGTCGGCGCCGCCTACTCCTTTGGCCATATCATTACAGTCGAGGAATTTGCCGGTGTCGATCAAGCTGCTGTTCGCTGCGTTCCTTGCCACGACTGCAACCACGATCGGCGCTACCGCTGCGGTCGGCCAGGCGCTGCCGCCGCCCACCGCGCAACCCGGCGACAGCGCGGAAGACGGCAAGCTGAAGGCGGTGTTCTATGCGAGCGACGAGGCGAGTCTGAAGCGCAACCCGGTCTCGGCGATCTTTCGCGGCGATCTTCGGTACGCCGACCATCTCGGCAATTACCTGACCGATGCGTATCTGGAGGCCGAACGGGCGGCCGCCGAGGCGGATCTCGTCGCGCTTGGCCGGATCGACCGCGCCAAGCTCTCCCCCGTCGACCAGATCGCGTATGACGTGTTCGACACCAATACGCGGATCACGCTGCGGGGCTATGCGCCCGATCTCCTGAAGATCCAGCGCGACCTGCCGATGGATCATTTCTCCGGGTTCCAGACCTTCTATCCCGATTTCGCGTCGGGGCAGGGGGCCGCTCCGTTCAAGACGCTCGTCGATTACGAAAACAACCTGAAGCGCAACGTCGAATATGCTGCGGTGCTCGACCGTGCGATCGGGTTGTTTCGGGATGGTATGAAGGACGGCATCGTCTAGCCGAGGCTCGTGGTCGACAACATGATCGGCCAATTCGACAATCTCATCAAGGAGGGCGTTGCGGGATCGACCTTCAACGGGCCGCTCAAGACGTTTCCCGCGGCGGTCTCGGCGGCGGACCAGGCACGGTTGCGGACCGCCTATGCGACGCAGATCCGCGACGTGATCCTTCCTGCCGAACAGCGGATCCGCGATTTCCTCGCCAACGAATATCGACCGAAGGCGCGCGACACGGTCGGGCTGTCGGCGATGCCCGGCGGTGCCAAGCTGTACGCGTACCTGATCGAGCAGAACACGACGCTGCCGCTATCGGCCGAGGAGGTCCACACGCTCGGGCTGTCGGAAGTCGCGCGGCTGTTGAAGGACATGGAGACGCAGAAGCAGGCGGTCGGCTTCAAGGGGACGCTGCCCGAGTTCTTCACGCTGCTGCGGACCGATCCAAAGTTCGCGCCGGCGTCGGCCGAGAAACTGCGTGAAGGGTATCAGGCGATCGAGACGCGGATCTACCAGCGCATTCCCGAGCAGTTCTCGCTGCTGCCCAATACCAAGCTCGAGATCCGCGCGGTCCCCGCGTTCAAGGAGAAGACCGAGGCTGGCGGGTCGTACCAGGGCGGCACGCCGGACGGGACGCGGCCAGGCGTATTCTACTACAACACGTACGACCTGCCGTCGCGCTACACGTGGGAGATGGAGACGCTGTTCCTGCACGAAGGTGTGCCGGGGCATCATTTCCAGATCAGCCTCGCGCAGGAGAACGTCGCGCTGCCGGCGTTCATGCGGTTCGGCGGCAACACCGCCTATGTCGAGGGCTGGGCGCTGTATTCGGAGAGCCTGTGGAAGGAACTCGGCATGGAGACCGATCCGTATCAGCGGATGGGTGGGCTGAACGACGAGATGCTGCGCGCGATGCGGCTGGTCGTCGACAGCGGCATTCACGCCAAGGGTTGGACGCGCGACCAGGCGATCGCCTATATGTTGGCCAACTCGCCGATGGCGCGCACCGACGCGACCGCCGAGGTCGAGCGCTACATCGCGATTCCGGGGCAGGCGCTGGCTTACAAGATCGGTCAGCTGACGATCGCGAGGACCAAGGCGAAGGCCAAGGCGGCGCTCGGCACGCGGTTCGATCCGCGTGGCTTCCATGCCCAGGTGCTCGATACCGGCGCGTTGCCGATGCCGGTGCTGGAGAAGAAGATCGATCGCTGGATCGCCGGTGGCGGAAGCGCGCGCTAGGTTGGACGGTGGCATGTCGGCATGGCGAAACACTTCGCCATGCTGGCAATGCGCGCCGGCCCGTCCTCGTGCGTGGCATCCCCCGCGGCCTCCCGCATTCTGCGGTGATCCTCGTGACGCGACGAGTGATTCAAACCGAGCTTGGTCCGGTGACGTGACGACGATGTCGATACCACTGCGCCTGTCGCATCGTTGCGCAAAGTACCTGACTGCGGAATCATCAAACGGGCTCTTGCGTCTCGATCAATCTACTGGCCGATCCGCTGATCCAGGCGCGGACAATGGTTGGTGACGGACAAGCCGGCTGCGGCGGGCTATGGTTCGGCGATGGACGCACCGATCCTCTACAGCTTTCGCCGATGCCCTTATGCGATGCGCGCGCGACTGGCATTGGTGGCCGCTGGCGTCGCGGTCGCGCTGCGCGAAGTCGCGTTGCGTGACAAGCCCGCAGCGATGATCGCGGCTTCGCCCAAGGCGACGGTCCCGGTGCTCGTGCTGCCCGGCGGCGACGTCATCGACGAAAGCCTCGACATCATGCGCTGGGCGTTTGCGACGGGCGAGCGGGCGGGGTGGCTCGACGGGGACGACGCGGACCTGATCGCCGCCAATGACGGCGCGTTCAAGCATCACCTCGATCGCTATAAATATGCCGACCGCTACGGTGTCGATCCGATCGAGCATCGGTCGAAAGCCGTGGAGCATCTGCAGCTGCTGGACGATCGGTTGGGCGTGCGCGCAAATCTGGGCGGAGAGTCGCCGGCGATCGGCGACCTCGCGATCCTGCCGTTCGTGCGGCAGTTCGCCGAGACCGATCGCACGTATTTCGACGCTTCGGCGCCGCATAACGTGCAGCGCTGGCTCGAGCGATTTCTGGCGTCGCCGATGTTCGCGGCAGTCATGGTCCGGTACGATCCCTGGCGGCCGGGCGATCCGCAAATCATGTTTTGACGGGGTGCCGCGCGAACACGCTTCCGCCCTCACGCGGGGGCCCACCCGCCACGCCGTCGGGAAGTGTAGCAGGGTGGTAGCGCACCAAATTTGGGGCAGGGGGCGCCGGTTCGGATCCTGTTTCCCCGACCATAGTCGCTCGAGGTGCCGATTTGCGTGTGACCCTGCCGGGAAGGGGCGATGATCACCCGCGTTGCGCACATCGAGGCGGCGAGTTGGCTTTCCTCGACTCAACGCCACGTGGCGTCACCTGATGGCAATCGTGAACCAGCCTATCCTCATGGCACTCGTGCCCTTTGTTCGTTGGCGAACCGACCACCGGCGCGGCGGCGCTACATGTCTGCCGCGCCGCTCGTCGACACCCTTGGGCATCAAGTCGTGACGGACCGACCACGATCGTTGTGAATGATAGGCGTCCGCCGCTCCGGCTCATCTGCGAACGCTTAGGCTCCACGCGAGCGTCCGCGGTTGGATGTGCCGATCGTGCGACGATGCGAGGTTCCGGACCAAGCGGGTCTGTGGCACATTGTCATGTATGGGTGGGGCATCGACAGCAGCGACTTGGCTGCGCAACAGCGTATTCGGCATACTCGCGGTGCTGTCCGGTAGCGGTCCGGCAGCAGCGCAGGATGACGCGGGTTTTCAATCGTACATGGTCACGCTGCGTCAGCAGGCGCTGGCCGAGGGGGTGAGCGCCCGCACGGCCGACGCGGTGTTCCCAGGCCTGACGCTGAACGCGCGGGTGATCGAACTCGACCGCGCGCAGCCGGGCGCGACCAACTCCAGCGCCATTCCCGCGTTCGCGCCGTACAAGGCGCAGCACGTGGATGCGGCACGGATCGCGCGCGGGCGACAGACCTATCTGGCGCAGCGCTCCAGACTGCAGCGGATCGAGCAGCAGACCGGCGTTCCCGAATCGATCATGGTCGCTATTTGGGGTCATGAGACCAATTACGGCAGCTATACCGGCGATTTCGACCTGCTTCGGTCGCTCGCCAGCCTCGCCTATGAGGGACGCCGCCGGTCGCTGTTCGCAGGCGAATTCATCGCTGGCCTCAAGATGCTCGATCGCGGCGTGACGCGCGAGCAGCTGAAGGGTAGCTGGGCAGGAGCCACCGGCAACCCCCAGTTCCTGCCGTCGATCTACCTGCGGCTCGCGCGTGACGGCGATGGCGACGGTCGCGCCGACATCTGGAACAGCCCGGCGGATACGCTGGCGTCGATCGGCAATTATTTCACCGATGCCGGCTGGCGCGCGGGTCAGCCCTGGGGCGTCGCGGTGAGCGTGCCCGCGGGGTTCGATCGGTCGCAGGTCCGCAACCGGTTGGTCTCGCCGCGGTGCCCCCGCGTGTTCGAACGGCATAGCGGCTGGCGGACGATCGCCGAGTGGCGCGCGCTGGGCATCATGCCACAGGGCCGCAGCCTGCCCGCCGATACGGTGCTCGCGACATTGCTCGAGCCCGATGGCGCAGGTGCGACCGCCTATCTTCTCACCAGCAACTACCGCGTGATCCTCGATTATAACTGCTCGAACTTCTACGCGCTCTCGGTCGGACTGCTGGCCGATGCGGTCGAGCGCTAGGGTCCTTTGCCTGGCGCTCGCGCTGGCCGGGTGCAGCAATGCGCGTGAGAGCGTGGGGGCGACCTTTCCCGCGGGCGGCGGACTGTACGGCAGCTATCAGGATACCGGGCTAGCGAGTTGGTATGGCGAGGAACTGACGGGCAATCGCACCGCGTCCGGAGAGGCGTTCGATCCCGGTGCGATGACCGCGGCCCACCGCACGCTTCCGCTCGGATCGTTCGTCGAAGTGACGTCGGTCGAGACCGGTCGGTCGATTTTGGTACGGATCAACGACCGAGGTCCCGGGCGCCGCGACAGGATGATCGACCTGTCGCGCGCTGCGGCGCACCTGCTCGGTACGGATCGCCGCCAGGTTGCCTCGGTACGTATTCGCGCGATCGTGCCGACCGCGCAGGATGCCTCGCTGCTGCGCGCCGGAAAGGCTGCGGGCGCGCGCATGCCGGCCTTTACCCAGGCGGCGAGCTTCGATGCCCTGCCGGCGCGCAAGCCTCTGCCGAACCTGGTCGCGGGGCAGCTTTACGTTCTTCAGGTCGCGACGTTCTCGAACGAAGCGCGCGCGACTGCATTGGCGCAGCGGCTCGATGGCGACGTCGTCGAGCGCGGTGGCCTGTACCGCGTCCGCATCGGACCGTTCAAAGATGCGGCCGGCCTGCAACGCGCGCGTGACGCGGTCGCCGAGCGCGGCTATGGCGATGCCCAGGTCCTGCCCACGGATTAAGTTCCCTTTTGCCTACGGAATCCCCATGAAGAAGCTGATCGTCGCACCGTTCGTTGCCCTTGCGCTGGCGCATCCGTCCATTGCCGCGGCGCCGCAGTTCCAGACCGCCGCGCCGATCGCGTACATGGAAGACCTGTCGTCGGGCGCGGTGCTGTTTTCGCGCGATTCGGATCGCCGCATGCCGCCGGCATCGCTCGCCAAGATGATGACCGTCTATGTCGCGTTCGACATGGTCAAGAAGGGCGAACTGAAGCTCGACCAGATGATGACCGTCCGGCCCGAGACCTGGGCGAAATGGCATGGTCCCGAAGCGGGTTCGACGATGTTCCTCTCGTCGGGTGAGAACGTCAGCGTCGCCAATTTGCTGTACGGCATCGTCACGCTTTCGGGCAACGACGCGTGCATCGTGCTGGCGGAAGGCATTTCGGGGTCCGAACAGGCGTTCACCGAGCGGATGAACCGCAAGGCGGCCGAACTGGGCCTGAAGGACAGCCATTTCGGTACGGCCAACGGCTGGCCCGACAACGGCGTCACCTATGTGACCGCGCACGATCTGGCGCAGCTCGCCGCGGCGACGATCACCAACTACCCCGATCTCTACAAGCAATTCTATTCGAAGCGTGATTTCACCTGGGGCAAGACGATGGGTGGCAGCGCGATCACCCAGGCGAACCGCGATCCGATCCTCGGCCGCGTCGCGGGTGCCGACGGGTTGAAGACCGGTCATACCGAGGAGGCTGGATACGGCTTCACCGGGTCGGCGATCCAGAATGGTCGTCGCCTGGTGATGGTCGTCGCTGGGCTGTCGAGTTCGGGTCAGCGGTCCGAGGAATCGGTGCGCTTCATGGAGTGGGGCTTCCGCGCATGGCAGTCCAAGCCGATCGTCGCGAAGGGCAAGAAGGTCGAAACCGCCGCGGTCCAGCTCGGCGATTCGTCGTCGGTCGGCCTGGTCGCTCCCAAGGCGCTGACCGTGACGCTGCCCGCCGGCACCTCGCCGAACCTGACCGCCAAGGTCGTGTATGAAGGTCCGGTCAAGGCGCCGATCAAGGCTGGCCAGCATATCGCCGACCTCGTCGTGACGACGTCGGACGGGCTCGAGCAGCGCATGCCGCTGGTTGCCGAGAAGGACGTGGCGGTCGCCGGCTTCTTCGGTCGCGCCTGGGCCGGCCTGACCGGTTTCTTCGGCTGATGCGTCCAACGCCGATCGCGCCGAAGGCATGACGTCGGTGATCGGCAATACCGCTGCGCAGGCCGCGTTCCAGGCGGCGATGCGCAGCGGTTCGTTGCACCATGCCTGGCTGCTGACCGGGCCGCAGGGTGTCGGCAAGGCGACGTTCGCGCGCGCGGCCGCGATGCGGATGCTGGCGGATAGCGCGGACCCCGAAAATACGATGGCCGGCTTCGACGTTGCCGAGGGCAATCGGACGCGCTCGCTGATCGAGGCTGGGTCGCACCCGGACTACCGCGTGTTGGCGCGGTTGCCGAAGGATCCCGAGAAGCCGGACCAGGATCTTGCGCGCAGCATCACCATCGCGCAGGTGCGGACGCTGCAACCCTTGTTCGCGACCACGCCGTCGATGAGTCCGCGCCGGGTCGTGCTGATCGATGCGATCGACGACCTTGAGCGGGGCGGGGCCAACGCGCTGTTGAAGAACCTCGAGGAGCCGCCTGCGGGGACGATCTTCCTGCTCGTCAGCCATGCGCCTGGTCGGTTGCTGCCGACCATCCGCTCGCGCTGTCGGCTGCTGCGGTTCGAGGCACTCGACGGAGACGATGTGGCGACCGCGATCCGAACGTTGCGACCGGAAGCGGACGAGACGGAGATCGCCGCGCTGGTCCGCGCGAGCGACGGCGCGCCCGGGCGCGCGTTGCGCTACGCCGGCCTCGATGTGGCGGGGCTCGACGATGCCATCGCCGCGATCGCGCACGACGGCGACCGCGACAATAACCGGCGACTGAAGCTTGCCAAGTCGCTCGGGCTGAAGACGGCGCAACCGCGTTACGAGGCGTTCCTCGACCGGGCGCCCGCGTTCATCGCCGACGCGGCACGGACGCGATCGGGGCCGGCATTGCGGTCGGCGCTTGACGCGCATGCCGCTGCCCGGGATCTGGCCGGAGCGGCGATCGGGCTGTCGCTCGACGCGCAGGCGACGGTGTTCGAGATGGCGGGCATCGTCGCGACGCTGCGCCACTGATCGGCCGGCGTCGATCGAGCCTCGCACGGGCTTCACCTGATCGGACCGATGCTCTAGGAGCGCGGCATGGCCGACCCGTTTTATATCACCACCGCGATCCACTATCCCAATGGCCGTCCGCACATCGGCCATGCGTATGAGATGATCGCCGCCGACGCGATCGCGCGCTTCCAGCGCCAGGCGGGCCGCGACGTCCTGTTCCAGACCGGGACCGACGAGCACGGCCTCAAGATGGTCCAGGCCGCGCGCGAACGGGACATCCCGGTGCGCGAGCTCGCCAACGAAATGTCGTCGTATTTCCACGAGATGGCCGATCGTCTTGGCATCTCCTATGACCGGTTCATCCGGACCGTCGATGCGGATCATTACGCCGCGAGCGCCGCGATCTGGCAGGCGATGGCAGATGCGGGCGACCTGTATCTGGACCGCTACGA
>JAYVRZ010000212.1:0-4110 GCA_043775965.1 Sphingomonas sp.
CGGCCAGATGGAAACCGGCGCCATCCTCGAAGGCGCCGAGAAATACCAGCGCATCGCACAAACCATGGGACTACCACGCGACAATCATTGAGCGCGCACCCGCAGCATCGCCCTCGACCGCGACGGCGATGCTGCGGACGATCCTAGCGGCGGCGCCCCTTCACCGCCGTGACGCCACCGGCGCAACGGACGGCCTGCCTGCCCCTTATACTGGTTGGCGCCGTTATCCGGCTCGTGCCAAACGTCCCGGCCGCGGGCCCGATCGTCCTTGCTGGACGCGCCGATCACGCCCTGCCCATACGCGTTGTATTCGGGATACCGCGTCCGATCGCGCAGGCCCGGCATCCCCGGCCCCTGCCCCGGCCCCAGCCCCAATCCGAATTGTGCGCGCCATGCCGGATCTATTTCGGCGGGCGCTACAATGCTCGCCATGCGACGCGCGATCGGGGCACCGACTACCGGTTAATCTTTCCGCCGGTATCTCACTTGCAAGCGTGCCGGTCAGGCTGGAATCGACCAACCCAGGCTTCGATTACGAAAGCGGCTTCGTCGGACAGCACCCGCAAGAACCTGGCGGCATTGCGCACCTGGTACGGCGGTGCGATCCTGACCAGCGACGCGCGACACCGGGGCCCGGACCATCACAGCTTCGTCCGCACTCCCGGCGGCGAATGGCTAATCATGTACCATCGCTGGGAGCAGGCCGCTGGCCCCGCCCCTTTCAAGGACGAACGTCAAATCGCGATCGACCGCGTAGAGTATGCACCGGACGCTACCGCCCTGACGATCGTCAGGACCGACGGCGATGCCGCACCTAGTCTGCAGCCGACGGACCACCTCCGCAAATAGACTTCCGATTGCGTCCATCGGCATCTGGAGGCGATCACGGCCCGCTCTATGTTGCGGCAGAGACTTCGCGCAGTCGCCGTTCGGCCCATTCGAGCGCGGCCGAAACATGGGCTGCCAACCCGTGTTCTTTTGCGGCGTCGGCGGCTAGCATGGCTATTCGCAACGATTCCACGATCGTCGTGATCGTCTCGGGCGACGGGGATTTATCAGCGACCGCATCTGTCATTCCGCGATGATAGTTAAATGCCGTGCCATCCGAAAATGACTTTTTTGTCACGGAGCACCATTACAGATTGTGATGGTGAATAGAACGGCGCCTCCGTCTGGTACCATGCTGCCCAAGGCATGTCCGACGACGGGAACCACTTCATTTCCAGAGTTTTCGCGGAAATATCGATCCTGCAAGCAGATGCACTCGAAACGGGTGTAATTGGTTACAAACATTGTAGCTGCGAGTTAACGATAGTTCGACTTAATTTGTAACACTGTTGAACCAATTACAGATTGCAGACGTAACTATATAGTGCGGGAAAAATTCCGTTTTGAGGGTGCACAATGGTCGATACCGGACATGCGACGATCAATTGCCGCGGGGAAATTACCGGCGCCGATTCCGCGTTTTGCCGACTGATGAAATCCGATCCGAAGACGCTGCGGGGCAAGCTCGTGAATGACGTGACCGCCCCCGCCGACCGTGCCGAATGCGGCGCCGCCATCGCCAAGTTGCTGAAGACCGGTGCGCCGTTCTGCATCGTCAAACGCCTCATGAGCGCCGACGGCTCGCTCGTGTGGGTTCGCAATACCGTGTCGATCATGGTGAGCGCTGGCGATGCGACCGTCATCGTCGCGACCATCGAGCCGGTCGCCGAGCACGGCGAGGATCGGACGCCGGCACTCCTGCTGGACGCCGCCCGGTCGCTGGTGATCGGCCGCAGCAGACGCGCATCCATCTGCAACCCGGCGCTCTTTTCCGAGCCGAGCTGGGACGCGATCCTCGCCGCCTATGTCGCGGAGGCCGAGGGCAAGGCGGTCGACGTCACCAGCCTGGCGACCGCGCTTGGCTGTTCCAAGGCGGTGGTATCGCGATGGGTCAAGACGCTGGAGCAATATGACGTCCTCGAGGTCGAGACGCGCAATCCCACGCCCGACAGCGAGAAGGCGTTTCGCCTGACCGCCGGAACGCATCAAAAACTCGAAGCCTATCTTTACGAGACCGTCGGAAATGGCCCGCGCCTGTCGCTGGTCCGGGATCTGGCCGCGTAGATACCGACGCGGTTCGGACGTGGCCTTCCTAAATGCCTGAGCCTAGTCCCCCACGTACGCGGCGCGCTGGTTCAGCACGATCCGCATGGGCCCTTTGGGCGTGATGCCGGATACCGTGGCCACGCCGACGAAACCGGTCGCGTCGTACGTGCCGGACCGCGCGATATGCAGCGGGTCGCCCTGTTTCTGCGGACAGCTCAGCGCCTGGACATAACGTCCGCCCGCGATCCGCTCGCTCTCGACACGGCACCGCGCCTTGGGATCGGGTACGAACAGCGCAGCGATCCCCTGCCCCGCCGCCAGCCGCTTGTGCTCGGCCTTGGACTTGCCTCGCATCATCCGCACCAGAAAGCTTGGAACCCCTGGTACGGACAGTTCGGCGACCGTAGACGTCACGTCCCAGCGGCCTGCGGCTATGGTCTGAGCCGTTGCGGCGCCAGACCAAGACGCGAGGACGAGCACGACTGAAAGAAATCTGGACATGGCGCCGTGTACCGTCCGCATCAGTGCGCGGCCAGCGACGCGAGTGTGTCCGATACCCGGCGTCGAAGCTCGGGATCGCGCGTGATCTCCAGCATGGCGCTCAGGCTTTGTCGCGCGCCGGAGACGTTGTTGTTGCTCAGCTCCAAACGGGCATGCTCCCACCAACCATGACCATAGCCCGGCGCCATCAGCGTCATCCGCCGATATAGCTCCAGCGCACGCTGCGCGTCCCCCGCCTGCTCGGCACGCGTCGCCTGGTTGAGCAACAGCCTGACGAGAACCGCGCGGTTCGGCATCGCCGCGACATGGCTGACCGCGGCGACAGGCCCGGAACGCGACGCGGTCACCAGCGCGGCAAGCTGATCGCTGCCGACGCGCACGCCGCCGCGAAACGGATCGACGATCACGGGTGCCGCTTCCGCACCGACCATCACGAGGACATGCCCGGGCACGTCGAGCGCGTCCGCGTCCCACCCGAGCCGGCGTGCCGCTCCCACGTACAGGATCGACAGACTGACCGGCAGGCCCTGCCGACGATCGATCACGCGGATCAGGTCGGCGTTGGCGGGATCGTCGTACGTGTCGCGATCGCCGACGAACCCAAACCCCTGCCCGAGCACGTCGGCCAGCGCATCGGCACGGTCCCGCGCGCTGGTCGCTCCGCCTGCAACGTCGTCCAGCCGGCTCGCGATAGCCTCAAGCACCTCGCGGTACGGCACCGGGTCGGCATCCGGATGGTCCAGCAATGCCAGCGAAAGCGCGGCTTCGTCGAGGACGATGTCGCTTTCGTCGAGCAGGCCGAGGCGGATCAGATTGTCGTTCATCGCCTGAAGATGGGGACCGCATGCGCCGCTGCAAACCGGTGCGCGGCACGAACATCGCGTCGCAGCCTATCCCGTACACCGCGCGTTGGGGCCGGATATCCATGGAGAGAACATGATGAAGCTCTATTATGCACCGGGCGCCTGCAGCCTCGCCGATCACGTCGCACTGCACGAGGCCGGCCTGGGGTTCGAACACGAAAAGGTCGATCTCAAGGCCAAGCGTACCGAGAGCGGCGTCGACTATCTGTCGATCAACCCCAAAGGGTACGTCCCCGCCCTCACGCTGGACTCGGGCGAGACGCTGAGCGAAAACATCGCCATCCTCGACTGGATCGCGCGCCAGGACAGCGCGTTGAAACCCTCCGGCGCGATGGGCCATACGCACCTGCTCGAGGCGCTCGCCTATATCTCGACAGAGATCCACAAGGGGTTCAAGCCGTTCTTCACCGGAGCCGGCGACGACGAGAAAGCCAAGGCCGGCGAGACGATCGTCAAGCGGATGTCCTATCTCGCGGACACGATGCAGGGCGAATATCTGTTCGGCGCGAACGTCAGTGTCGCCGACTGCTACCTGTTCGTCATGCTGTTATGGGCGAAGAAGTTCCAGATCGACCCGCCCGCGACGCTGGTAACCTTCCGCGATCGGATGATGGAGCGCCCGGCCGTTCAGACCGCCATGAAGCACGAGGGC
>JAYVRZ010000213.1:0-5121 GCA_043775965.1 Sphingomonas sp.
CGCCCGTTCGATCATCGACGGCGGCGCGATGCCAAGTGCGTTGACGATCAGCCTGATGGGGTGACGGAACGCCACATCCATCAGCTTCTCGCCGACATCCGGCGCCATCGAAGGCCGCTCGTCGCCGACGACGTCGCGCCGATCGATCGGGACGCCGTGGCGTGCGAGCAGTTCCTTGACGAATTCGACATGGCCGGCGGGAATCCTCGATTGCATTTCGGCAAGCGAGGTTTCCGCCGCGACACCATTATGTTCCGGAACGAGGATATCGACGCCATAAGGCCGGCCGCCGACATGCGCGTCGATCCAGGCAAGCTCGGTTTCGAGCTGCCCGGGGGTGAAGCTGCTCGCGCCCAGCACGCCAAAGCCGCCCGCCCGGCTCACCGCTGCCACGACATCGCGACAATGGCTGAAGGCGAACAAGGGAAAATCGGCCCCGGTCAGCCAGCAAAGTTCGTTATCCATGAATCTCTCCCGTGGCTTTGGCCGTCAGCGGCAGCGAAGCCACGATGAAGCCCGGCCCGACCGCAAGCCCCCCCGAATTGTCCGAGCGCAGCTCGATTTCTAGCATCCCGCGTTCCTCCTCCTGCCATTTTCGGGCGACACGGCCGGTGACGACGACGGTGTCGCCGACGGTGTTGAAGGTCCGCATCCGAAAGCCGCCGAGCCGGTGTATCCGCCCCGCAACCCCGATATAGTCGCGCACCAGCCGCTCCCACATGCCTTGCAGGAACAGGGTATTGGCGAACATCTCGGGCGCGCCGGTCGATCGGGCGACCTCGCTATTGTGGTGAATGGCGTTGAAGTCGCGATTGGCGCCCGCGGCCATAACCAGGCGATAGACGGTTATAGGGAAGCGGAGCGTGCCAATCTGATCATCGACACCTATGCTGTCCCAGATGATCTGAGCCATCACCGGCCTTCCGCCGCTGCGAGTGGCTCATAGACATACATCTGGACGCGGACGCGGGCGATCGCCAGCCTGTCGCCGTCGACGATCTCCTGTTCCCATATCAGGAAGGCGCCGCGCCCGACCGGCGTCTGTTTGGGCTGGACCGACAGCAGCCGACTGCCATGCCGGCCGATCCGATCGCCGACGACCGCCGGCCGGATCACGTCCAGTTCGAAATCGGTACCGAAATAGCCGGAATATATCGGCGGGACGACCGGAAATCGGGCGGCACTGCCGTTGTCGGATGCTTCGGGAGGATCGTTGCGGCCCGCACCGGCAAAGACCGGCGGCCCGCCGGGCGACCAGATCGGCTGGAAGGTGAAGGACAGCAAAGCCGTCGCCGGCAGGACGAGGCCGGAAAAGCCCTCCGCCCGCGCGCATTCGGGATCGTCATGCAGCGGACATTCGAACTCCAGTGGTTCGAGATAGCGTCGCAGCGCGCTGCGATCGATGCGATCGGGCCCCCAGATGATATCGCCATAAGGCGTGCCCCATCCACGATGATCGGGCTGGGTGAAAAGGTCCTGGCCGATCATCGCAACCAGTGGGTACCAGTCGGCGTGCCAGCCGGTGGGCGCGTCGGATGCGGTCACTTCAGCACCCCGGCCGCTTCCAGATCGGCGATGCGATCATCGTCATAGCCGGCGAACAACCGCAGCACATGCCGGTTGTCGCGGCCGAATGTCGGCGCGCTGCGGTCGATCGAGGCGGGGGTGTCGGACAGCCGGAAGCGCGATCCCTCGATCAAGACATCGTCCATCAGGCCGTGCGAGATCCGGAGGAGATGCCGGCGCGCATCGATCTGCGGATCGGCGCAGAAGTCGGCGCTGCTTGCGACCACATGTGCGGGCACCCCAATACGCTGCAACTGCTCTTCGACCGCGATGGGCTCAAACCCGGCGGTCCATTCGCTCATGATCGCGTCGAGCGAATCTTCGTTCGCCTTGCGCAGCGCCAGCGTCAGGAAACGCCGATCGGCCATGAGGTCCGCCCCGCCGACGATATCGGCAAGCCGCCCCCACTCGACATCATCGCGCGCCACGATCGCCACCCAGCGATCCTTCCCGCGACAGCGGTACACACCATGCGGCGCGAAGGCGGGATCGCGGTTGCCGTCAGACTCGACATTTCGGCCGGTCATCGAGCATTCGGCGATCTGGGGCGCCAGGAACATCAGCGAGGCTTCGACTTGCGCCAGATCGATATGGAACCCCACGCCGCTCTTCCGGACGCGGTCGAGCGCGGCGAGCAACAGCACGATCCCGAACTTCGGGCCGACATAATCGGTATAAGGCCCGAACGGACCGATCGGCCGCTCACCGCTGCGGCCGACGATGCCCTGGAAGCCGGAGAGGGCGCCCCCGATATTGCCATATCCGGCGCAGGCAGAAAGCGGACCGGTCTGCCCCATCAGCGACGTCGACAGCATAATCAAATCCGGATGGCCGGCCGACAACCTGTCGTAATCCAGGCCCCAGCGCACCATCTGGCCGGGCGAAAAGGACTCAAGGACGACATCGGCCCACCGCGCGAGATCACGCGCGACGCCAACGCCTTCAGTACGGCCCATGTCCAGGGTGAGCCCGAACTTTCCTGCGTTGGCGGTTTCGAACAGCAGCGACTTCTGCACATCGCGGACCCCGTCGGGGAACGGCCCCATCACCCTTGAAGCGTCGAGCCGTTCCGAAGACTCGACCTTCACGACGGTCGCCCCGAAATCGGCCAGGGCGCGTCCCACCATCGGTCCTGCCACCACCCAGCAGAAATCCAGCACCTTCAACCCTGCAAGCGGCCCGTCGCTCATATCACGCCTTCCCGGACGAGGTCGCGCAGCGCGCCACCATCCAAACCCGGGAGGCCTTCGTAAACCTCCCGATTATGCTCGCCGACCAGCGGCGCGGGCTTGAGCGGCACGAAGCCGTCGCTGGCGGCGAAGCGCGCCGGCAGCTCGACAGCGCCTTGCCGCGTGGACACCTGTTCGAAGACGCGGCGTTCCTGAAAATGAGCGCTATCGAGCAGATCGCGCGTCGTCGCGATCGGGGCAACGGTGATCCGGCGCGCCATCCCCTGTTCATGAATTTGCCGTTTCGTCCTGGGCGCGAGAAAGGCGGCTATGACGTCGCGGACATTTTCGAGATCGGCATCCTCGATCTCGCCCGCCTCGATCCGTTGCGGAACCAGCTTCCAGTCCCATTCCGCCAGGTGATCGGGCAAGGCCCCTTCGTCCCGCATCCAGGCGAACAGATTGTTCGTCGACCATCCTGCCGGACCCATCGCAAGATGGAGTTCGACCAGGCCGTCGGCGGCGAGCCATTTCGATCGTCGCGTGCGTGCGCCGCTGCCACTGAGATCGAGGGTTTTCTTTCGTTTGAGCGGCATGTCGAAAACGGAGAAATTATCGTCGCCCACCGCGCTGGCCAGAACGCTGGAAAGCGACGCCTGGGCTACGCTCTGCTGCGCGGAAATATCGACATGCTGACCCTGTCCCGATGCATGCCGGGCGAACAGCGCCACCAGCGCCCCGCCCGCCGCGTCCATCGCGGCGTGCAGATAGGTTTGCGGAACCGTGATGCGCAGCGGCGGACTGTCTCCATCGCGATTCGCGAAGAGCGGGCCACCTGCCGCCCACACGATCAGATCGCTTTCGGCATAGGCTGCCTTCGGGCCATCGCTGCCGAACCCGGTGATCGAAACGTGGATGCCGCCGGGATTGACGCTCCGGAGCCATGGCCAACCGAGTTTGCGTCCATCCATCGCGCCAACATCGTCCGACTCGATCAGGAAATCGGCGGTCATAGCCAGACGCGCAAAGAGTTCGCGTCCGCGCTCGCTGTCCAGATCGCATGTCACCGATCGCTTGCCGGCGGCATAAGCCGTCCAGAGCCAGGATGTGCCGCCGACGCCCTGCAGAAGCGAACGGGTCGGCGAACCGCCGGGAGGCTCGACCTGGATCACGTCGGCGCCCAGCCGCGCCAATACATGGCCCGCCAGCAATCCGCGGTGATCGGTCAGGTCGAGCACGCGATAGCCCGAAAGGAGTCCAAGGGTCATGCGGCCGGCCCGGACGACCGCCAGGTCACATAGCCGTCGTCATCTTCGATCGCCCATCCGGACGTGCCGATCGGCTCGCCTTCGCCGCCCGTCAGCAGCGCCAGCGTGGCATCGTCGTCGGCGAGGACGCGCGCAACGAAGCGCTCTCCTGCCGGATTGCGGGCGATAATCGCACCGCCGCTCGGCCGGCCGGCACGACCATAAGGCACCGAATAGGTTTCGATCTGCGCCGGGCCGCTGTAACTCTCGGTAAATGCGGGGGCAGGCTTTCTTGCGGCCGCAGCCTCCCGTCCATAATCATAATCTTGCGGAAACGTGTCCGTTGGTGGGGGATAACGGCTGAGTATGATGGCGTGGTTGTGGGTGGCGAAGCCGCCATTGGCGAAGATCAGGCCATGGGTGCCGGCTCCACGCAATTTGTGGACCATGGCCACGACGGCGTGGGTCATGCAGTTCCCGATCGGCCCACCACCGAACGTCAACCCGCCATAGGCGCTCACCGGCCGGTCGATCGGCCAGTCGATTATCCGCCGCGCCATCTTCGGGATACAAGGAAAGCAGCTATAAAATTCGATATGATCGAGATCGGCGGGTTCGAGGCGATTGAGCGCCAGAGCCCGGATCAGGGCGGTAGCCATACCGGTCGAAGCGGCATAGCTGTCGCGCACCAGATAATCGTCGGACTCATGCGCCGCGGCACCCGCTCCGACATAGATCAGCCGATCTTCCGGAATACCGAGGGCGCGCGCCTCTGCAAGGCTGGTGACGATCATCGCCGCCCCCTGATTGACACGGCTGTTGGCAACCAGCCGCCGCGTATACGGGAAATTCACCATCGGATTGTCGACGGCTGGGGCCGTGATCGCCTCCGGCGTCCAGCGCTGATGCAGCCACGCATCCGGATTCTCGGCTGCACAGGCCGAAAGAGCCGCCCATATCGCCCCCGACTCTGCGGCAGCCTCCGAGAAGCTCTGCCCCCAGGCCGCGCGCGAGGCGTGCTCGTAGAACGGATAGACGTCGAGCGGCATGACGATGCCGTATTTCTTCAAAAACGGGCTGACTCCGTCGAGTGCGGCGCGAATGCTGTCGGTCCGAGGTGCCGCGGACGCCAGCGGAGC
>JAYVRZ010000214.1:0-8005 GCA_043775965.1 Sphingomonas sp.
CTGCGCGTCCCCACCCCGGTGGTGACCGCGGCGATGCCCTGATCGTCGCTGGTATCCTTGCCGGTGATCGGATCGACCGTGATCCGGTTGGCCGTCGGCGTGGCGCCGGTGCCGTCGAGGCTGTCACGCGCCGCGGAGATCAGACCCGCATTGGTGATCAGCGCAGGCTGCGCGGTGCGGCTTGGGTAGGTGCCACCGCCGAACGCAGCGGGGATGGCGGTGCCGCCGACGCTCATGCCCTTGCCGTACAATACGGTGCGGACGATCGCGGCGTGATACGCCTCGACCGCGAGGATCCCCGCGGCGGCCTCGACATAGGTCGTGTTGGTCAGCAGCGGCGCGGCACCCTTGTAGGCGGTGACCCCGACGTCTTCGAAGATGAACGCGCCGAGCAGGAAATTCTCGTCGGTCGCATACACGTCGAACGCAGCGCCCGCGCCGATCAGGCCAGCTGCGCGTGCAGCGTTCGAGAAGGCACTGGTGGCGGTCACGCTGACGTCGATCGCGGGCTGCGCGACGGCCGAGGCACCGAGCGCGGTACGCAGGAAGTTGACATGCGCGATCTCGTCGGCCGCGATTTCCTTGGCGTATTGCGCGACGATCGGGTCGGTGAAGTTGACCTGACGACCACCCTGGACCGCACCCTGCGTGCCAGTGCCGGTCAGCATGCTGTTCGGCAGGCCATTGCCGGTGGCGGCGTAGGAATAGAACTGCGCCTCGAGATATTCGAGGTTGAGTGCGAAGTTCAGGACGTCCGCATCGGTGACAGACTGAGCCGAGGCCGAGGTGGAGAACGAAAGCGCGGTCGCACCGGCTGCGGTGATCGCAGCCGCGCCGAGCGCGTTCTTGAAGAATTCACGGCGCTCGCTTCGACGCTCTACGCGAGCGTCCAGGGCGTCGATCAGGTGCACGCTTTCAATTACGTTGGGCTCGGTCATATCAGGGTCCTCCCCTTGTTGTTGCGGACGTCGAAATGCTCTGCGGCCATCGCGCAACCGAACGCCCCCAACCGCCCCCGTTCTCGACGGAGATCGATCGCAACACCTTCAATTACGGACATAAAAAAAGCCGTCCGCCTCGAGTAACGAGCGCGGACGACTTTTGGATGCGGGTTTCAAGACCCGCTCGGAAATAATATTTTCTAGAAGGTGTAGGTCAGGCCGAGCGCATACAACCACTGGTCGGCCGAGCCCACGTCGGCGACGATCGGGCTGTCCTTGTACTTGCCGAGCATGCGGCCGTAGAGGACGCCCGCGCCGACACCGAAGCCGTGGCGGAGATCGCCCGACAGGCTCTGCACCACGAAGAGCGACGCGTTGGCGCGGCGGAAGCCGCTGTCGTTGATATCGTAGGTGCGCAGGCCGCTGGCCAGCGTGCCGATCGGCGTCACCGCCGCGTAGGTGCGGCCGAAGCCCTTGCCGGCATAATCCGCCGAGACGCCGAGCGACACGAGCGTACGCACCGACAGCGGCGTCGTGTAGTTCACCTGCGGCGTGATGACGTAGCTGTCGTAGGTGCCCGAGACGTCGTGGACATAGGCGACGCGCGCGGTGAGCGTGTCGTAGTCGCTGGTGATGACGCCTGTCTTGGCCACGCCGAGATAGCCGCCGAGTTCATAGGCGGTATCGATCTTGCCGAGTGCGCGGACCTGGCGGTTGTCGATATCACCGGTGCGATCCCGGCGGATGCCGCCGATGACGCCAACTTCGTAATTGATGCCGACCTCGCCCGTGTTCGGGATCAAGTTCACATAGAGCTGCGTGCCACGCAGGAACACATCATGCCCACGCACCGTGCCGACGAACGCACCGGCAGGGGTGAAGGAATTGCTGTCCGCGCCTTCGTAATCGGGCATCGACACCACGCCGAGTGCGACCGTCATGCGGTTGTTGTCCGCAGGATCGGTGATCGTCGGCGAGGGGTTGGGATCGGTCTGCGCGAGGGCCGGTGTGGCGATCGCCAGCGCCGCGGTTGCGGCAGTCAGAAGGAGGGTGAGTGCGCGCAAGGAAATGCTCCGGACAAAAAGGTTCCATGTCGCAACGCAGCGAATTCAGTTTCGCTCCGTCACGCGTCGTCAGAAGATGTAACGCATCTTCACCTGTTGCATTTCGGCATCACCCGAGACCATGAACCGGGCGGCGGCGAAGCGCGGCGGGCCGAACCGCACGGCGGCGTCGCGCGAGAAGCCATAGCCCTCTTTCGGAATACCCGCGAAAGTGTCGAGCTTGGCGTTGCTGTTCTCGTCATGGATTACGGCCAGCGCGTAGCCACGCTGTGGCAGGCCGGGAAAGCTCGTCGTGTGGACGCTGGCGGGGATCGAGCGGGTCAGCGCATCGGCATCGTCGACGCAGGCCGGGAAATTCTTGGGGTCGGCAGTCAGGCAGATCCGGATCATGCCCTTGGCCGAGCGCAGATTGTCGACCCGCACG
Organism: Sphingomonas sp.; assembly: GCA_043775965.1. Lineage (GTDB taxonomy): Bacteria > Pseudomonadota > Alphaproteobacteria > Sphingomonadales > Sphingomonadaceae > Sphingomonas. The sequence continues at coordinate 2,430 of JAYVRZ010000214.1, forward strand.
TCAAGCCGCGTGACCGGCGCCGCCGCTGCCAGCGTCGCCCAGACGATCGCGGTCACTGCTGCGAGCGGCAGCTTTCGCATGCGCGCGGGCGAAATCGCCAAGCCCCCGGTCGGTGCCGCAGAGCCGATCCCAGACGCGGAAATATAGCCCATAATTGCATCCGTATTGTTCATGATGACGTTGATGGTGGCTGGCCGTGATCAGCCATCCCCCCAATGCTCCCCGCCACATGAACCGCGGGAATACCTCCCACCCCATGTGATTGGTCACTCCCATAACCGTCATCACGGTCAGGACCAAACCGAGCGCTGCGACATTGATCGGAATTAAGAGCACCAGTAGCGGAATTATCACAGCCCCGGTGATCGCCTCGATCGGGTGGAACGCCATCGCCGCCCAAGCGGTGGGCGGACGGCTGGCGTGATGGACCGCGTGCGCGAGCTTGAACGGCTTCGGCCGGTGCATCCAGCGATGCGTCCAGTAGAACCATGTGTCGTGCGCGAAGAGATACAGGAGCACCGACACCGGCAGGTACCAGAGCGGCCAGGCATGGACGTCGGCATAGACGCGCGTCCATCCGCGATTCTGCCAGCCCCAGGCGAGAATGCCGGCAGGGGCGCCGTAGATCGCGGCCGACGCGATGCTCCAGCCGATCTCGCGCCGCATCTGCGCGTCCAGCCCGCGGTAGAGGCCGGGATGGCGCGCGCGGGTAGCCGCGGCGAACGCACCCGAGACGATAAGATAGCGAATGCCGACGATCGCGGTCATCGCCAGCGCGGACAGGAGGATGGCGAGCCACATGAGGCTCTTATACGCGCGTTTGCGGGCAACGGTAATAAGATGGCTTCGGCGAGGCGGCGCGTTTAGCCTGGGCCGATGGCGCGTGCGACGAAGCTGAAAGTGTACCGGACCGCGGCGGGTTTCCACGACGCCTATGTCGCGGCACCCAGCCAGAAGGCGGCGCTGGCGGCGTGGGGCAGCGAGCACGACCTGTTCGCGCGCGGCATCGCCGAACTGGTGACCGATCCCGATCTTGTCGCGGCGCCACTGGCGTCGCCGGGGGTAGTGATCAAGCGTTCGCGCGGCACAACGGTGGAACAGATCGCGGCGTTGCCGGAGCGGGAGGCGCCGACGGCTGGCAACGGGGAGTCGTCGGAGGACGATGACGGGCCGCGGCGTCAGCGTTCGAAGGCGCGGGTCGCCAAGGCTGCGCCTGCGCCACGTCCGCCCAGACCGAAGCGGGAGAGCCTCGATACGGCGGAGGAGGCGCTCGAGGCGGCGGAGACGGATTATCGGCGCAAGCTGAAGGCGTTGGCCGAGCGCGAGGCGGCCTTGGCGCGCGAGCGGCGTGATCTGGAGCGCGCGCGTGACGAGGCGGTGCGGGAGGCGCGGACGGCTGTGGAGGCCGAGACCACTCGCTATGACAAGGCGCTGAAGGCCTGGAAGCGCTGACCGCACCGCCCCGACTTGGGGCCGCCGTAAGGGCGTGTCTTCGACCGGGGCGACCGCTGCAGGTGGCGACGATGCTCCGCAGCCGGCGGCGGTGCCGACGTCGCAGGCCACGTCCAGGCTCGGCTTGCGTCAGCCCAAGGCCCTGTCGCTCATGCGGTTTCCGTGCAGGCGAATCGGATCCGGTGCCGACAAGCCCCTATGCAGCGGACCGAATCGTGATGTAGCCTCGCCTCCAGAGCAGGACGACCTGCCGGACTCGGAGAGTGATGCATGGCAAACCACAGCGACGTTGGGGCCCGCGACCATAAGGGGCTTATCTACACCATCACCGGGGGCATCCTGGCCGCGGGTATCCTGATGATGGCGTTCTACAACATCGGCCCCGATCGCGCGCGGGTGCCGATCACGCAGAAGCCGGTGGTCACTACGCAGAAATAGCGTGCGCCTTACCCGGCGACGGCTTGCCGGGTGAAGATCAGGATCGGCGCGTCACGGTACGTGCCCTCGGTATGGAGCCGGTAGCCGAGGCGTTCGGCGAGGCGGATCGAGGGGGCGTTGACGGAGTCTATGATGCACGCCGTGCGGGAGATGCGCGCGTCTGTCCAGGCGAGGATCGCGGCGAGCGCTTCGGACGCATAGCCCTGCCCTTGCGAGTCGCCGGTCAGCGTCCAGCCGACTTCGGGGCCGAACGTCTTTCGAGCCTGCGGCGTGTCGTCGAGCGACGGAGTAAGCGCGCGGCGAGCCTCGATCAGGCCGAGTTCGCCGACCAGGCAGCCGGTTTTAGTGCCGCGCGCGATCCAGCTGCCATAGCCGAACAGCGTCCACTGCCCGATCGAGCGAAGCAGGCGGATCCAGACGTCCTCTCGCGAACGCGGCTGGCCGCCGATCGTCGCGTAGACGCGCGGGTCGGTCCACATCGCGGCGCAGTCCTCGAGATCGGAGGCGGCGTGGCCGGTCAGGGTCAGCCTCTCGGTTACGAGTATGGGGGCGGAGAGAGGGGGCGCGGAAAACGGGTGCGTGCGAGTGTCGACCATGGTGGCAGGATAGCGACATCGAGCGGTGGATTGGAACTCCCCCGCCCCCACGCCTTCCATGACGAAGATGCAGCAGGCCCTGCCCGGTTGGAGCCGCGCCGAGGAAGGCTCCCGCCACCGGCAACGCAGGTTGTCTTCCGGCGGGAAAGGCGGTTTTCGGTTGGGTCGCTTTGCGCTAGTCGGGGCGAATGGCTTCGACGATCTCCTGCGATGTCGCGATCGTCGGCGCGGGCCTGGCTGGCGGGCTGATCGCGTTGGCGCTCAAGGCAAAACATCCCGCGCTCGACGTGCGGCTGATCGATTCTGCGCAAGTGATCGGCGGCAACCACGTCTGGTCGTTCTTCGGCAGCGACGTGGCGCAGGCGGATCGCTGGATCGTCGCGCCGCTCGTCGTGCATGCGTGGCAGGGTTACGACGTGCGCTTCCCGGCGCATGCGCGGACGATCGACGCGACCTATTATTCGATCGAGAGCGAACGGCTCGACCGCGAAGTACGCCGCGTTCTGCCGGCGGATGCGCTGATGCTCGGGCGGAAGGTGTCGGGCGCGAGTGCGACCGCGGTAGTGCTCGCGAACGGCGACCGGATCGAAGCCACCGGGGTGATCGATGCGCGCGGGCCGGGCGATCTGTCGCTGCTCGACTTGGCCTGGCAGAAGTTTCTCGGGCGCGAGCTGGCGTTGACGGTGCCGCACGAAAGCCCGCGGCCGATGGTGATGGACGCCACCATCCCGCAGATCGACGGCTATCGCTTCGTCTATTGCCTGCCGTTCGGCGCGGACCGGATGTTCGTCGAGGACACCTACTATAGCGACACGCCCGACCTGGATGTGCCGGTGTTGGGCGCACGGATCGACGCGTATGTCGCCGGCCGAGGCTGGTCCGTGGCGAGCGTCGAGCGGGAAGAATCCGGCGTGCTGCCGGTCGCGATGGGCGGCGATTTCGAGGCGTATTGGCGATCGGGCGGCGCGCGCGTGGCCAAGGCCGGGATGCGCGCGGGGATGTTCCACCCGACCACGGGCTACTCGCTGCCCGACGCGGTGCGGACCGCGGCGATGCTGGCGGGCCTGAGCGATTTCTCGGGCGCGAAACTCCATGACGCGACGCATGCGATGGCGCGGGCGACGTGGAAGGCCCGCGGCTTCTACCGGATGCTCGACACGATGCTGTTCCGCGCGGCGGAGCCCGGGGAACGCTACCGCATCCTCGAACGCTTCTACCGCTTGTCACCCGCCCTGATTGGGCGTTTCTACGCCGGACACTCGACCATGACCGACAAGGCGCGCGTGCTCACCGGCAAGCCCCCCGTTCCCATCGTGCGCGCCGTCCGCGCCATCGCAGGCAGTATGAGATCATGAAGACCGCAATAGTCATCGGCGCAGGTTTCGGCGGGCTGGCGCTCGCGATCCGGCTGCAGTCCGCGGGCGTGCAGACGACGATCGTCGAGAGCCGCGACAAGCCGGGCGGGCGCGGCTATTATTGGGAGCGCGCCACCGACGAAGGCACGTTCACCTTCGATGCCGGGCCGACCGTGATCACCGATCCGGATTGCCTGCGCGAGCTGTGGGCGCTGACCGGGCGCGACATGAGCGAGGACGTGACGCTCGATCCGGTGCTGCCGTTCTATCGGCTGAACTGGCCCGACGGGACGAATTTCGATTACACCAACGACGACACACTGATGCGCTCGGAGATCGAGCGGCTGCATCCGGGTGACTGGGAAGGCTATCTGAAGTTCCTCGATTACTCCGCCGGGGTGTTCAAGGAAGGCTATGAGAAGCTTGGGCATGTCGCCTTCCTCGACTTCGGGTCGATGATCAAGGCGGCGCCCGCGCTGGCGAAATACCAGGCGTGGCGCTCGGTCTATTCGATCGTGTCGAGCTATGTGAAGTCGGAGAAGCTGCGCGAGGCGCTGTCGTTCCATACGTTGCTCGTCGGCGGCAATCCGATGACGACGAGCGCGATCTATGCGCTGATCCACAAGCTCGAGCGTGACGGCGGGGTGTGGTTCGCGCGCGGCGGCACGAACCGTCTGGTGGCGGCGCTGGTGACGCAATTCGAGCGGCTGGGCGGCGTGCTCCGGCTCGACGATCCGGTGACGTCGATCGAGACTCTGGGCGACCGCGCGACCGGCGTGACGACGGCGAGCGGCTGGTCGGGTCAGGCGGATGCGATCGCGGCGAACAGCGACATCATGCACACCTATCGCGACCTGCTGGCGACGTCGCGGAGTGCGAAGCGCAAGACCGGGTCGCTCGAGCGGAAGAAATACTCGCCGTCGCTGTTCGTGGTGCATTTCGGGATCAAGGGCACGTGGCCGGGCATCCCGCATCACATGATCCTGTTTGGGCCGCGCTATAAGGGGCTGCTCGAGGATATCTACGACCACGGCGTGCTGAGCGAGGACTTCTCGCTGTACCTGCATCATCCGACCGTGACCGATCCTTCGCTGGCGCCGGAGGGGCATTCGACGTTTTACGCGTTGGCGCCGGTGCCGCATCTCGGGAAATTCCCGGTCGACTGGGACGAGATCGCGCCGATCCTGGAGAAGCGCATCCTCGACGAGATCGGGCGGCGTTTGATCCCGGATATCCACGATCGGATCGTGACGAAGTTCTCGTACGCACCGAAGGATTTCGCGCAGGATCTGAATGCGCATCTGGGTAGCGCGTTCTCGCTGGAACCGGTGCTGACGCAGAGCGCGTATTTCCGGGTGCACAACCGCGACGAGCATATTCCGAACCTGTACTTCGTGGGCGCTGGGACCCATCCGGGTGCGGGCATTCCAGGAGTCGTGGGAAGTGCGAAGGCTACGGCGGCACTGATGCTCGGTGGGCAATAAGCGTACCAAAGCTTTATTGTCCAAGAGAGTAGTCCGAAACGGTGTAATTGCGGTAGGTCGCCTGGCTATACTTCTGCAGAAATGGCGACTTACTCCGTAATGACTGCATCGGGAGTAGATGCCGGCGGTCACTGTTCTAGCATCCCTTCAGACCGGATTTCGGTCGGCAACAGAGGGGATGCATCATGGCCATTACTGTCAAGAGCGTGGACTGGAACGGGATCAGCAGCGACGAGCAGCAGAAGATCCGC
>JAYVRZ010000215.1:0-9955 GCA_043775965.1 Sphingomonas sp.
GACCTTCCCGAAGGGCGCTCGCCTCGCATCACCTCAATTGCGATCCGCAAACTGGACAACGCCCAGACTGAGTCGTTTTCGATCCATCAGGTTGCCGAGTTAAAAGGCACAGGTTTGTCTGCAACTGAGATTGAGCCTCATTTCAACGACTATGAGCGAGCTATGCTTGACGGGTACTTCACATTCCTGAAGACCAATAATGAGCGGACGTATCTTCACTGGAATATGCGAGATACAAACTACGGATTTCGAGCGATCGAACACCGTTATAGGGTTCTAGGTGGCGACCCGTATATCATTCAAGACGATCGGAAAGTAGATCTCTCGCGCCTTCTGATTGACCTGTATGGCGTTAGCTACATCGGTCATCCTCGATTGGAAACTCTAATGGCCAAAAACAGTATCGCCGCTTTAGATTTCATGACCGGCGCGCAGGAAGCTGAGGCATTCGAGAAGGGTAAATACGTAGACTTACATCGCTCGACACTTCGTAAGGTGGATGTTTTCTGCAATATTGTTCAGCGCGCGTTCGATAAGTCTCTGAAGACCAATTCTTCATGGAAAGACGCTCATGGCCTGTCTTGGCGGACCGCGCTTTATCTCGCAAAGAAGCATTGGGTGTACACCACGCTTGTAGTCGTTGGCAGCATCGGAAGCGCATTTTTTGGGCTTTTCCGCGGCTACAGCGCCATTTCCAAATTGTTGATAAATTGAACACAATGGACGCTGCTCGCTTGTCTGTAAGTCGAATCCTCTGGTGACATCGGTAATAACGGGCGAGCTCGGAATGTTGGCTTCAACAAGAGCCGACGTTTGGCCTATCGCATTGGGATGGCAGATGAGTCCCAATTGAGGTCATCGAGCAACCAGATGACGGAAAACCCGGTTGTCGTCACGAATGGGCGGCAAACAGGTGTTTTACGTCACCCGACTTTGCCGGCGCTTAGGCTCAGCGACGGATGCTGGTAGAGCGGTGATCGGTCCATGGACGAGATCAATCCTCGTCGATCAGGAGTCCGCAGCAACCCGAAAATGTTCGAACGGGCGCTAGCATCGGCACCAGCGGGAGGTTTTGGCTAACGCCCTAGATGACACTTATGAGCGGATTGCTACTTGCGTTTTATGTAGCGTTCCAAATAGATGCTCTCTTTCAGTCTGAAATTGCCAGAGATCAATCAAGTACCTAGATGCGCGTCTTGAAATGGAGCCCTACTATGTCTGACACTACCCTTGATCTGAACCCCGTTGAACTCGCCACCGAATTGACCATTGCGTGGTTGGCAAACCCGAACACGCGTACCAATGCTGACGACGTTCCGGCCTTCCTGAACAAAATGTACGAAACAGTTTCGGTGCTGGTCGGCGGAAGCGCTGCGGCTGCTGAACCCGAGACACCTTCTCAAGAGTACACCCCTGCCGTGACGGCGCGTAAGTCGCTTGCCAGCCCCGATCACATCATCAGCATGATTGATGGAAAGCCGTACAAGACGCTGCGTCGCCACCTTGCCACTAACGGAATGACGCCTGTGGAGTATCGTGAGCGTTATGGCCTGAAGGCTGATTACCCGATGGTCGCTCCGACCTATTCGGAAGCACGTCGCACGATGGCTAAAAGCATTGGCCTGGGTCGCAAGCCCGGCCAAGCCAATGCAGCCAAGGCGGACGCCAAGCCCACCCCGGCTCCGCGCAAGCGCAAGACCGAAGAAACGGCAGCCGAATAAGCCATGGTCTGGTTCCCAATAAAAACGGGAAGCCAGGCCCCTCGGGAATGTAGTCTATGTCGCCTGCAAGCGGCTACCCAGGGCCTCCAGGGTCGTCAGACGGCGATTATGCCACCAAAGGGCATGATGTGTAAGCGGTAGGTCCTCACGATGCCGCCTCGCCGCCACTAGCTGGGAAATGCCTGTAAAAGGTTGCGACCGAGACGCCGATCGCCTCGGCCACGTCCCGCGGACGATCGCCCGCAGCGAGCAGCTTCATAGCCGTGGCCCTCTTTTTTGGCGTCAGGACCGACTTGCGCCCCCTGCCCGGCCCGTTTCTGCCACGTGCCGCGAGTAGCCCGGCCATTGTTCGTTCGCGGATCAGCTCGCGCTCCATTTCCGCGATCGACGCCAGAATGTGAAAGAGCAACCGGCCGGTCGGCGTCGCTGTGTCGATCCCGTCGGTCAGGGACCGTAACTCGATACCGCGGGTAGCAAGGTCGGCCGCCAGTTCGACAAGGCCCTTCATCGAACGGCCAAGGCGGTCGAGCTTCCAGACGACGAGCGTGTCGCCCTGGCGAGCGACGTTCAGCGCTTCCGACAAACCCGGACGGTCGGCTTTCGCGCCACTCGCTTTGTCACTACAAATCCGTTCGCATCCCGCAGCCGTCAGAGCGTCCGTTTGAAGCGTCAAATTCTGGTCCGACGTCGAGACCCGGGCATATCCGATAAGCATCAGCGCGAGCGTCCCCGCGTCTGGCCTTGGGTTGGCGACGGGTCGTCAGGCGATTTGTGCAAGCTGTTCGGCGTCGTATCGAGAAGCCCTGTGCTTCCCGTCCTTGCACTGCGAAACTGTGCAAGGAGGCCGGCGCCGGGTTCAGGGGTATGCATCGCCTTTTGCTCTGCGACATTTCGTCCGGCTTGTGATGCCTGTTCGAGGATCTGATCCGCCGATTGAATGTAGCCCCCGCCCTCCATTGCGTGAAGGAAGGATGCGGTAGAGAATATGTCCACGCGAGGATCGCGTTCGCGCTTCCGGACACCGGCATCCTCGTAAATGAGCGCCACCCGGTTGTCGGGATTGTCGGCAAGGAACCGGTCCGTCACTTCAATCGCGGCTGCTTCGCCGAGGTCCGTTGCCCTCACCCCGTTCTTCAGGAGAATGTCTTGTTGCAGTCCTGCCCGGGTGTTTGCCGTGCGGACGCGAGACTGGTTGGTCTCGATCCACTCCATGATACGTACGCCGTCGTCGTAGCTCGGATTTGCTGCTTCCCGGTATACCGCATCGGGAATGATGATCGGTAAGGGCTGCCGAAGGAGGACATCGAGCTCACCGGCCTTTGCGAGCGTGATGAGGGGCGACGCATCGAAGACGATCAAGCCGTAATCCGCCATGTCAGCGCGCCTGCTTCAGGAATGCGGTGAAGCGATCTGCGCTCTCACGCAGCACTTCGCCGTCGGCGCCATCGAAGGCGGGCGGTGGCACACGAAGGTTCAGCCGGCCGAGACCGTCCAGGACCTGAGCATAATCCAGCCCGGTACGTTCCTTCGTCTCCTTGGACGAGCTGTGTCCTGAGGCATAAGCGCGCAGCGCGTCGTCGATCGTCATGGTTCGACCCTTCTCAGTTAGCCAACGAAGCTAGCGGTCAATGAGAATATAGAATGAGAACATATTTTGAGAAGGTGGAAATCCACGTCGGCCGTTGTCTGTGCGCGTCAGGATTACTCATTGATGAGATCGCTACGCCCGTTCCTTTTTGGGAAGGTACATAAGGGGACATAGCCAAGGCCGAAGCCTATGTGTAACCTAGACAGGTAACGTGCCAGCAGGGCGATTATGATGGTGATTTTGCTTCTCGCCTTATGGAGTTCTTTGACGGCTGCTCGCGGTACGCCCATCGGCCGGGTGCTGCATCGCGTAATCGTCGAAGCGCCAGCGGCTGCCATCAATGCCACCACGCGCGGGTTTTGGTCCAGCCCATGTGATCCTCGTGGTCTTCGCAAACCCCGGTGAATCCCAAGCCACTGAAATCGCTCAACTCAATTTTTGGTCGGGCTCTTAACAATCTTGACCGATATAAAGCTCAATCAACTATATCATTACAGTTAAAGAGATATATCAATATGATTGACCGGAGATCATTAGTTACGGTGACGGCAGCGTCGCTTATAGGCGGATCAATTTCCACGATATTTATCGCTAGCCAGGAAAGAGACATATCTGCCAAACAACTAAAGTCTATATTAGTTGCCAACCCGGATATATTAAGAAGCTCTATTGATTCATTGAATTACAACGAATCTAGACTAGCAAAATCTCAGAATCTTAAGTATTTACAAAAAAATAGGCTATATGTTTATGCCACTAGCATGGGCGTAAGTATATCTAGCATACGAAATGTTATTATCGAGTTTATGGATTATAGCTGTCCATCTTGCAAAGCATCTTATGCAGATGCAAAGCAATCTCTTGCTAAATTGAGCTTTATTTATAGACAAAAGCCTATACTCGGACAGGCTTCCGTAATGGCGGCTAAGGCTGCCATTATAGCACAGATATACGGAGATTTTAGTAGATTTCACGAGTTTTTGATGATTAGTACCGATCCGCTTACCGAAAAACTTGTTGATAAAGCTTTAGTATATGCTTCTGTAGATAAGAGTGTATTTGCTAAATATGGCGATAGCTTACTAGTCAAGCAAGCCATAGAACGCGATAACAATGTTTCTAATTTATTGAATATCAAGGCAACGCCGACCTTCATCGTAAACGATGAGTTGATAGTTGGGTACAATATAAATCAGATCAGTAATGCTGTAATCTGATATTATGTAATATCGTATATTGGGTGTTTATATCAAATCTTACCTAACCTCGTTTGAGTTGTAAGAAGAGACCTTAGGCCGAAACTCACTTGGCCTCTGCGGGATCGCAACAACCTGGCCGTTCAAGGGCGCGCGTCACGGTGTGCGGGCACAGACTCGACGATTGTTACCAAAATTGTTTAATGATTGCAGAGCTGCGCATATTGACATTGTTGCAGTGCATGGCAGGATGATAATGTCACCTATAGGGGAAGTGGGAAATGAAATTTGGTCGGTTGATCGTCGTATCTTTCGGGACAGTGATCGCTCTTTCAATTGGAGCGCTTCCTGCCATTGCCTCTGACGGAATTCGTCAACCCGCTGTATTCGTACTGGGGGATCGCACTATTAAGCTAGTAAAGATCCAGGCGGCGACGCCTTGTAATCAGGCGAAGTTTGAGTGCAATCAGAGATGCTCAACTACTTATAATGCTCACTATAGCGCGTGCAATTCAAAACCGACAAGCCAGCAATCTGCATGTAAATCGCAAGTAACGAGCGAGCTTTCCTCCTGCATATCTACTTGTTCGTCCACTAACCCTTGCTAAGGTAGCAAGGCTGACTTTCGTAAAATGTGCTTTTGAAGTTTCTTAATTCCGCGAATTCATTTTCGAAGGATTTTTAATTCACTACATGTTGCAAAAGTAAATTTTAAAAAGTTATTTAAGTGCATGTATCAGTATTAGAAACTCGTCTCGCTCTTGGCTTTTTAGGGTTGGGACTCATTAGAGCGGCTTCTCACCGGGCTGAATCATAAGGGATTCCCCTCGCTGCGGTTTTCCGATTCCGGGTTCATGCCGGTGTAGGAGGCTAAAATGGATGGCGCGAGCATTGTAGGTATATCTTCAAGATAGAGTTGTGGCGGCGATCGCGGGTGGTCTGTTGCGTCTGCAGGTTGCGGTACGGTTCGGTGTCCACGCCGCGAGCGCCGTCGGTGGCAACAGCTTGCAAATCGGCGCCTGTAACGGCGCTTGTCATACTTGATGGGCACGATCCGGTATTTCCGTCACGAAACTACAGAGCCTAATACCCTGTCTTTCAGGGCATCCTGAACCAGTCAGCGTCATATCCGCGGTCGCCGAGCAGCCACTGTGCATTTGCCAGTCGTCTAGCAGGGCTGTTGCACCGGTATAGCCGCTCGCCTGGCCTGCGAGCTCAGAGTTCATGCCACTTTTGTGCCGCCGATCAGCCTCTCAATATCGCCTTTTAATGGCGAAGAGCCATCCGAAACGATAAGGGGTGGTTCTACCTGACCAATACGGTGCTGATTTTGATACTATCACGTTACGAACGAATGATCGCCCGCCGGTATCTGCTGCCAGGCAAGGGCGAGGCGTTCATCTTCCTCGTCGCCTCGATCAGCTTGGTCGCGGTCATGCTCGGCGTCGCCGCGCTGGTGATTGTGATGAGCGTGATGAACGGCTTTCGTGCCGAGCTTTTCGACAAGATCGTCGGGCTCAACGGCCATGCGGTTGTGCAGCCGATCGGCAGGCATGGCCTGGCTGACTGGCGCGAGATCATGGCTCAAGCAAAGAAGACGCCGGGCGTCACCAGCGCGGTGCCGCTGATTGAACAGCCTTTGTTCACCACCTTTAACGGCCGCTCCGAAGGAATTTTGCTGCGCGGGATGCGGATGCAAGACATTCGCGGCAATCCGACGATCCGCAATAAGGTGCTGATGGGAAATCTGGCTGGGATCACGTCAGGCAGCGGTCGCATAGCGATTGGCTCGCGGCTTGCCGAATCGCTCGGTGCACAGGTCGGGAGTGACATCACAATTATCAACCCGTCGGGCCCGACGACACCGTTCGGTACAATCCCACGCTACGTCAACTATACTGTCGGCGCGATTTTCGAGATTGGCGTCTATGATTACGATAAACTCTACGTGATCATGCCGATCGAGGATGCGCAGTCGCTGCTGTTGATGGGCGACGCGGCGGGTATGATCGAGATCAATACGGTCGATCCCGAGCGAGTAGGACCTATCCTCAAGCCGCTCGCCGACCAGCTCGGCGGGAACGCGATGATCGCTGACTGGAGGACCATGAACGCACAATTGTTTCAGGCGCTCGCGGTCGAACGCGTCGCGATGTTCACGGTGCTGTCGATCATCATATTGGTCGCGGTGTTCAACATCCTCTCGTCGCTGATCATGCTCGTGCGCGCGAAGACGCGTGACATCGCGATCCTGCGAACGATGGGCGCGACGCGGGGGGCCATGATGCGAATCTTTATCGTGGTCGGCACCACCATCGGTGCGCTTGGTACGGTCGCAGGCCTCGTGCTCGGCTTCATCTTCCTGTTCTATCGACAAGAAATCGTGAACTTCGTTCAGCTCGTGACCGGCCAGGATCTTTGGGACCCATCGATCCGTTACCTGACGCTGCTCCCGTCAAAGACCGATCCCGTCGAGATCGTCGTGATCGCGCTGATGGCGCTGATCTTCAGCTTCCTCGCAACGCTCTATCCGGCCTGGAAAGCGGCGAGTACCGACCCCGTGCAGGTGCTGCGTTATGAATGAAGGCCTCAGGATGGGGCGCCAGATTGGGCAACATCACGATTACGTCCTCCAGACGAGCGGGCTGACCAAGAGCTTCACGCAGGGCGATCAGACAATCGACGTGCTGCGCGGCGTCGATCTTGCGATTGCACCGGGCGAGATCGTCGCGCTGCTCGGGCCGTCCGGGTCTGGCAAGTCGACTCTGTTGCAAGCGGTGGGTCTGCTTGAGGGCGGCTTCCAAGGGGCGATCAGGATCGCCGGCACCGAGGCTTCGAAGCTCAACGCACATGAGCGCACCGTGGTGCGGCGCGACAGCCTTGGCTTCGTTTACCAGTTTCATCACCTGCTGCCGGACTTCAACGCGACCGAGAACGTCGTCCTGCCGCAGCTCGTCCACGGCGCGACGCGAGCCGAGGCGGACCAGCGCGCGGCGGAGTTGCTCACCCAGCTTGGCCTAGGTCACCGCCTGACGCACCGCCCGAGCCAGCTCTCCGGTGGCGAGCAGCAGCGCGTCGCGGTCGCGCGCGCGCTCGCCAACAAGCCAGCGCTGGTGCTTGCCGACGAGCCGACCGGCAATCTCGACGAGCACACCGCTGACATAGTATTTGCGGAATTTATTCGATTGGTCCGGGAACAGGAAACGGCTGCGCTAGTTGCGACGCATAATGAGCGATTAGCACTAAGGATGGACCGTGTTCTCAGGCTTCACGAAAGCCACCTAACTCAAAGTGAATGTTATCCGAACCTCAATATACGTACCGTAGCGCCACAATATTAGCGCCTCCTATCGACTAGCTACCTTCGAAAGCTGGTATGGCAGAAGTCTGGTGCATAAATCAATCCGGCGTCCAGATGCCGGGACTAAACACCTAGCAGCATATGGATCACCGGGAGCGCAGGCGCGACCTTCTCGACAAGGTCCGGGTAGTTCAGGAGTGTCGATCCCAAGCAGCCTTATCCGCTCGCCGTTGCAGCGGATCGTATCGCCATCCGTCACCGTGCATCCGCTAACTGTGTCATCATAGCCGGGCTGTAGGAAGGAAAGGGCTGTAGGTGGCATGATGCCCACAACGGCCCCAACAACGGCAGCGCCGGCAAGAATTATGATGGGCACGGCCATGCGCCGTGCCTTCTCCCTGCGTTTCTTTGCACGGTATCGCTTGCCTAGTTCGATCGGGACAGCGCGGAATGGCTTCTTAACGGGCACAGCACCTATTCAAAGCATATTTTTAAGGCGTCGAGTCTCAGGAATAGCACGCTATCGCGTTTCTAGAGGCCCGAGAACAGTCCCAACTCTGCCAATTTTCTCCATATCATGTTAATGAAACGACATGCTAAAAATACGTAATAAGCGGCGCGCCGAGCAGGGCGCTCACGCTACGCAACGTCTCGCACACGTCGAGGCATCAATCACGGCTCTCCAAAACGAGGATCTACTCGATCTCGCTGATATCTTTAAATCTCAAATCCAGTCTCCGCTGGCCGAGATGGCATCGGCAGAGATGAAAAAACGCGCGATCAGCCTGTAGCGTCCGATAGCGGCTCACGCCCAATTCTGGACGTCCAGCTAACGCTTCTTCTGATGCTGAAGCTAGTCAATCGGAAACCGGTTGTTAGCAAATGACGTGCAGGTTTGGACGATGCCTGAGAAGACGACGGTGTCGGTTCATGATATGCAAGCCTGTCTCGGATCTTTGCTGTTTCTATGGGCCGACATCGAGCGGGAGTTGCGGGAGCAGGTCGCCAGACATTGCGGGACAGTCCTAAGGCCAGCACACGGCATAGCGGCGTGTCTCCGCTCTTGGCGCAGCAGTATCCCTGATACAAACGACATCGGCCAGTTCCGGGGAGAGTTGGCCGACTACCTTATCCAGCAGCTTCAACACGCACTAAAATTGCGCAATGGCCTTTGCCACGGGCTGACCGGCTATTCGTCGGGGTCAGAACGATCCGCCCAACTGTTATGGCGGCTAAACGGCGAGGAGGGGCGCGTCAGTTACAAGGAACTGCAAGACTCGTTCTGCTGGTTGGCGAGGATTCCTCGAGCACTTTCGGTGCTGTCCATGCCATCGGTCGTTGGCAAGTTTGACCGGTGCGCTGACACAGCTGAAAACAGGCGATGGTGGCAAACGGAGTTTGCCATGGGCCTTTCAAGCTGACGGAGCGCGTCCGATTGACCACATAGCTGCCATTGCGCTTTCCTCTCCAATCCGGACATTCCCAAAATTCGATCCTAAATGAGAAAGGCCATCAAAATGGCTAAAGGAATTAACAGGATCAGCAGCACAGCTTTAACTTCCGGAACGTTGACGCGAAGCGCGATCATCGCAACGATCAGGCTCACCAAACCCGTTGCGATGCTGATGAGCTGACCGAAAGCCCGAGACATCCCGTTCCCTGCCGGATCGCCTCCGGCAGCAACGGATCGGTCGCTGTTGTAGGCAAACCATAAAAGAACGGCGATGACGGCCAAGGCGGCATAGATTGAATAATTCCAGAGCTTCACTGTTCTGCCTGGATGATCACGGGGCATCGGCTGTGTTCCTCTATCAACTGATAATGCCGAACAACCGCACCCAGGCGATCAGATCGAGATCGGCGATGCCGTCCGGTAGGGGCACATTGTCAGTACGCCATCGTTCGGGGTCGGACCAGTCGGCGGAGCTGTCCTGCGATGCGGCTTTAGTCTTGGTGACATCGTCTATCTGCTTCCGATCAGGCTGGATGGTGTCAAATCGGGCGCCACGACCACCAAATCGTAACGTTGGACGACACTGCGCCAAGCCGTAGTCATATCCTTTGGCATCCTGGATCGCAGCGCCCGAAGATCGAGGACGATCCAGTCTCCTGGGCTACCCTGTGTGCCTGTTGGTAAGGCATCCTTGAG
>JAYVRZ010000216.1:0-4705 GCA_043775965.1 Sphingomonas sp.
GGTCGCCAGCGGCGTTCGGAACTTGACAGTCTCGCGTGCCTTTGCGTACCACAGAACGTAGTCCGCCGTTCCCGCGATCAACTCGGCCGACTGGCTGGCCGTCTTCACTACTGTGAGTTGCGAGCAGAGGTTCTGCTCCCCAAAAACCTCATCCATCAACGCCCGCACGCGATGCACATTCTCGTCGCCGATCTGGACGAACACCGATCCGCTCTCGGTCAGCAGGTCGCGCGCGACGGTCAGCCGGTCGCGCAGATAGGTGAGGTAGGAGTGGATGCCGTCCGCCCAGGTGTCGCGGAACACCTTCACCTGTTCGGGCTCGCGGCTGAAATGGTCGGCCTTGCCGTCCTTCACGTCGCGGCTGGTGGTGCTCCACTGGAAATTGGAGTTGAACTTGATGCCGTAGGGCGGGTCGATATAGATGCACTGCACCTGCCCCTTGAGCCCCTCGCGCTCGGCCAGGCTCGCCATCACCTTGAGGCCATCGCCCAGGATCATGCGGTTCGACCAATGCTGATCGTGCGCGTAGAATTCGGTCTTCTGCTCGGGATCGATGCCGTTGAAATCCCCAAACAGGTCGGCGAACAGATCGGGCGCGGCCTCGGGCTCGGCCCCTTTATTTCTCAGGGCGCGCTGCGTCGCGCGCTTCAGGTCCTCGATCAGCGCCTTGGGGTGGATCTTCTCCTGGATGTAGAGGGGAGGGGCCTCTACCATCAGGTCGGACCAGTCGGCCACGTCCTTGCCGCGCCACACCAGCTGCGGATCGAGATCGGGGTTGCGCCGTTCGTACGCGGCGAGGATCGGACGCTTCACGTCGGCCGGCACGAACGCCTCGAGCTCGGCGGTCGGCGCGTTCTTGCGCGACGCCTCGTCATGGTTGAGGCTGTCGACGCGGAGAGGGGGCTTGGCCATTAGGGGCGGTCCTTGAGCGGCACGAACTGATCGTCTGGGAGGATGTCGGAGATCTGCGTCGCCAGATCGTGCAGCGCGGACGCATCGGCGACCAACGATGCATGGCGAACGCGCGCACTGGAAATGACGCTGGCAGAATCCTTCGCGCCAGCCAGCCACAGGAACTTGTCGATCACGCGCTCGGGTCGCAAATCGAGGCCGCTGGCGATGATGATTGCGGCGATACGGTCATGAATAGCCTGCACGTCGCACGACTGCAGGATCGCGAAGAACCCCCGCATGCCGCGCACGCTCGATGTACCGGCGCCGACAGCGCGTGCCGCCAGCTGATCGTATATGTACCAATTGTCGGGCGCTCGAAACCACAACCACTTCGATACCGCAGACGGGTTGGCGGTGTATCCCAAGGCCGCGATGGCATGCGTGGCCTGCACGGCGGCGGTAACGCGCACGTCGAACGACTGGCCCGGAATTAGGGTAATCCCATTGATGATGCCGGCGATTGGTCCGTATCCCTTGGCGGCTACGCCGTGGAATGTCCTTGCAACCTTGTAGATGCCGGCGATCTTCTTCGCGACATCCGCCGAAAGGCGACCCCCATTATCCGTGATGGATTGCAGCAAGGCTCTGTCGGCATCCCAGGTCGCAGCATGCTCGACGGTGGCCCAATATCCCAGATTCAGCGAAGATCCGGTCATGTCGTTCGCTCCGTCACGCTGTCCAGCCACGCTTCGATCTTCGCGGCGAACTCGGTCCTGATCGTCCATACATCGGTGAACTCGGCAAAACCCCAGCGGCCCAGCGTGCCGATGTTGTTCACCCCCGGCACCCACAAAGTCCGCATCGTCTCCGCCTTGTCCTTGTCGTCCTCGTCGCGCGCGCCCTTGATCTCGACGACGAGGTTGAGCGGGTCGTCGGCGCCCCCTCCATCGTTGGCGCCGTCGTCGACGCGGACGATGAAATCGGGGCGGTAGCGGCGCGCTTCGCCGCCGGCGTTGTAAGGCACCTCGAACCCGAGATTGTGGTTCTTCACCCATGCCAACACACGCGGATGCGCGTCCGCCACGCGGCAGAATTCCGCCTCCCAGTCGCTGTCGATCACGGCGTAGTTGATGTGGCAGCGCGCGCCCGTGTCGTAGCGGTCCTTGCTGGTCATGAAGCTCACGTGCCGCGTGCTGCCCTCGCGGTTGTACGGGTCGAGCAGCGCCAACACGCGGCCGCCGCCTTCCTGTCCGCGCGAGATCGCGGCCATGACCCGGTCGGCGACGCGATCGGCGATGTTGTAGTAGAGCAATTGCGCTGGCTGCGTGCCGCCCGAGCAGGTGAGATGCTCGGCCATCCAGCGCCGCACGATCGGTCGCAGCTGCAGGATCAGCGCGACCTTGGGCACGCCGCCGGCATCGGTCAGCCGCCGGCGCACGATCCAGTCGGCCAGGCGGAGCACGATCGTCGCGGTGCGCGCATCGGCGAGGTGATCCAGCGTCAGGTCGGCGGATTCGCCGACGATGCCGGAATTGATCGTCTCGGTCGCGCCGACCAGTTCCGGGGTCAGCTCCAGCGTGGAATCGTCGGTGAAGGTCGCTGTCAGCGTCTCGGTCGGCAGCTCTGTGCGATAGCCCTCGACGCGCGGGAAGCGGATCTCGCTCGCATCGCGCTCGGGGCTGATCGCGTGGACGCGCTCCATGTTGTCGAGTGGGCTGGGCTTGGAAATCACCGGCTGCGCGGTGAAATCGAACGGGATGCCGAGCACGTCGGCATATTCGACCTTGAACAGTCCGTCGGGCTGAAGCTGGTAGGATTGGCGGCGCAGCGCGCGGCCGATCACCTGCTCGCACAACAATTGTGTGCCGAACGCTCGGACCCCTAGCACGTGCGTGACGGTGTTGGCGTCCCAGCCCTCGGTCAGCATCGATACCGAGACGACGCAGCGTATGCCTTCGCCCAGCGATCCCTTGCGCCCGACTGTGTTCATCACCTCGCGCAGGATCGTCGCGTCGTCGATCTTTTCTGCCGCCTGGCGATCGCCGGTGCGCTGGATCAGCTCGTCCTTGAAACGTGCGATCTCCGGCCCCGCGGCGGCGCGGAAATCGGCTGAGATCGCCTCGCCCGAATCGATCTGCTGGCTGTCGATCTGCAGCGTCCGCATTCGCGGTATCGCCGCGCCATCCGGATCGAAATTGCGGAACAGCGGGCATTTTCCCGCGACGAGGTTGGTATTGCCGTGCTCGTCGGTCACTTCGTAGCCGGCGATGTATTTGGTGATCAGCGTCGACGTGGCGATATTGTTGCACACGACGATGAACACCGGATCGACGCCGACGCCGGCATCCTGCCACAGCGTCTGCGTCTTTTGGTAATGCCCGTACAGCGCGTCGATCGCGGAGAGCAGTGCGTTGGGCAGCTTCTGCGGATCGAGCCCTTTTGCGCCGCCGCTTTTCTTCGGGAGCGCCTTGCCGACATGCTCCCACAGGTTGCGGAACATCGGCGTGTCGCCGCCCGGCACATTGTCCATGATCGGCACGCGCGGCAGCTTGACGATGCCGCACTCGATCGCATCCATCAGGCTGAAGTCCGACATCACCCAGCCGAACAGCGATCCCTCGCGATAGCCCGAGCCCTTGAGGAAGAACGGCGTTGCCGACAGGTCGTAGACCATCGACACGCCCAGCTCGCGCCTGATCGCCTCCAACCCGGAGATCCACAGCCGCGCGGCCTCGTTGTTCTCCTTCGCTTCGGCCAGGTCGTCGCCCTTCAGCGCGGCCTGTTCCTCCGGCGTCAGCTGCCGCTCGCGATAGCAGTGGTGCGCCTCGTCGTTCATCACGACGATGTTCTTCAGGCCCATCAGCTCGCCCGCGACACGGCGGATCATCGCGCCGTCGCTTTCCGGCTTCGGCGTCGTGCGCAGTGCCGCCTGCTGCACCTTGTTGAGCGGCACTTCGTCCTTCTTCTTGAAGGCATGGTAATTGGTGATGACGATCTTCGCACGCCCGAGATCACCGAGCATGTCCTCGGGCACGATCTCGCGCGATCCGTAATAGCTTTCAGGATCATTGGGCTGCAGCACGCGCAGCCGGTCCTTGATCGTGATACCGGGCGCGACGATCAGGAAGCCCCGCGAGAACTTCCTGGCGTTCGGATGGCGCACGGCGTTGACGGTCTGCCACGCGATCAGCTGCCATCACCGTGGTCTTGCCGGCCCCGGTCGCGAGCTTCAGCGCCATGCGCAGCAGTTCCGGGTTGGACGCGGCATTGGCTGCCTCCAGGTGCGTCCAGAACCGCCGGCCCTGCGACGAGGATTTCGGCGCGACTTCGGTTAGCCAGATGACCGTCTCGACGGCCTCGACCTGGCAGAAGAACGGCTTCTGGTTGGCGAAGTCGTGCGTGCGCCAGTGGCGCAGCAACCGCGCGGTCGAGGGCGTCACCTGCCACTGGCTCTCGGGCAAACGCCGCCAACTATCGACCGCCGATCGGACGCCGTTGATCACTTCGGTCGGGTTATATTCCTGTCCGTCGCCTTCGGTCAGCAGATCGGCCTGAATCGCCTTGCCGCGGATTTTTCGCGCTTTCGGGATCGGCGACACCAGCGCGCTCGTCCGCCGTCGCGGCACGACCATGCTGGTCGGTTGGCCGTTCTCGTCTAGTTCCCAGTGCTGTTGCGGCTCTTGATAGGGCGAATTGAGGATCGGGGATGCGAAGAACGCGTCGCTCAGCACATCCATCCGGTCGGCCAGTGTTTCGACAGCCTTTTTGACGTGATCGATCTTACGAGACACCACCGCAAACCCGGCGATCG
>JAYVRZ010000217.1:0-7423 GCA_043775965.1 Sphingomonas sp.
CCCGGTGCCGAGAAGCGCATCACCATGAGCGTGACGCTGGTGCCGTAGCGGCGCGCCATGCCGGGCTGGTCCCCGCGCATCCGCCCGTCCGGCACGACCGAGAGAATGACATGACCCAATCCCCCCGCCGCACCTTCGCGATCATCTCGCATCCCGATGCCGGCAAGACCACGCTGACCGAGAAGCTGCTCTACTTCGGCGGTGCGATCCATCTCGCCGGCGAGGTGAAGGCGCGCGGCCAGACCCGCCGCGCCCGCTCCGACTGGATGAAAATCGAGCAGCAGCGCGGGATTTCGGTCACCTCGTCGGTGATGACGTTCGAGCGGCAGGGGATCACCTTCAACCTGCTCGACACCCCAGGCCACGAAGACTTCTCCGAGGACACCTACCGCACGCTGACCGCGGTCGACTCCGCGGTCATGGTGATCGACGCCGCCAAGGGCATCGAGCCTCAGACTCGGAAGCTGTTCGAGGTCTGCCGCCTGCGCAACGTGCCGATCATCACCTTCGTCAACAAGGTCGACCGCGAGGGTCGCGATCCGTTCTCGCTGCTCGACGAAGTAGCCGAGATGCTCCAGCTCGACGTCTGCCCGATGAGCTGGCCGGTCGGCATGGGCGGCGAGTTCGAGGGCGTCTACGATCTCTACGCCAACACGCTGAGCCGCCCCGAAGGCGACAGCCGCGAATTCATGGGCAAGGCGATTCCCTTCGCCGGCATCGACGACCCCGAACTCGCCAAGATCCTCAGCCCCGAAGCGATGATCCGCCTAAACGACGAAGCCGAGCTCGCGCAAGGCGGCTATTCGAGCTTCGACCCCGAGGCCTATCGCGCAGGCAATTTGACGCCCGTCTATTTCGGCTCCGCGCTGAAGGACTTCGGCGTCGCCGAACTGATCGCCGCGCTCGCCGACTATGCCCCGCCACCGCGTGCACAGCCCGCCGAACCCGCCCCCGTCTCGCCCGATGAACCCGAAGTCACCGGCTTCGTGTTCAAGGTGCAGGCGAACATGGACCCCAACCACCGCGACCGGATCGCGTTCATGCGGCTCTGCTCGGGCGTCTTCAAGCGCGGCATGAAGCTCACCCCGACCGGTCACGGCAAGCCGATCGCGGTGCACTCGCCGATCCTGTTCTTCGCGCAGAACCGCGAGCTGGCGGACGAGGCGTTCCCCGGCGACATCATCGGCATCCCCAACCACGGCACGCTGCGGGTCGGCGACACGCTCAGCGAAAAGGCCGCGATCCGCTTCACCGGCCTGCCGAACTTCGCGCCCGAAATCCTGCGCCGCGTCGTGCTCAAGGACTTCACCAAGACCAAGCAGTTGCGGAAAGCCTTGGACGACATGGCCGAGGAGGGCGTGACGCAGGTCTTCTACCCGGACATCGGCTCGAACTGGATCATCGGCGTGGTCGGGCAATTGCAGCTCGAAGTGCTGCTGTCGCGGCTGGACGCGGAATACAAAGTCGCGGCGGGGCTCGAGCCCGCGCCGTACGAGACCGCGCGCTGGATTTCCGCGGAAGACCCGCTCGAACTCAAGACCTTCGCCGAGATCAACCGCGGCGCGATGGCGAAGGATCGCGACGCCAACCCCGTCTTCCTCGCCAAAAGCGCGTGGGAAGTGAACTACATCGCCGAACGCTACCCCAAGATCCGCTTCGCCGCCACGCGCGAGCGGTAAAGGGGACGTGATCCGCTGGCGTTCGTCATCCCCGCGGAGGCGCGGACCCATTCAAGGGTTTGCGGACTGATCGCTGAGCTTAGCCAATATGGATCCCCGCCTGCGCAGGGATGACGGGCTAGGTCGTATAAGGTCTAGTCCGCCGCCAAAGCCTCGGCCAGCAGGTCGCGGATCGCGCGCAGGGCGGTCATCTGCGACTCGGTCGAGGCGACGATCTCGCCTGGCCCCGGGATCGCAGCCGGTGCGCGCTTCTCGGTCGCCAGCAATTGCTGGACCCCGCGCACGGTATAGCCTTCGCGGTTCAGATACTGGTCGATCCGGCGGACCAGAGCGACGTCTTCGGCACGGTAATAGCGCCGGTTGCCCGCGCGTTGCAGCGGGCGGAGTTGCGGGAACCGCGTCTCCCAATAGCGCAGGATGTGCTGCGGCAACCCGAGGTCGCGCGACAGTTCGCCGATCGTCCGAAACGCCGCACTGACCTTTTGCCCCCCGGCATCGGGCAGTGCGTCGTCGGTATCAGGCATCTCGGGTATCAGTCGGCACCGACGATGCGCTCACGCATCATCTGGCTCGCGCGGAACGTCAGGACGCGGCGCGGTGCGATCGGCACCTCGATGCCCGTCTTGGGGTTGCGACCGACGCGCTCGCCCTTGTCGCGGAGCACGAACGTCCCGAACCCCGAGATCTTGACGTTCTCGCCGTGCGACAGCGCACCGCACATCTCGGCCAGAATCTGCTCGACGATCTTGGAGGAATCCGAGCGCGACAGCCCGACCTCCTTGTGGAGCGATTCAGCCAGGTCGGCCCGTGTCAAAGTACCCGTCGTCATGTTCATCAAGCTCCCACACTCGGCGAACTACCTACACAAGCGGACAGGCGACCGGAAGAACTTTTGTTCTGCAGGCGAACCGATCGATTTCGGCAAGCTTTAGAAGCGGATAACCGCCGCACCCCAGGTGAACCCGCCACCCATGGCCTCCAGCACGACGATCTGCCCTTGCCGTATACGTCCGTCGCGCACCGCAACGTCGAGCGCGAGCGGTACGGAGGCTGCCGACGTGTTCGCATGCTGGTCGACCGTCACGACCACTTTCGCCGGTTCCAGACCCAGTTTCCGCGCGGTCGCGTCGAGGATTCGCGCGTTCGCCTGGTGGGGCACGACCCAGTCGACCTGGTCCGACGACAGCCCCGCCATCGCCAGCGATTCGGTCATCACCGACGCCAGGTTGGTCACCGCATGGCGAAAGACCTCGCGGCCCTTCATGCGCAGCTTGCCGACGGTGCCGGTCGTCGAGACGCCGCCGTCGACATACAGAAGCTCGTTGTGCCGGCCATCGGCATGCAGCTTGGTCGTCAGGATGCCGCGACCGCCGTCATCGGCGGTGTCCTGCGCCTCGAGCACGATCGCGCCGGCGCCGTCGCCGAACAGCACGCAGGTCGTCCGGTCTTCCCAGTCCAGGATGCGACTGAACGTCTCCGCGCCGATCACCAGCGCACGCCTGGCGACGCCGCTGCGGATCATGCTGTCGACGACCTGCACCGCGTACAGGAAGCCCGAGCAGACCGCGGCCACGTCGAACGCGACGCAGTCGTCGATCCCGAGCATCGCCTGGACCTTGGTGGCGCTGGACGGGAAGGTCTGGTCGGGCGTCGCGGTAGCGAGCACGATCAGGTCGATGCTCTGCGGTTCGATTCCCGCGGCGACCAGCGCCGCACGGCACGCATCGGCGGCGAGCGTCGCGGTCGTCTCGCCTTCGCCGGCGATATGACGGAAGCGGATGCCGGTGCGCTCGACGATCCACTCGTCGGTCGTGTCGACCTGTTCCGCGAGCTCGGCGTTCGAGACGCGGCGGGCGGGCAGGGCGGATCCGGTGCCAAGGACGACCGAACGGATCATGCCGCTTTCTCCACATTGCCGAGATCGTCGGCGATCCGCCGCACCAGGTCGTTGCGAACCATCTTGGCGGCGTTGCCGATCGCGGTGGCCACGCCGCGTTCGTTGGCGCCGCCATGGCTCTTCACGACGATGCCGTTGAGCCCGAGAAACACCGCGCCGTTGTGATTGTTGGGATCGAGGTGATCGCGCAGCAATTCGGTTGCGGGCTTGGAGATTAGGAAACCGAGCTTCGAGCGCACCGAGCTGCGGAACGCGCGCTTGAGCAGGTCGGCGACGAACCGCGCGGTGCCCTCGGCGGTCTTCAGCGCGATGTTGCCCGAAAAGCCGTCGCACACGACCACGTCGACTTCGCCGCGCGACAGCCGGTCGCCCTCGATAAAGCCCTCGAACTTCATGTCGACCGACGGCGTCGCACGCAGCTGGGCGGCGGCGTCGCGGATCTGGTCGGTGCCCTTCATGTCCTCGCTGCCGATGTTCAGCAGCGCGACGCGCGGGTGCGGGATGTCGAGCGCGGTGCGCGCATAGGCGGCGCCCATGATCGCGAACTGGACGAGGTTACGCGCATCGCATTCGGTGTTCGCGCCGAGGTCGAGCATCACCATGTCGGTATCGCCCAGCGTCGGCAGACGCGCGGCGAGGGCCGGCCGGTCGATTCCCGGCAGCATCCTGAGCGAGATCTTCGCCATCGCCATCAGCGCGCCGGTATTCCCCGACGACACCGCGGCGGCGGCGCGACCCTGTTTGACCAGGTCGATCGCGATGCCCATCGACGTCGTCTTCGCACGCCGGATCGCCTGGCTCGGCTTTTCGCTCGAGCCGACGACTTCGGGTGCGTGGACGATCTCCGAATTCTGCGACAGGTTCGGATGAGCTTTCAGCCCCTCGCGAATCGCAGTCTCGTCGCCGACCAGGAAGAAGTGCGTGCCCTCGTGGCGATGACGCGCACGGGCGACGCCGGCGAGCATCACTGCCAGCCCGTCATCGCCACCCATTGCATCGACTGCGATCCAGCCGCTGTCGGGCATCGTCTGTCCTTCGTTCAAGTTAGAGGTTCCGGACGGAATCCTCAGCCCTCGATCGAGAGGATTTCGCGACCATTATAGTGACCGCACGACCCGCACAGATTGTGCGGACGCTTCAGTTCGCCACAATTGGGGCATTCCTGGAACGACGCGATCGTCAGCGAATCGTGACCACGGCGCATGCCGCGCTTGGAGGGCGAGGTTTTTCTTTTGGGGACGGCCATTTCGGCACCTTGTTCAATCTAAAGGTCGGGGCTCCGAGTACGCCCGGACACGGAACTCGGCAACCGACATGAATGCCGGCCGCCTGAAGCAACCCATGCGGCCTGACGCTCGCGAAGCGTGGCGCTATAGCGATTTAACCCCGCGTTGCAACCATTGGTCCCGAGTGGCAGGACCCGACAGGATATCCAACGAGGGGCAACGCCGTGATTTTACCCGTGACGCTGACGATCGCCGCTGCGGCGACAATCGTCAATCTGTGGCTCGCCTTCCGAATCGTGCCGATTCGCCTGAAGGACAAGGTGCTGCTCGGCGATAACGGCGATGCGCTGTTGCAGGGGCGGATGCGCGCGCACGCCAACTTCACCGAATATGCGCCGTTCATCCTGATCCTGATGGGGTTGATCGAGCTGGGCGGCGGGTCGACGCTGTGGCTATGGATCGCGGGTGCCGTTTTCGTCGTCGCGCGGATCGCGCATGGGTTCGGGATGGACCGAACGACGTCGAGCCCGGCACGGGCAGGGGGCGCGCTGGCGACCTGGGTGCTGATGGCATTGCTCGCCGGCTGGGCGCTGGCGATCGCGTATCAGGCGAACGCGCTGCCCGCCGCGAAAACGTTCCAGGTCGTGCCGTCGGGGTCGCAGGCTTGAGCGCGCTGCGACTCGTTGCCACCGCTGCGGCGTTCGCGATCGCCGCGCCTGCCGTGGCGCAGACCGCGATCTCGCCCGACCGACTGTCGGCGGACGTGAAGACGCTCTCGTCCGACGCGTTCGAGGGCCGCGCCCCCGGCACGCCCGGCGAGACCAGGACGATCGCCTGGCTGATCGCGCAGTTCAAGGCGATGAAGGCGCAGCCCGGTGGCCCG
This sequence comes from Sphingomonas sp., assembly GCA_043775965.1. GTDB lineage: Bacteria > Pseudomonadota > Alphaproteobacteria > Sphingomonadales > Sphingomonadaceae > Sphingomonas. The sequence continues at coordinate 5,686 of JAYVRZ010000217.1, forward strand.
AACGGCAGCTGGACGCAGCCCGTACCGCTCGTCCACACCCGGATGGGCTCCGGCACCGTCCGCGCCGGCGACACCGCGCTGGTCCAGGGCCGCGACGTCTATGTCAGCACCGTTCGCGGCGTTGACCGCGTCGCCATCGCCAATGCGCCGATGGTGTTCGTCGGCTACGGCGTCAGCGCGCCCGAACGCGGCTGGGACGACTTCAAGGGGCTCGACCTGAAGGGCAAGGTCGCGGTGTTCCTCGTCAACGATCCCGATTTCGAGGCGATCGCGGGCGATGATGCGAAGGGCAAGTTCGGCGACCGGCGGATGACCTATTACGGCCGCTGGACCTACAAGTACGAAGAAGCCGCGCGACGTGGCGCGGTCGCGGCCTTGATCGTCCACGACACGGCGGGCGCCGGTTACGGCTGGAGCACAGTGACCGCGCCGGCGGGCGAGAATTACGACATCGTGCGCAAGGATCCCGAGTCGCGACTGCTGCTCCAGGGTTGGCTCGAAGGCGACGCCGCGACTCGGCTGTTCGCCGCGTCGGGCCTCGACCTGGCGACGCTGCGCAAGGCGGCGCGGCGGAGCGACTTCCGCCCGGTCGCGCTGAAACAGGCGTTCACCACCGACCTGCCGGTCAAGCACGACACCGCGGTCAGCCAGAACGTGCTCGCCAAGCTGCCGGGCAAGACGCACCCCGACGAGGTCGTGATGTTCGGCGCGCACTGGGACGCCTACGGCATCGGCGCACCCGACGCGCAGGGCCGCACGATCCGCCCGGGTGCGAACGACGACGGGCTCGGCGTGGCCGGCGTGCTCGAACTCGCGCGCAGTTTCGCCAAGGCACCGCGCACCGATCGAAGCCTCGTCTTCGCGCTGTGGAGCGGCGAGGAGCGCGGGCTGCTCGGCTCGGAAACCTATGCGGTGAACCCGGTCTATCCGGCGGCCAGGACGGTCGCGAACCTGACGCTCGACATCCTGCAGACCGCGGGGCCGGCGAAGGACGTCATGCTGGTCGGCGCCGGCCAGAACAGCCTCGAGGACATGCTCGGCGACGCGGCGCAGCCGCAAGGCCGCGTCGTCACCCCCGAAGCACTCCCCGAACGCGGGCTGTTCTACCGCGCCGATCATTTCTCGGTCGCACGCCGCGGCGTGCCGACCTTGCTGCTGATGGCGATCAGCGGTGCGCCCGATCTCGTCGCCGGCGGGCGGACCGCCGGGCAGGCTTGGCTCGACGGCTATATGAAATGCTATCACCAGACGTGCGACGCGTGGAGCGCGAACTGGGACCTGCGCGGCGCGGCGCAGGATGTCGGGCTGTTCCAGACGATCGGGACGAAGCTGGCGAACAGCCGGTTGTGGCCGGAATGGAGCGCCGGGTCGGAGTTCAAGTCGGTGCGGGCCGAGACGGCGGGTGAGCGGAAGTAAGCCGTTACCCAAACAAGTACCGCTCCAGCGCAATCTAAACGCTACCCAGTCGCCATATAAGCACCACCCCGGCGCAGGCCGGGGCCCAATTGGGGGACGGCGATTGGCCGACGTAGCGTTCCGTTACTCCAGCCTTCCCAATTGGGCCCCGGCCTCCGCCGGGGTGGAGTGACTACGGATAGTAGCGCAACCTTACTCTTGTTCCCCCGCGAAGGCGGGGGCCCAGGGGCCAAGCATACTGCCCTTTGGTTGAGCCTGGGCCCCCGCCTCCGCGGGGGAACGGTAAGGGCGGCGGTTACCCCGCCAACGCCCGATCGCTAAC
>JAYVRZ010000218.1:0-4027 GCA_043775965.1 Sphingomonas sp.
CCCCGGCTTTCGCCGGGGAGGTGCTGTGTTGGGGCGGCGGTCGGCTGGACTGCCATGCCGACACCCGCCAGCGCTATCTTACAGAAAGTCTTACAGAAACGACTTCGCGCGGCTGAGGACGAGGCTGCACATCCGCGTCTTCAGCTGGCCGCCGAGATCGTCGAGCGCCAGACCCTGACCGTTCGGGGCCTGGATCTCCCCGGCTTGCCCCGCGGCATAACCGGGGGAGGTCTGGACGCCTTGGCGGTTGGTGAGGCGCTGGAGGATCGATTGCGCGCCCGAAGCCTGGGTTCCCGCTCGCGGGGTTAGCCGCTGCGATCCCGTCAACGCGCCGAGCGCACCGCCCTGGCCGAGCAGCTTGTTCTTGAGGCAATAGCCGAGCAGCCCCGCCGCATTGCCCGCCCCGATCGAGCCGACGCTCGGCATCCCGCCACCGATCAGTCCGCCGAGGCTACCCATCAGCCCGCCAGACTGGGTCTCGGTCGCCGGTTGCGTCTGCGCGGTCGCGCCCGATGGAATACCCGATGCGAGACTGGCCGCGAGGAGCAGCGCGACGGGCTTGGCGAACGAACGGGACATGCAAGAACTCCTGTGTAACCCGCGTCCAACGGTACAGCCCCCTGCCCGTTCCGGAACCCGGATCAGGCGGGCGTCAGCAGACCCTCGCGCTTGATCTTCTCGCGCCACACCAAGGGCGCGAGCTGATGGACGTTCTCGCCCGCGGAATCGACCGCGACGGTCACCGGGAAGTCGGCGACCTCGAACTCGTAGATCGCCTCCATGCCGAGATCGGCGAAGCCGACGACCTTCGAGCCCTTGATCGCGCGCGCGACGAGGTAGGCCGCACCGCCGACCGCCATCAGATAGGCCGACTTGCGCTCGGCGATCGCCTTGGTCGCATCCGCGCCACGCTCCGCCTTGCCGACCATCGCAAGCAGGCCCTGGTCGAGCATCATCCGTGTGAACTTGTCCATGCGGGTGGCGGTCGTCGGGCCAGCGGGGCCGACCACCTCGTCGCCGACCGGATCGACCGGGCCGACATAATAGATCACGCGGCCCGCGAAATCGACGGGGAGCGGTTCGCCCTTGGCGAGCATGTCGGCGATCCGCTTGTGTGCCGCATCGCGCCCGGTCAGCATCTTGCCGTTGAGCAGCAGGCGGTCGCCATGCTTCCAGGTCTGCACGACCTCAGGGGTCAGCGTATCGAGATCGACGCGGATCGCGGCCTTGTCGGGTGTCCAGTCAACGTCGGGCCATTCCTCGAGCTTGGGCGCCTCGAGATACACCGGGCCCGAGCCGTCGAGCACGAAATGCGCGTGGCGGGTAGCGGCGCAGTTGGGGATCATCGCGACCGGCTTGGACGCGGCGTGCGTCGGCCAGTCGAAGATCTTGACGTCGAGGATGGTCGAGAGCCCGCCGAGCCCCTGCGCGCCGATGCCGAGCGCGTTTACCTTGTCGTAGATCTCGATCCGCAGCGCCTCGATATCGTTCTTCGGACCCCGCGCCTTCAGCTGCGCCATGTCGATCGCGCCCATCAGCGATTCCTTCGCGAGGATCATCGACTTCTCGGCGGTGCCGCCGATGCCGATGCCGAGCATGCCGGGCGGGCACCAGCCGGCGCCCATCTGCGGAATCATTTCCAGCACCCAGTCGACGATCGAATCCGACGGGTTCATCATCTTGAACTTCGACTTGTTTTCACTGCCGCCACCCTTGGCCGCGACGTCGATCGAGACGGTGTTGCCCGGCACCATTTCGACATGCATCACGCTCGGCGTGTTGTCCTTGGTGTTGCGGCGCGTGAAGGCGGGGTCGGCGAGGATCGACGCGCGCAGCTTGTTCTCGGGGTTGAGATACGCCTTCCGCACGCCCTCATCGACGACTTCCTGCAGCGAGCGGGTCGACTCGAGGCGGCACTCCTGGCCCCATTTGACGAAGATCGTGACGATGCCGGTATCCTGGCAGATCGGGCGGTGGCCCTCGGCGCACATCCGGCTGTTGGTGAGGATCTGCGCGATCGCGTCCTTGGCGGCGGGGCTCTGCTCGGCCTCGTACGCGACGCCCAAGGCGCGGATATAGTCCATCGGGTGGTAGTAGCTGATGAACTGGAGCGCGTCGGCGACGCTTTCGATCAGGTCGGCTTCGGTGATGACGGTCATGCAGCGCCTTTACGGATACGGATGGGCCCAGGTTGGAGGCGTCTTAACGGCGTTCGCGAGATTTATGAAGACGGCGCGCCCCGACCCGGTGACGACCGCATGCTCAAGGGGAGCCATGTCGTCGCAAACGCATCGATCCGTAGTTTTTTCTCATTGCCCTGACACACGCACCGGACGAAACAGGATCGATAGTCGCCGTAGAGCGATCAGTTCAAAGGGATTTGTTACATGACCGTTTATCGTACCGCGTTGGCTCTCGCCGTTTCGACTCTCGCGCTCCAGGCGCATGCCGCGATCGCGCAGGAGGCGCCCGCCGCTCCCGCCAACGATCCAGCCGCCGCCCCGCTGGACCAGGAGCAGGACGAGATCATCGTGACGGGCACGCGTGCCGTCGGCCGCTCCAGGCTGGACAGCGCGTCGCCGGTCGACGTGCTGAGCGGCGCGAGCCTGCAGCGGCAGGGCACCACCGAACTCGCCACCGCGCTGTCGGCGATCGCGCCCTCGATCGATTTCCCGCGGCCATCGGCGACCGATGGCACCGACGCGATCCGCCCGGCAACGCTGCGCGGCCTGTCGCCGGACCAGACGCTGGTGCTGATCAACGGTATCCGCGGCCACACTTCGTCGCTGGTCAACACCAATGGCAGTGTCGGGCGCGGTTCGGCCGCGGTCGATCTCAATACCGTGCCGACGGTCGCGCTCGACCGGATCGAAGTGCTGCGTGACGGCGCATCGGCGCAATACGGGTCGGACGCGATCGCCGGCGTCGTCAATTTGCGGCTGAAGGAAGCACGCTCCGGCGGTGGCGCCCAGGTCAATTACGGCGTCTACAACACCGACGTCGACACCGCGAACAACAGCCGCAAGGTGACCGGCGAGCACGCCGTCACGGCATCGGCATGGCAGGGCATCGGCTTCGGCAGCGACGGCTTCGTCACCGTCTCGGGCGAATACACCAAGCGCCAGCCGACTAATCGGGCGGACATTGACACGCGTGTCACCCTCAACCGCGTGACCGGCCGTTACGGCGACCCGGCGGTCGAGCAATATACCGGCTTCGTGAACGCGGGTACGTCGCTGACCGATACGATCAGCCTGTATGCATTCGGCGGCTACCAGGACCGCGACAGCCGCAGCGCCGCCTTCCCACGCGTCGCCGCGGCCACCGCAACCCCTGCCGCGTTGGCGCTGCTGTCGCGCGCCGGCTATCCGGACGGCTTCCTGCCGATCATCAACACCAAGTCGAAGGACATCAATTCGGCGGTCGGCCTGCGCGGCCAGGTGTCGGGCTTCGACGTCGACCTGTCGCTGAGCTATGGTCGCAACACGATCGACTATCGCACGCTGAACTCGGCGAACTATGCGTACGGCACCGCCACGCCGCACAGCTTCGACGACGGTTCGACGATCTACGACCAGTATGTCGCCGGCCTCGACGTCTCGCGCAAGTTCGACGTGTTCCAGTCGTTGAACGTCGCGTTCGGCATCGAAGGACGCCGCGAGGGCTACAAGATCGTCGCGGGCGAACTGGCCTCCTATGGCTATCCGGCGGCGGGCACGGTGACCGGCATTCCCGCCGGCGTCACCGCGGCACCGGGCGCGCAGGGGTTCGGTGGCTTCTCGCCCACCAATGCGACCGAGAAGAGCCGTCGCAACGGCAGCGTGTATCTCGACGTCGAAGCGCAGGTGACGGACAAGTTCCTGGTCGGCCTGGCCGGGCGCGCCGAGGATTATTCCGATTTCGGCTCGACCGCGACCGGCAAGCTGTCGCTGCGCTACGACCTGGCACGCTGGTTCGCGCTCCGCGGGACGGCATCGACCGGCTTTCGCGCTCCGTCGCTGCAGCAGCAGTATTTCACGCAGACCGC
>JAYVRZ010000219.1:0-3924 GCA_043775965.1 Sphingomonas sp.
CGTCACGGGGCAGCCCCGCCCGCTCGGGCGCAGCCGAGCATAAGTAAGAAACGCCCTTCCCGTGCCGAGCGTTTCGCCAACCGCATGACGCCGCCTCGCGCCTCGCGCCACGCCGCTTCACACGCGCCGGGTTGGACCACACCGCCCCGCATGACGCAGCTCCGCACCACGCCGCCTCACACACGCTGGGTCGGACCACACCGCCCTGCAAGACGCCGGCTCGCTCCACACCGCCCCGCAACACGCGGCCTCGCCCGACGTCGCGTCGGACGATGCCTCAGCGGCAGGGATAATGTTTCGCGATGACCCGTGCGTAACCATCCTTGAGCGGGCGCTTCTGGTCGGCGGCGGGGAGCGCGGCCAGGCCGTCGAGCATGTCCATGATGCCGATCTTCTCACCCTCGGGCACGCAGGCGATCGGCGGTTTGCCGGCAGCGGCGCGCGCGGCGCGTTCCGCCTTCAACTGTGTCGTCGCGGTTTTGGCTTCCGCCTTTAAAACCGTGAAGTCCGGGGACATCAGCGCCATCGGCCCCTGATCGCGCAGCGCATTCGCGCGCGCCAGGAATGTGCCGACGGTCATTGCCGCACTCGCCGGCAACGCCGACCCGGCAATGAGCACCGCTGCGATTACAGCCTTCGAACGCAAATACGACATGGGCGGCCTTTCAGGAGAAAGGCCGCCCATGCTCGTACTTAGCTTACGCCGGGATGAACCGATCAGGCGCCCAGCGGACTCGGCGTGCCAAACGGACCGGACGGACGACGCGTCTTGGGAATCGACGTGCCCGCACGCGGGACGGTCGAGGCCTTCGCGCCCGGATCCGGACGGTCGAGATCCTCGCCGGCGATCAGCTTCTTGATCTCGTCGCCGGTCAGCGTCTCGAACTCGAGCAGCGCACCCGCGACCGTGTGGAGCTGGTCGACATGATCGCTCAGCACCTGCTTGGCGCGGTCAAGACCGCCCTCGACGATCCGCTTGATCTCGTCGTCGATCAACTGCGCGGTCGAGTTCGACATGCGCGACGGACGGCTAGACGAGTAACCGAGGAACGACTCGCCCTCGGGCTCGCCATATTCGAGCGGGCCGACCTTGTCCGACATGCCCCAGCGCGTGACCATGTCGCGCGCCAGACCCGTGGCGTACTGAATGTCTCCGCTCGCGCCCGACGACACCTTGTCATAGCCGAAGATGACTTCCTCAGCGACGCGACCGCCCATCGAGACCGCGAGGTTCGCGTACATCTTGTCGCGGTGATAGCTGTACGAGTCGCGCTCGGGGAGACGCATGACCATGCCCAGCGCACGACCGCGCGGGATGATCGTCGCCTTGTGGATCGGATCCGACGCGGCCTCATGCATCGCGACGACGGCATGGCCGGCCTCGTGATATGCGGTCATCCGCTTTTCGTCGTCGGTCATGACCATCGATCGACGCTCGGCGCCCATCATGACCTTGTCCTTGGCCTCCTCGAACTCGGCCATCGCGACGAGGCGCTTGCCCTTGCGTGCCGCGTGCAACGCCGCCTCGTTGACGAGGTTGGCGAGATCGGCGCCCGAGAAGCCCGGCGTACCGCGTGCGATAACGCGCGGATCGACGTCGGGCGCGAGCGGCACCTTCTTCATGTGCACTTCGAGGATCTTGATGCGACCCTCGATATCCGGACGCGGCACCGTGACCTGGCGATCGAACCGGCCCGGACGTAGCAGCGCGGGGTCGAGCACGTCGGGACGGTTGGTCGCGGCGATGATGATGATGCCTTCGTTCGCCTCGAAGCCGTCCATCTCGACCAGCAGCTGGTTCAGCGTCTGCTCGCGCTCGTCATTGCCGTTGCCGAGGCCGGCACCGCGATGACGACCGACCGCATCGATCTCGTCGATGAAGACGATACACGGTGCGGACTTCTTGGCCTGCTCGAACATGTCGCGGACACGGCTCGCGCCGACGCCGACGAACATCTCGACGAAATCGGAGCCGGAGATGGTGAAGAACGGCACGCCAGCTTCACCCGCGATCGCGCGGGCGAGCAGCGTCTTGCCGGTCCCGGGCGAGCCGACCAGCAGCGCGCCCTTGGGAATCTTGCCGCCAAGGCGCGCGAACTTGGTCGGATCCTTCAGGAACTCGACGATCTCCTCCAGCTCTTCGCGAGCCTCGTCGATGCCGGCGACATCCTGGAAGGTGACCTTGCCTTCCTTCTGCGTCAGCATCTTCGCACGGCTCTTGCCGAAGCCCATCGCGCCGGAGCCCGAGTTCTTCTGCATCTGCTTGAGCACGAAATACGCGATGCCGAGGAACAGCAGGAACGGCAGCGACTGGTACAACAGCAGCGCCAGCATCGACGGACCCTCTTCGGGCTTCGCGCTGATCGACACGCCCTTCTCGCGCAGCTTCGGCACCAGCGTCGAGTCGGGGATCGGATACGACTTGAACTTCTCGCCGCTCGACAGCGTGCCGGAGATCATGTCGCGCGAGATGTTGACGTCCTTGACGGTGCCCTCGTCGACCTTGTCGAGGAACGCCGAATACGCGATCGTGCTGCCACCCGACGCCGCCGTACGGCCGTCGAACATGGTCACGAACAGCGCAAGCGCGAGCAGGATGCCGACCCAGATCAGGAGGCTCTTCATCCAAGGATTGCCGCCGCCGCCGTTTTCGGGACCTCCGTTGCCAGGACCTCCGTTGCCGGGGCCCTGGGGCTTCTGCCCGCGGTTCTCGTTGTCGTTCATGGGTACCGGATACCTTTCACCGCACAAGATAAGCGCACGCAGGTTAATGGCAATGGAACAACACGCAGCTTGCGTCGATCAGTGTGAGCGGCTGGTCAGGCGACCGTTTCCGCGGCGCGGCGGGGTGGCGCCTCGCGGAAGCGCCAGACGTCGCCGCGGACGCTGGCGATGATGCCGGCCTGCGTGGTGCGCTTGCCCGCCATGAGCGCGTCGAGCAGTTTTTCGATGTTCGCCGACTCGGTCCATTCCGGCGCAACGATACCCGCATCGGCACGGACTGCGGCGATCGCGCGGCGCGCGAGCCTTCGGAGGATTTCGCGGGGCAGGTTCTCCACCGTCAATTTCACTTCGCCGCCGCCGATCCTGGCGCGGTCGGTCCAGATCCACTCCACCACCGCGCGGACGTCGGTATCGGTCTCCGCGAGCGCGGCGGCGGCGCGGGCGAGGTTGGGCGTGCCGAGCCATTCGTTTTCGCCGAGCAGCCGGCGGAACCGGGTGCGATCGTGGCGATCGTCGTGGTTGGAGGGATCGTCGAAGAACGGCACTTCGGCACGGCGGACGATCGCGCGAAGTTCGGCGCGGCGCCAGTCGAGCAGCGGACGGATCACGGTGACGCCGTCCACCTCGGTGCGCGCACGGACGCCGGCGAGCCCGGCAAGCCCAGACCCGCGGGCGGCGCGCATCAGGAACGTCTCGGCCTGGTCGTCGGCATGGTGCGCGGTGACGACCGCCCCTGCCCCGATCGCGCGGGCATGGTCGGTGAGGAGCTTGTAGCGGGCGGTGCGCGCCTGCGCTTGGATGCTGGCACCCGTAATCGGCTCCGCGGGCGCGAGCGTGACGTGGGGAATGCCGAGGGTCGCGCAGTGCGCGGCGACCATCGCGGACTCTTCTGCCGCTTCGGGGCGGAGGCGGTGGTCGATACTCGCGACCGTCAAGCCGGGGGGAAGCGATTCGTGCGCTAGCGTGAGCATCGCCATGCTGTCGGGACCGCCGGAGACGGCGAGCAGTGGATTGGCGATGTCGCTCGCCAGGCGCGCGAAGTCCGCGGCGAAGCGTAGGCCTTCTTCCGTCATGCGGAGAGCGCCCTGCCAGCAAAGCGGTCACCACCCCGGCGTAGGCCGGGGCCCAATCGGGGGAAGGTGATAACGGAGCGCGATCCTCCGTTACGCTGGCCTTCCCAATTGGGCCCCGGCCTCCGCC